>CAMJJD010000015.1 GCA_946406015.1 uncultured Bacteroidales bacterium | reverse complement strand
GCGCAGGGCCCAGGTGCGGCTGATGATGGCCTGGATGCGGAAGATGTCGCTCTGGTTGCCGTAGATTTCGCTTTGCACCACTCCGGCGATATAGGTCTCGAACTCCACCTCGTTGACGAGCAGTAGCTTGCCGCCTTTCAGCGGGGTGACCTCCAGGTTGCCCTCGTAGGTGCGCTGTTTGCACCCCTCGGGATTAAGACAGAGGATGCAGGCGGTGTCGGTGGCCTCGAGGCGCAGCGACGTGAAGGTGCCATAGTCGTCGGAGTTGACGCTCACATGCAGCCGTCCTCCCTCGGGTCGGATGAGCACCGAGCGCCCTTCGCCCACCATGTCTTCGAGCAGTTGGCCGCCGTCGGCATAGAGGTTGTAGGTGCCAAGGTCGAACGAGACGTTGAGGGTGGTGATCTGGGTGTTGCTGTAGAGGCGTACGCGCACGCGGTCGGCATAGGCGGCGTGGACGGTGAGGAGGAGCAGTAGTATGAGCAGCAGTCGTTTCATTTGACGAGGTCGATGATGGTTTGAGCCGTGCGTTTGCTTGCGCCGCTTCCGGAGAGGAGGTCCCGCATGTGGGCATATTGGGTGAACATGCGTGTGCGGTTGGCGTTGTCGCTTGTGATGAGTTGGAATTCCTTTTCGAGCCGGGTGGGGTTGAAGTCGCCCTGGATGAGTTCGGTGACGATGGTGTCGTCGGCAATGAGATTGACCAGCGAGATGTACTTGATGCGACGGCTGACGATGAGTCGGGCGATGGCGACAGAGATGGGGTTGGCGCGGTAGCAGACCACCTGGGGCACGTTGAAGAGGGCTGTCTCGAGGGTGGCGGTGCCGGAGCACACGATGGCGGCATAGGCCGAGGCGAGCAACGGGTAGGTCTGGTCGTAGACTACCTCGAGATTGCTTGATTGCTTGAATGCCTTGGTGTCTGAGCGCTTGGCAATCAGGGTGTCGTAGAATTCGTGGCCGATGAGACTCATGCCGGCCACGATGAAGCGGTATTCAGGATGCCGGTCGGCCAGCTGCACCATCAGCGGGAGGTTTTTCTTCAGCTCTTGCCGGCGGCTGCCGGGCAGCAAGGCGATTACAGGACAGTTGCCGCCGAAGGCGGGTTCGAAGAGGCTGTCCTTGACGGCGTCGAGCAGGGGGTGCCCTACATAGAGGGCCTGCTGCATGTCATTATCGGCGAAGAAGCGTTGCTCGAAGGGCAGGATGTAGCAGAGGCGGTCGAGGCTTTTCTTCATGCCTTTGATGCGACCTTTCTTCCAGGCCCAGAGGTTGGGGGAGATATAGTGAACGGTCTTGAAGCCCTGCTTGTGGGCCCAGGCCTCGATTTTGAGGTTGAAGCCCGGGTAGTCGATGCCCACCACCACGTCGGGTCGGTAGTCGAGGATGTCCTGCTTGCAGAAGCGGATGTTGCCCAGCACGGTGCCCAAGTGGGCCACCACCTCGACGAAGCCCATGATGGCGAGGTCGCGGATGTGGCGTACGGGAATTCCTCCGACAGCGGCCATGAGGTCGCCACCCCAGAAGCGGAACTGCGCATCTGGGTCCTGCTCACGCAGCGCCCGCATGAGGTTGGCACCGTGGAGATCGCCCGAGGCTTCGCCGGCTATGAGGTAGTATTTCACTGGGTGGGGGTAAAGTTTACAGTTTGCAGTTTACTTTTGGGGGGAGTTAAAGAAGTTATAGAAGTTATCGTTCGCTTCGCTCACTGGAAGTTAAAGACAAATGTACTTGTTTACGGGTTAAAGTTTACAGTTTACGGTTGGGGGGTAAGGGTTAGGGTGTGGCTGCTGAGGAGGTAGAACATAAAGGCCACGAAGGTGACGAAGAGTATGGTGGCGAGGGTCTTGGTGACGGCGATGTACCGTTTGGGTTTGGCGTAGGCCCGCAGGATGAGCAGCAGGGGGATGAACATGCCTCCGAACCAACGTATCTGGTTGGGTGTGGGCGGCCATTGTCCGGCCACCAGCAGACCGGCGGCCAGCAGCAGGCAGAAGAGCAGTTCGGCTCCGAGGCCCGCCACGAGGCCCACCAGGATGGTGTCTTGTGTGAAGAATCGTTTCATTCAGAATTGTTGTATGCTTTGCAGGCTTTCGAGGGCAGGAAAGTCGGTGTAATCGGTATGGATGGGGACCACGGAGACGTAGCCGTGGGCGAGTGCCCATTCGTCGCTGTCGGTTGTCGGGTTGTCGCATACGAACTTGCCGGTGAGCCACCAGTAGGGGCGTCCCAGGGGGTCGATGCGCTTCTCGAAACTGTCGCGCCACTGGGCCTTCGACTGGCGGCAGAGGCGTATGCCCTTGATGTCGGCGGAGGCGAGGCGCGGGATGTTGACGTTGAGTGCGACGTCGGGCGGCAGGCCGTGGTCGAGGACATGGCTGACGAGGTGGCGCACGATGGGCTGCGAGGGCTCGAAGTCGGCGTCGGGGCTGTGGTGAAGCAGCGAGAAGCCGATGGCGGGGAAGCCAAGGGTGGTGGCTTCAAGCACGGCGCCCATGGTGCCGCTGTAAAGGATGTTGATGGAGCTGTTGCTGCCGTGGTTGATGCCGCTGAGCACCAAGTCGGGACGGCGGGGACAGAAATGCTCGACGGCAAGCTTGAGGCAGTCGACGGGGGTGCCGTCGCAGGCGTAGCTGCTGAGCCCTTCCTCTTGACGTATGTCACGCACCCGTATGGGCACCTTTGTGGTGAGGCTGAGACTCTTGGCCGAGGCGTTCTGGGCAGGAGCCATGACCACTACCTCGCCGAACTCCCTTGCCACTTCGGTGAGCGCTTGGATGCCACGGGCCGCGTAGCCGTCGTCGTTGGTAATGAGTATCAGGGGCTTCATCGGGCTATGTGTTGTTTGTCGTGCCCCAGGAAGTAGCTGGCGGGCTGCAGGATGTTGTCGAAGATGAAGTACTGGATGAGCACGGTGTCGCGGTTGTCGACGATGGCGTAGAGGCGGTCAAGGTCGAAGGTCTCGTACATCTCGGGGTCGGGCATGGCGAGCACGTCGTCCGGGTTGTTGTATTTGATGAAGGTGCGCATTTCGTGGGTCTGGCCGGCGGTGTCGGTGATGCGGAGGATGGTGCGCGGGGAGCCGCTGACGCAGCTGTCGGCAAAGCTGTTAGGCACGATGGCGGCAAACTCATCGAAGTTGAGGTAGGTGAAGCAGGAGAGCATCTGGGCCACACGGGCGGTGTCGAAGCCTGCGGCGCGCTGGCCGTTCTGCAGTTCGAGGCAGAAGCCTTCGCCCTCGCGTTGCACGGCGAAACTCTCGTCAGGCATCTCCGGAATGGTCAGCTCTACACGCTCAATCTGTCGGACGTTGAGGTCGACGATGGTGTGGCTGCGCCACTTGAGCGGGTCGGTGACGAAACGCGGTGTGGGAAATCCGCGGAAGCCGGGGATGTGGATGACGTAGGGCGCCTTGTCTCCTTTGCGGTACATGTAGGAGGCCATCATGTCCTGTGTCTCGCGTCCCACGAAATAGGTGGCGCTGAGTTTCTCGTGCGGGAAGAGTTTGAGGCGGCCGCCAAACCAGTTGATGAAGGGCTTGCGCTGGTAGACTTCGACCTTGATGGCGTGGGCGGCGAGATCTTTGTTGATGGTGGGCACGGCAGCACGGTTCACCTGCTGGCGAATGCGCATGGTGTTGAGCGTTTCAAGCAGCAGGTCGACCATGGGTTTGTTGGCTGTGTACTGGTTGTCGACGAGCCAGGTGCTGTCGGTAGTGCGGCTGAGTAGTACATGCTGGTTCTGCTTGTCGGCTATGAATATGCGGGTGATGGAAGCCGTGTCTTCGATGTGGTAGTCTTGGGGGAAGGTGGACTTGCGCGAGCCCCGCAGCGCTATGACCAGCGCCACGATGGTCACGACGGCCACTGCTGCGACAAGGATGATGTTGCGTTTCTTCATTTCTGTTTTCTGTATTTGTTGCGTCTGACCAGCACGATGACACCGCCGGCGGCAGCCAGCAGCACCAAGGGGCAGACAATGTTGATGACTTGGTAGAGGGTGCGCTGCTCGTGGACTTTCATCACGTCGAGCTTGCGAAGGCGGACGCTGCGGGAGCGCGAAGCCATCATGCCTTCGTCGCCGACGAGGTAGTTGACGGCGTTGAGGATGAGGTCGCGGTTGCCATACTGGGTCTGGGTGAAATAGTCGTAGCCCAGCGGCAGCACGGCTCCGTCGTCGGCCATGAAGCGGTTGCGGATGATGTCGCCGTCGGAGATGACAATCATCTTGTTCTCCTCACTCTGTTCGCGGAAGCCCATGGCGGCCTGCGAGGTGAATTCGGGCGACAGCCGGTTGCGCCAAGCCGAGCGAAACTCGCCCTCGAGGAGCACTGCCACCGGCAGGCTGCCGGCTGTGAAGAGGCGGCGGTCGGGTTCGGCCTGCGCCTCGCTGAGGTCAATCATGGCGGGGGCGCTCTTCAGTCGGGTGTATTCAGAGGTGGAGAGCAGTACTGTCTTGCGGATGTCGTTGTCGATGAGGTCAATGCTGCCGACGAAGTCGCTCTTGATAAGGTCGAGGTTGCGCACGATGGGATGGTCGGTCAGCGGCACTATCTCGGGGAAGTAGTACCACGGGCAGAAGCGGTACTGTGGCTTCTCGCCGACGAGACCCACCTGGATGGGGATAGGCCGGCAGCGTATGTCCATGAGCAGGTTGGGGTTGAGGCGCACGCCGTAGTTGAAGAACATCTCGTCGAGCCCCAGCGGATAGCGGGTGGCCATCATCTGGCCCCGGTTGGCCAGGCTGTCGAGGTCGGCGTCGAGGGCGTCGACAAGCCAGAGCACCTTTCCGCCGTACATGATGTACTGGTCAAGTATGTACTGGTCCTGCTCGCTGAAAGGCTGAGTGGGCTTGGCAATGATAAGCAGGTCGTAGAGGTTGTAGAACTCATACTTCGTGGTGTCGGTGCTGCTACGGTGGTGGGCCGTGAGGGCTTGTATCTGTCCGTCGATGGTGACGTAGTCGAGGCTGTAGTATTCCTGCAGCGCACGCTGTATGTCGTAGAGCACGGGTCCGTTCATCTCGCCGTGGCCTTGCAAGAAGCCTATCTGCCGCTTCTCGCCGCGGGCCAATGCGCGGATGGCGCTTGAGAGCACGTATTCGAGGTTCTGGATGGAGTTGTTCAGCAGGTCGGCATCACTCACATAGCGTTGGTTCTGTATGAGCTGCACCGAGGTTTCGTTGCCGCGGTAGAAGACGTCGGCGGCAGGGATGATGATCTGTGTCGTGGTGCCGCCCCGTGTAGCCATCTGTATCTGTGTAGGCTGGATGCCCTTCTGTGACAGTTTCTGATAGAAGACCTGTTGCTCTTCGCGGCTGTCGAAGTTGTTGGGATTGACGAATTCGTACTCGATGTTGCGGTTGTAGGCGCGGAACTGGTTGAGCATCTCCTTGGTTTCGTTCTGCAGCCGCTTGAAGTCGGCGGGGAACTCGCCCTCCAGATAGACGCGGAACAGCACCGGTTCATCAATCTTCTTCAGCATCTGCTTGGTGGCTTTGCTGAGGGTGTAGCGGCGCTCCGAGGTGAGGTCGGCTCGTAGGAAAAGGTAGTTGCTGATGATGCTGACGGCGATGATGATGGCCACTGTGGCCCCCATCTCGAGCCAATGGCTGCGTTTGAGGCTGCGCCGCTTCGCCCAGCCGCCCCACTGCCGGCTCTGCAGCACCAGACGGGTGGCCATCAGGAAGAGCGCCATGACGCAGAGGAAGTAGACCACATCGCGCGAATCAATCACGCCGCGGCTGATGCTCTCGTAGTGGTGCCGCACGCCGAGGCGCTTCACGAAGAGGTCGGCGTCGCCCAGGATGCCCATGTTGTACAGGCTCTCGAAGCCCAGGTAGGCAATGGCACAGAGCAGGGCTGCAAGGATAAACGACACAATCTGGTTGTTGGTCAGCGAAGAGCAGAAGAGGCCAATGGCCACGAAGGCGCCACCCAGCAGGAGCAATCCGATGTAGGAACCGACGACGCTGCCCGTGTCGATGTTGCCCACGGGGTCGCCAAGGGTATAGACGCTGACGTAGCATACCAGCGTCGGCAGCAGCGAGATGAGTACCAGGGTCCAAGAAGCCAGGAATTTGGCAAAGACGATGGTCCAGTCGCTCAACGGACGAGTCATGAGCATCTCGATGGTGCCGGTACGTTTCTCTTCGGCCAACGAGCGCATGGTGATGGCGGGGATGAGGAAGAGGTAGAGGAACGGGCCGATGAGGAAGAGGCCGTCCATGCCGGCATAGCCGTAGTCGAGGATGTTGAAGTCGCTTTTCAGCACCCACAGCATCAATCCGGTGAGCACCAGGAATACCGCTATCGTCAGATAGCCGATGAGCGACGAGAAGAAGTTGGAGAGTTCTTTTTTATATAGTGACCACATGGTTGTCGATTAGTAATTGTGGTAGTAACGGTTGCCTTTGCTCTTGGGACTGCGGCCCTGGTAGCGGCCGTCGGCCAGCTCGGCGGCGGTCTCGAGGAGCAGTTGCGAGGCTTTGGTGAGTATGCTGCGGTCGATATTCTCCCAGATGTCGGAACTCACGTGGTTGTGCTGCAGCCCGTTGAGGGTGGTTACCACCAGCGAGGGGATGCGGTGGTTGTCGAAGGCGCGGGCGTCGCCACGCGGATTGGTCTTTTCAGCGTTGACAGCCATGTAATGGCGGAAGACGGCCGTGTCGTGCGAGTGGCATATCTCCCAGAGGGTGGGGTAGCGGTTGTCGCCCAGCACCACCAAGCTGTCGCCGCCGCCGATATTCTGTACGTTGAGGAAGGCCTCCACGTTGTTCAGTTTGGAATACTGCGCTATGAATTCGCGCGAGCCGAGCCATTGCTGTTCGCCGCCGCTGAAGAGGACGAAGAGCACGCTGCGCTTGGGACTGTAGCCGCTCTGGCTGAGGATGCGGGCCACCTCGAGCACCGCCGCCACACCCGAGGCGTTGATGTCGGCGCCGGGGAAGAGAGTGGTCTCGCCCTGCAGACCGGGGCCGTCTAGC
This sequence comes from uncultured Bacteroidales bacterium, assembly GCA_946406015.1. Classification (GTDB taxonomy): domain Bacteria; phylum Bacteroidota; class Bacteroidia; order Bacteroidales; family P3; genus Colimorpha. The sequence continues at coordinate 34,026 of CAMJJD010000015.1, read as the reverse complement.
GAAGCGCCCACGACAATCACCTCGCGGCGCAATGTGCGGTCGCTGCCTTCAAGGCGAGCCAGCACATTGGCGGTGCGGGCTCGTGAGCGATAGATGGCGTTGACGTCAATCTCGGCCTTCTTCAGCAGAGCAAACGAGCAGGTGCGCTGTGAAGCGATGGCCTGCATGGCGGCATCGAGGTCGGCAGACTCGGTGGAGAGCAGCTCGCGACCGCAGTCCATGGTCAGCTGCAGGATGGGGAAGGTGGCCATGTGGGGCAACTCACCACAATAAATGCGACACTGGGGCTCGTAGCTGAGGCAGCTGGGGCTTACGTTGATGGCCAGCAGGCCGATGGCGCCGTGGCGCTCGGCGGTGCGGGCCTTGTCGCGCAGCTGCGTGTAATTCTCGGCCACGCTTCCGGGTAGCCATTCCGGCGTGCCGGTCAGCACGACGGCAATCTTGCCCTGCACGTCGACACCCTTGTACTCGTCGAAGATGTTATTGTCCACACCGTAGCCCACGAAGACCATCTGTGCGTCCACGTAGCCGCGCCCCGTCATGCCGGCGCAGCAGAACTCGTTGCCCAGCGTGAAGTAGCGGCGCTCCTTGCTGCCGGGGGTGTAGATGTTGAACTTGCAGTTCTCAATCTCGTTGCACTCGATGGGAAACTGCTGCTCCTCAACTTTCATGCCGTAGCCTTCCAGCACGCGCTCCACGTAGGCCATGGCGCGCTCGTGCCCACGAGTGCCTGACAGGCGCCCCTGGTAGGAGTCCGATGCGAGTTCGACGATGTGCTTCATCAGTGTATCGGTGCTTACGGCAGGCACCGGCAGCGGTTCAAGCTGCTGGGCATGGACCGCAGGGGCCATGGCCAACAGCGCCGCCATACAAAGACGGAATACGACGCTTCTGACTGTGTTTTTCTTCATTTTTATATTGTTTGTTATTTTCATCTACTTTAGTATGTGCGATTTGCGCGTGCGCGTACGCACATTAATCCTTGCAAAGATACACATTTTATCGATTATGTGCGAAAAAAGATTTAATGAAAAAGGCCTCCGGATGGGGAGGCCTTGGGGTTGAGGGTGCTTGCGAGGAGGTTAGTTGCCCACTTCCTGCAGCAGTTTGTCGAGGTTGGGTGTGAGGATAATCTCAGTGCGTCGGTTGATGGCCTTGTTTTCGGCGCTGGTGTTGGGCACCTTGGGGGCGAATTCGCCATGGCCGCAGGCTTCGATGCGGGCGGGGTTGATGGCGGGCCCGTTCTGGATGAGCAGTTTGACGATGGCGGTGGCGCGCATCACGCTGAGGTCCCAGTTGTCCTTGACGGCAGTCGAGCCGCGGTAGGCGTCGTTGTCGGTATGGCCTTCAACCATAATATTGAGTGAGGAGTCTTTCTCAAGCACCTTGGCCAACTCTTTGATGGCGTTGACGCCTTCTTTACTGACGGTCCAGCTGGCTGAGGGGAAGAGGAGTTTGTTCTCCATCGAGACATAGACTTTGCCGTCCTTGGTCTCAATTTTCAAGCCTTTGTCGGCGAAGCCGGTGAGGGCTTTGGTGACGGAGTTGCGTACGGCTTCCAGCTCGCGCTCCTTGGCTTCGAGCTGGGCACGGGTGATGGCCTCCTCTTGCTCCAACTGGCGTTGCTTGGCAAGGAGCTCTTTCTCCTTGTTGGTGAATTCGCTGCGTTGCAGATTAAACGACTCTTGTTGTTCTTGCAGCTCCTGTTGACGTGCCTGCAGCTCGCGTTCCTTGTCGGCCAGCTCTTTGGTGCGGGCGGTGAGGAGGTTCTGTGCGCGGGTGAGGTCGCGGCTCTTGCCTGCCACCTCCTGGATGTAGTTCTCCATGGTGGTATCATAGTGTTGCGTCATCTGCTCGATGCGGCGGTTCAGGCTGTCGACGCGGGCGTCGGAGGCGTTCTTGGCGAGGGCCAGGTCGGTATAGTCGTTGTTGAGCGACTGGTTTTGCCGTGACAGCGAGGCGTTTTCCTCGCGGAGTTCGATGAGCTCCTGCTGAGTGAGGCTGTACTGTCGCGAAGTCTGGTCGTATTTGTTTTGCAGGTCTTCGTGTTCGCTGAGCGAGACACACGAGGTCATAGCGATGGCTGCTAATGTGCCGATAAAAAGAGTCTTCTTCATATCTTTTCTTACAAATTTTATTGAGAAATAACGCAAGTGAAATATTTTTCGTATCTTTGCACCCGATTTTTTTGAAAAAAGATGAGCCTCTATATGTCGATACACCGTTGGCGTCTGCGCCATGTGAGCGAGCAGGTGATGTTGCTCCTGCTGGCTGTCGTGGTGGGACTGCTGTCGGGATTGGCGGCCGTGGTGCTGAAGACATTGGTGCACTATGCCGGTGCGTTGGTGACCCGTTTGGCAACCGGCAACTGGCAAGTGACAACCGGTAATTGGCAGCTAGTCATCATCTTTTTCCTTCCGCTGATTGGTATCTTCCTGACCATCTTGTTTGTGAGGTACGTGGTGCGTGGCGATATCGGTCATGGTTTGCCCAGCGTGTTGCTGGCCATCAGCCGCAACCGCTCTAAATTGCCGGCCAAGAACATGTGGACTTCGCTGGTGGCATCCACCCTTACGGTGGCCTTCGGCGGCAGTGTGGGTCTCGAGGCTCCCATCGCTTCCACGGGCTCGGCTATCGGCAGCAATGTAGGCCGCTGGTTCCGCCTATCGCCCAAGAGCGTGCGTCTGCTGCTGGGATGTGGCGCCGCAGGCGCCATCGCCGGTATTTTCAAGGCTCCTCTGGCGGGCATACTCTTCGTGCTCGAGGTGTTCCTTTTCGATCTTACCGCCACTACGGCTTTGCCTCTTCTGATAGCAGCTTTGACAGCCTCCACGGTGGCCTATTTCCTGATGGGTACAGGAGTGCAGTTTACGTTTACTGTTGACGGACAATTCGCTCTGTCACAGTTGCCTTATTATATTGTTTTGGGAGTCTTCTGTGCCGCCGTGTCAGTCTATTTCCTCCGCGTTACCGACCATGTGGAGGGGTGGTTCTCCCGGCGCCGCAACCCCTGGGTGCGGATGCTTCTGGGAGGTCTTCTGCTGGGTGTGCTGGTGGTGGTGTTCCCGCCACTTTACGGTGAAGGTTATTCTTCGCTCACCGCTTTGTTGCATGGCAACCCCGACACCCTTTTCGCAGGTGCACCCTATCGTTCGTTGGCAGGCAACGCGTGGGTGACCCTGGGCATCCTCTTCTCGCTCATCCTCCTCAAGGCCGTGGCCACGGCCACCACTATCGGCTCCGGTGGTGTGGGTGGTACCTTCGGCCCTTCGTTGGTCTTGGGTGGATTGAGTGGTTATTTCATCGCCATGCTCTGCAACCAACTGGGCCTGCCGCCACAGAGCACGGCCAACTTCGCCCTTGTGGGTATGGCCGCTGTGATGACCGGTGTCATGCATGCTCCCTTTATGGCTACCTTCCTCATCGCCGAGATTACCGGCGGCTACGGACTTTTGGTACCTCTGCTGACAGCGTCTGCCGTTACCTATCTCTGCGTAAGTCCCTTCGAGCGTCATTCCATCTATGCTCGCAAGCTGGCCGCCAAGGGCGACCTGTTGACCCATGACAAAGATGCCTCCGCTTGGCATCTGCTCGATATGAAGAGTTTGATAGAAAATAATTTCGTCATTGTACGTAGTGGCGACCGTCTGCGCGACCTCGTCGAGGCCATCAAGACCTCGCGCCGCAACCTCTTCCCCGTGCTCTCCGAAGATGACAAGTTTCTGGGAGTCATCGTGCTGGACGACGTACGAAAGATTATTTTCAATACCGAAGTGTATGACACTATGGTTGTCGACGACTTGATGCATCCCCTCTCCGAGGGCGACTTGGTGCGTTCCAGCGACTCACTCAGCGATGTGGTGGAGAAGTTCCGCATCAGCAATCGCTATAACCTTGTCGTCATCGACGACCAGCAGAACTACCTCGGTTTCCTCTCCCGCGCCAACACCTTCAGCGCCTACCGCCGCTTCATCAGCGACGCCAGCGACGAATAATCATCTTTTATTTGAATATCCGGCGGGCGGTGAGGTAGCGCTGGGCGTAGTAGGGTTCGGTGCTGCGGCTGATGATGACGCCGCCGTGGGTGGAGGCGTGGATGAAGGTGAAGACCCCGGTCGACGGGTCGGTCTGAATGGCTATGCCGGTGTGCCCCACTATCTTGTGACTGTGGCGCCCTCCGAAGAAGACAAGGTCGCCGGCTTGAAGGTTGCGGGTGTCGTTCACCTCGACGCCCAGTTTGGCTTGGGCACCGCTCCAGCCGGGCAGGTCATAGCCGAAGTGGCGGTAGAGGTAGAGTGCGAAGCCGGCGCAATCGAACCCCTTGGGACTGCGGCCGCCATAGCGGTAATGGGTACCGATGTATTCCTTGGCCATGGCCACAAGCATCAGCCCCGAGTCGGCTGTGGCGATGGTGTGTGGTTGTCGGTAGGGCGGACGTGTGTTGTCGAGTTCGACGTCGATGTCCCAGCAATTATGGCGTTGAGAGACCTGTGCTGCAGCCGGTATCGCGGCCAGCAGCAGAATGAGTATGACCCATCTTCTCATGTCGTTTCGCGTTTTTCGGAGTACAGGTCGAGTGCCACCACCACGGCGGTGAAGGCCCAGAAGGGGACCGATAGTTTGTCGGTGTCGAGGAAGTTGTTGAAGACTCCGTGCACGTAGTAGGTGAAGAGCGAGAGGGTGAATGCCAGCGCCATACGTCCTACGGCGGGGTCTTTGGCGGTGCGGTAGACTCGTACGCCGGTGGCGAAGGTGGTGAGGAACAATGCCACCACGAGCAGTACGCCCGGCAGTCCCTGTTCGGTCATGGGGCCTATGTATTCGCTGTGGGCGTTGCCCAGGTCGCCGGCGTTGGTGCTGATGGTCGAAAGTTGGTAGCTCTTCTGGTAGCTGCCATAAAGGAACTGGTAGGTGCCGGGACCTACGCCGAACACGGGGCTCTCCTTCCACAGGCGCATGGCCGACGCCCAGCGATTGAGGCGCTCCACATTGCTGGCGTCGGTCGAAATGTTGGAAATGCTCTTCACCTGGTCGGCCAGCGTGTAGCTGCTGTCCTGGTGGTTCTTGCCTAGCTTGTAAAGCACGTCACTCTGGTAGACGAAGAACAAGCCTACCCCCAAGCCAAAGAGCAGCACCATCCACTTCACCTTCATGCCCATACGGACGAGCACATAGATGCCTGCCGCCGCCACAACGCTGATCCATGCTGCACGGCAGTAGCTGAAGAGCAAACCGGTACAGAGCAGTGCGATTAATATAATGGAGATAAGGAGGTAAGGAGATAAGGAGGTAAGACGATACCTAGACTGACGCTTTTGCCTTATCTCCTTGTCTCCTGTCTCCTTAACTCCTAAAAAGTAAAAGGCCGCCGGCAGCATCAGCGCTATGGCGCAGCCGTAGGCCGTGTGGTCGTTGTAAAAGGGGCGCATCACGCGGTGGAGGGTCTGCAGGTCGCTGAAGTTGCCCAGCGTCTTGGTTGTGGCGATAAGAATGACGATGCCGAGGCCGATGGCGTATGCCCAGTAGAATTGGGCGATGCGCTCACGGTTGCGAAATATCTGCACGGCAGCGAAGTAGAACGGTATGACGAACCACAGACGTGAGAGGAAGTACTTGAACGATACCCACGGCAGACGGGATGTACAGCTTGTCACCACCCACCAGGCCAAGCTGGCCAGCAGTAGCGCCGACACGGGATGCCGCAGTATTCTCAAGTCGTAGTTGTGGGCAACTAGTATACGGAAGAGGAAGAAAAAGCTGAAGAGTATCATCATGGGCTCGACGGGCATGGAGAGTTCCATGCCGGGCATCAGGGCCACGTTGATGGCGAAAGGTGTCAGCAGGGCCGTCAGCAGCAGGCCCGTCTCGAGGCGCACATAGAAAAGCCAAACCACCAGCAGCGCCAGCGGCACCAGCGCCATCGCGATGCCTCCCTTCCAGTACATCACCTCGGCTTCGGCCACGATGAACAGCGCCGTCAGCAGCAATGCTGCCAGAAGACCTCTGTTGCGTTTTATGAAGGCTTTTGTCATACAAAGAGTCGAAAGAATGAAGAATGTAGAATGTAGAATGAAGAATTAAGAATGAAATGGGGTAAAGTTTACAGTTTACAGTTTAACACTCAACACTCAACACTTAACACTTAACACCTAACACTTAACACTTAACACCTAACACTCAACACTTAACACTTAACACTCAACACTTAACACTTAACACTCAACACTCAACACTTAACACTTAACACTCAACACTTAACACTTAACACTTAACACTCAACACTTAACACTCAACACTTAACACTTAACACTTAGTTTCTTCTTTCTTCTCCGGGCAGAACACCAGCAGGCCGAAGACACACACCACCACGGCGCCCAGCATGCCGCCCAGCACGATGAGCATGCGTTTGGGGTAGGCCTTCTTGTCGGCCGGTGTGGCGCTGTCGACCAAGTACTTGTAGCTCACCTCGAGCGAGCGGTCCACGTTGGTCTGCATGGCACGCGTCTGCAGGTCGGCCAGCTGCTCGCACTTGTCGGCAATCAAAATCTCTTTCCACTTTCCACTTTCCGCTTTGCACCTGTCCAGCGAGTCAATCTCCTGCTCCATCGCGCCCACCACACCGTTCATCACCTCGGCGGCCGAGGCTGCTCGGTCGGCGTGTATCTCGTGGCACAGCGTGTCGTACATGGCGGCCATATAGTTGGCTATGTCGGCGGCCCACTGCGGGTCCTGGTCCAGCACGCCAATCTCCACACCCAGGAAGTCGGTGCGTTTCACCGTGATGTTGCTCTTATACTGCTTCTCCAGCTTGAACAGCGGGTTGGCCCCCTTGATGGCGTAGTGCTCCATCAGGTTGAAGTGCTCGCACACGGCATGCTGCATACGCTTCGAGGTGAGAATCTGGATGGCATACTCGCAGTCGCGCTCGATGCCATAGTCCATGAAGTCGAGACTGTAGTGGTAGTCCATGATGGCCTTCGATAGGCGGTTCGAGTTGGTGGGGAAAATCACCGCGCTCGACTTGTAGAGGGGCTTGATAAGCATCGCCACCAGGAGCGACACCGCCGCGGCCACCACAGCCACGATGGCCAGCACCTTCCACCAGCGGCGGAAGAAGCGTGCCGTGGCCTGATGGTCGTAATTGTTTCCGAAAGTTTGTTCCATTATATTAATTGTAATTAATAATTGTAAAAACGATGATCTCCTCCGAATATTGTGCCACGGGGGAAATAAGTTGTCAAGTGGGTGATTGAGAGGCGGTTTTGTTGTGCGTTCCTCTCACGTTCCTCTCACGTTCTTCCCGATTTCAAGAAGAACGTGAGAAGAACGTAATGTAAATGATTGAGAATAAGGCATTCTTGAATCTGTGAATATGGGTCTGGCACCACCGGTATTTCTTAATAAATGTTAAAATTTGTATTTTGGCAAAATATTTTTTTTGTGGTTTGAAAAATAGTGTTACTTTTGCAGTGTACTAGTTAACTAATACAGCGATACAATAATCAAATTATAAAATGACACACAGTAAGTTACAGAAAATTGCAGCCGTGATGCTGCTGGTGTTTTTCTCCTTCGGAGGGGCAGTGAAGGCCCAAAACCTACAGGTGAAGGGTAGGGTGGTAGACGCTCAGACGGGCGAGCCGATGCCTTTCGTCAACGTGGCCCTGATGCGTCCGGCCGACACGGTGTTCATGCGTGGTGCCACCACCGACTTCAACGGGCGTTTTGCCATCGAGGAGGTGACGGCGGGTGACTATCTGATGCAGGCCTCGTTTGTGGGCTACCTGACGGTTCTAAAAGACCTAAAAGTCCTTGACGACATCAAGGATCTTAGGATTGAGCTGCAGCAGGGCACCACCTTGGAGGAGGTGCAGGTGGTGGCGCAGAAGCCTCTCTACGCTATGGATGGCGAAAAGAATATGTATAATACTAAAGAAGACCCCTCCATCCAGACCGGTACCGCCAGCGACGCGCTGCAGAATGCGCCGGGCGTGGAGGTGGATGCCGAGGGCAACATCACGCTGCGCGGCGTCTCGAGTGTCGAGATTTGGATTAACGACCAGCCCTCGCACATGAACGAGGAGGCCCTGAAGCAGTACATCAAAACCCTGCCGGCGGGCGCCATCGAGCGCATCGAGGTCATCACCAACCCATCGGCGCGCTACTCGACCACCGGCGGCGTGATCAACATCGTCACCAACCAGACCGTGAAACGCAACGAATTCCTCAGCCTCGGCTTCCGCGCCAACACCATGCCGAGCTTCTCGCCCTGGGCCTCGTATGTCTATGCCAACGAGCGGTTCGACATGAACATCTATGTGAACGCCAACGTCGCTGTACACAACATGTACTCCGACGGCACGTCGACGCTGCTGGACGCTGCGGGCGACACCAGTCGCTATCAGAGTCACTTCGACACCATACGCAGCCGCAACATCGGAGGCTACACTGGTCTGAATTTCAACTGGAAGATAAGCGAAAAGACCAACCTGGCCACCTGGGCCGGCATCTACCCCTACTGGGGCCGCAGCCACACGACTATGGACCTTGACTACTACGAGTACCCCTCGCCCCTCAACCTCGGATACCGCTACGAGCACTCGAACGACGACGGCATGTTCTGGGGCGGCTACATGGGCGCCTGGCTCGAGCACCGCTTCGACACCACGGGGCGCAAGCTCTCGCTGTCGCTCAACGGCAACACGTCGAACAACACGGGCACCGCCTACAGCACCTACGCCTACCGTGACCCGCTGCGCGACACCCTGCGCCGCCGCGACGGGAGCTACAACCACAACCCGCACCTGAACCTCAGCCTCGACTATGTGCACCCGCTGAAGCACAACTTCGAGCTGGTCGCCGGTGCCACGCTGGGCTATGCGCACAGCAGCATCGGCCAGACGATGGACACCATGGGCGCTGCGGGAAGTTACGACAACATCGCGCTGCGCTCGTTCGATGCGGCGACCGACTTCCAGAACGTGGCGGCCTATGCCACGCTGCAGAAGCGCTGGGGCGGCTTTACGGCCAAGCTCGGCATGCGCTTCGAGGAGGACTTCGCCCAGGGTTATATCGAGCATCCCGGGATAAACGACCGCGTGCTTATCGATACCGCCTTCCCGGGCTTTGTCCCTTCCATCCACCTCAGCTACCAGGCCAAGAACTTCACCTCCTACAGCCTGAGCTACACCCGCCGCTTCGCCCACAGCGAAGACTTCTCGAAGTACTACGACTTCAACATCTACGACGACTACTCCTACTCGACCGGCAACCCCAATCTGCGCATGTCCTACACCCACAACCTCGAGGCCGCCTGGAGCAAGTACATCATGGGCTTCGGCATGCTGAACCTCAGCGCCTACTTCCGCGCCAACACCGATGAGATAGGCACCATGGCCTATGCCGGCTATGCCCCGGCCTACTTCCCCGCCACGCAGCTGGTCAACTACACCCGTCCGGAGAACATCGGCTCCAGCCACACCGAGGGCCTCGAGGCCAACATAACCTACCGTCCCACGGGCTTCCTCAATGTCCGCCTCAACGCCTCGGTGTTCAACTACGCCTACAACTACGAAGGCTTCAGCGACAACAAGTGGTCGTGGAGTGCCCGCGTCAATGTGTGGACCAAACTGTGGAACAAACTGGAGGTCTTCGCCAACGCCCACTATAGCTCGCCCCGCCTGGGCCTCTACAGCATGAGCGTGGCCAACAAGGGTGTGGACTTCGGCCTGAGCAGCGACTTCTTCGACCGCAAGATGAGCGTCTACTTTAACGTCAACGACATCTTCGGCATGGCCGAATGGGGCGAAAATACCACCGCCCCGGCATACCAGACCACCGGCAGCACCAAGTACGACAGCCGCTTCGTCAGCCTCGGCCTCACCTGGCGCATCGGCAAGATGGAGCTCGAAAGCAAAGCCCGCCAAGGTGCCACCGACACCGGCAGCGGCATGCCGCAGATGTAGTCCCGGATGCCGGACGCAAGCGTCCAGCCACAATACAAAGCATATAACAATAATAAAACAAACATTATGAAACTAGTAACAGTAGAAACCCTGCAGGGGTGCAATTATGAAGAAATCGGTATTGTCAGCGGCAGTACCATCCAGGCAAAGAACATGTTCGCCGACCTCGGGCAGCAGCTCAAGGGCATTGTGGGTGGCGAGCTGGGCAGCTACACCGGTATGATGGAGAAAGCCCGTGAGATAGCCACCCAACGCATGGTGAACAATGCCGTGCGCCTAGGCGCCGACGCCATCCTCGGTGTGCGCTTCACCACCAACAGCATCATGGCGCAGGCCGCCGAGGTGCTGGTGTTCGGAACCGCAGTGAAATACAAATAATCCTGCTGAGAGATGAATAGGGGACGTAAAAAAAGACTGCTCGTTTTCCTTCTGATAATGCTACTGTTGCTTGCCGTGGTGGCTGTGGCGTTTGGTCTGCTCTTCTCGCGCTACGGGGGCTTGACGGGCGGCAAATGCGCCGACACGGACGAGTTCGCCAAGTACGCTGGGAAGGTCGACGACATCTGCGTTCCTGAGCAGACGCGTATCGTGGCACTCGGCGAGGCGACCCACGGCAATGTCGAGTTCCAGCAACTCAAACTGGAGGTGTTCAAGCTGATGGTGGAGAAATATGGCGTGCGGGCCTTTGCCCTCGAGGCCGACTATGGCGGCTGCGAGGCGGTGAACCGCTATATCCACGGCGGCAAGGGCTCCGATGGTAATGTGGCTGTTGCCCTGGGCTTCACCCTTTACAATACGGAGCAAATGGAGCAGCTCATCGACTGGATGCGCCAGTACAACGAGGCGGCTGCCGAAGGCGAAGACCTCCGTTTCTATGGCTTCGACATGCAGAGCATGGATTGCAACTACCGTTTCCTGGTAATGGCAGCCGAGGAGAAGGGTGTCGATGTGTCGCCGCTGAAGCAGATGTGGAACACGGAGATGGGCCGCCCCTACGATACATGCAGTGTGGAGCAGTGGGCCGAGGCCGTGGCGTCAGTTAGGAACGAGCTTGCGCAGATGGAAGGAACCGCGGGCGCGGTGCACCATGCCGACATCCTGATCCAGAACTGCGGGCTCGGCAAGGCGATGGCCGACATGAACAAAGGACTGGCGGTGCGTGACGGCTATATGGCCGACAACGTGCGCTGGATTCTTGCACAGGAAGAAGCCCGCGGCAACCGCCGCATCTTCATCTCCGCCCACAACGGCCATATTGAACGCCTGCGTGACTACGGTACGGCAGGTAAGAACACGGGCAACCTGCTCGCCGACGAGTATGGCGACAGCTATTTCGCCATCGGTACCGACTTCTGCAAGTCGCGCTGCAATCTACCCTCCGGCTTCAACCGTGCCCATCGCAGCAACCACACCTTCTATTCCTGCGACCCCTTGGCCAAAGCTTCCAAAGAGTGCGGCTATGACGTCAGCTGGCTCGACTTCTCGAAGGTTCCCGCCGACTCCCCGCTGCGTCAACATATCGACGGCCGAATGTGGATGGGTTCGATAGGGGAGGGTTATGTCCCGCTGATGCCCCTGCTGCCGATGACCTACCGCGTCAAAGGCACACCCGGGGTACTCTACGATGCTATGATCTTCGTATCGCACGCCTACCCGACGGCACCGCAACCAATGAATTGAAAACAATAAAACAATACAGTTATGATAGAAATCAAAAACCTTGACTTCAGTTACAAGAAGACTTCCGTCTTCTCGAACATCAACCTGAGTTTCCCGCAGGGCGCCATCTACGGTCTGCTGGGTGAGAACGGTGTGGGCAAGACCACGCTGCTCAAACTCATCTGCGGCCTGCAGCGTCCTGGTCAGGGCACCTGCACCGTCGACGGCATGACTTGCTACGACCGCCTGCCGGCGATGTTGCAGCGCATCGTCTTCCTGCCCGACGAGGTGCAGTTACCCGACAACGCCACGCCGCAGCAGTATGTCAACGAATTGGCTCCCTTCTATTCCACCTTCTCGCAGGGAACTTTCCTGCACCTGATGCAGGAACTCGAGGTGGAGCCCGACCGCAGGTTCAAGGAGATGAGCTTCGGCCAGCAGAAGAAGAGCCTCATCGCCGCCAGTCTCTCGTTGGGCACCGACTACATCCTGCTTGACGAGCCCACCAACGGCCTCGACATCCCCAGCAAGGCCCAGTTCCGCAGCATCCTCAGCAAGATGGCCGACGAGGGCAAGACCATCATCATCTCCACCCATCAGGTGAAGGATGTGGAGAATCTCATCGACCCCATTGTTATCCTTTCGCACAACGCCGTGCTGCTCGATGCCTCGGTGCAGAAGATCACCGAGAAGCTCTTCTTCGAGTATGGTGGCGAGGTCCGCGAGGATGCCCTCTACAGCGAGCTGCTGCCGGGTGGCTACATGAATGTCGTACCCAACACTACCGGCGAGGAGAGCCAGATTAACATCGAGGCCCTCTTCAACGCCGTGTTGCGCAACAAGAACCAGATTAACGAACTGTTTAAATGAGCCAGACCTTCGACATAAAGCGTTTCGGGCAGCTGGTGTTGCACGACGTGAAGCGTTGCTCGCCGCGCGTCGGCACTGTGGGCGCGGTGTTGATATCCGAGCTGACGTTCACGCCGCTGATGGTGCTGTCCCAGAACTTCCTGACGCAGGATCCGCACGGCGCTGGCTACCGCCTGATGTTGATGGTACTCATGTCGGCTTTCCTGGCCTCGATGATGCCCATGCAGCTCTATCCCAATGTGGGCAAGAAGAAGACGGGTGTCTATTTTGCCCTGCTGCCAGCCTCGAAGTGGGAGAAGTACCTCTCAATGGCGTTGCTGTCGTTGGTGCTGGTGCCGCTGACGCTGATGGTGGCCAACGTGGCCATCGACTCGCTGCTGACGGCGGTGCAAGCACCCTACTATCACAAATACCTGTGGCAGTCCGAAGCGCTGCAGTGGATTGAGCCGGCAATGGTGTGCAACTGCGCGCTGGCATTCATCGGTCCGACGCTGGGCTTCATCTATGCCAATGCCATTCAGAACAAGACCTGTCGCAATATCATGAGCATGGTCCTGTGGCTGTGGCTGATGGGTGGTGTGTTCTCGATGATGATTCTCGAGATGGCCGACCTCGCCGGCATGGGCTGGTACATCGTCGCAGCGCAGGCGCTACTCGCCGTCCTCATGGGATTCCTTGGGTGGAACAAAATGAAAAAGATGAACTACTAAAACAAGAAGATATGAACAATAAGTTTGACTGGAATCGATTCTGCAAAGTCGTATGTAAAGACTTCCGCAATATGTGGCCGATGTTCGGCACCACAATGATAATCCTTGCCGTGCTGCCCTTCGCGGTGTGGCTCTTTATGACCGTGCTGGGTGTCGACGTCCCGCTCGACCCTGCCTTCCGTCTGATAATGATTGAGGGTGTGGCTTACATTGCCGCCTTGATGGCACCGTCGCGTATGTATCGCACATGGAACGTCCGCAACGAGGGCATCTACTATGCCATGCTCCCCGCATCCAAACTGGAGAAGTTCATCAGCGCGCTGTTCTTCTCACTCGTCGTCTGTCCGTTGGCCGTCTATCTCGGCGGCATGGTGCTCGATGTGTTCCTCACCGCACTTCCTTTCGGCCCCTGGCAAGACTGGCTCTGGCAGAGCAAGGTGGGCTTCCCCTTTATCTTTGATATGTCGTTCTTCGATAGTTTAGTTGCTGCCGGAGAAGAAATGGACCTGTTTGGCTACTATGGTCTCTGGTGGGTGATTTCCTGCTGGACGGGCTACATCTCCACCGTGCTGATGTTCTTCTTCACGGCCACCCTCTTCAAGCGTCACAAGGTGCTGCAGACCATCCTCTGGCTCTATGTCATCGAGTTTGCCTTCAGCATCGTCCTCATCCCGGTGTTCGTTGCCCTCTTCAGCAATACCGACCTTATGGAGGGCTTGTACGACTACATCAGCAGCCGCGACCCGCAGACGCTGTTCAATTGGCTGTTCGTCGGCACGAATGTCTTGAATGTGCTGCTGACCGCCCTCTTCGGCTGGCTCAGCTGGCGCCGCCTGAAGAAGATGCCGTACTAGTTAAGAGTTAATAGTTAAGAATTAAAGGTTAAGAGTTATGAAAAAGATAGCCTTTATAGCCGTAATGGCGGGACTGGTGCTCAGTGGTTGCAACCACAGGAAGACCGTGGACGAGACCGTGGAGACCGACCGTTACACGCTGCACATCCAGGACCTTAAGACCTATTGCACTGCAACAGGCAACAGCGAGGTGAAGCATTGCATCAATCCCGACACAACCGTCTTGAATACAACTATACCGGAACTGGCTATGCATCTTGCCGCCATGACACGCGGCCCATACCTCGACAGCGTGATGTTCTACGTCAACCAGGACAAGCAGAACTTCCTGCCACACTATGTCTATACTATCGCTGACCGCGACACCACGCAGCCGAAGGACTACACCCCGCTGATGCAGGCCCTGATGGACCGTGGCATACTACGTGCCGATACCATCTATGAGCCGAGGCAGCTGCTCGTGATATCCGACACGACGCGTCTCAACTCCTACCGCAAGGCGGAGGCCGACCTCGACTTCACCAACGTCCTGTCGATAGACGTGCAGATGCAGCAGAACTACTTTTTGCCTGTGACGCCTGGTCCCGGAGTGGAGATGGATATCATGACCGACGGCCATTTCATGGGCGACAATTGGGAGAAGGACAGCCTATGGCTCGACGAGCGCGGTCTCCGCGTCATCCCCGACCCGCAGGGTGGCCTGCTCCGTATAGTAATATTTAACCGTGCAAAAGGAAGGATTTAAATCATGAAACGTATAGCATTTTTAATGGCCGTAATGGCAAGTGTGCTGCTGGCAGCATGCGGCGAGAATACAAAGATTGATATCAAGTACGAACACCCGGAGCGTTACAGCGTCGGCGATGCCACGCTGAGTCAGCCCATCAGCGGCATCAGCGTCGACTGGCTCTTCGGCGACATGGAGTTTGTCTACACCGACGACTCCGCGGTGCGTATCCACGAGGAGATGCAGGAGGGCTTCCTTCCGCTGACCGACTCGCTGCGTATGCGCTACTATGTCGACGAGGAGGGCGAACTGGAGATACAATACTGCGGTCATGGCAAGTACCGCTACGGCGATTTGAAGAACATTCGCAAGCACCTTGTTGTCGAGGTGCCGCGCGGCACAGTGCTCGACGATATCGATATCGACGGTGTCGAGGCCGGGGTGATTATTGAAAAGGTGCTGAGCCGCGAGTTGACGGTGGATGGCGTGAAGGTCAGTGTCAACGCCAACTACCCAGACGCCCTGCCTAACGAGATTGACATCGACGGCGTACAAAGCCTGCTGGCGCTCCATGTGGTGCCCGAAACGGCAGGCCTGACCATCGGGATGTCGGGCATAAAGCCTTGGCTCACTTGCGACCTGCCTTCGCGCAAGGAAGGCGAGAAGACCGTTGTGGGCGACGGACGCTGCAAGGTGGAAGCCGACGGCGTCGACGTCCACCTGAGCATCCGCGAACTGAAATAAAGAAGGGAGGTATTATGGACTTTAGAAAACAGAAACCGATATATCTGCAGATTGCCGACCACCTGTCGGAGCAGGTGCTGCAGGGGGCGCTGACGCCCGACGACCGCATGCCGTCGGTGCGCGACGTGGCCGCCTCGATGGGCGTGAACCCCAACACGGTGGTGCGCTCGTTCGACTACCTGCAGCAGGAAGAGATTATCTACCAGCGCCGCGGTGTGGGCTACTTTGTGAGTCCCGACGCCAAGGAGAGAATCCTCGCCGAGCAGCGCCGTGAGTTCCTCGAGGAGGAACTGCCCCTCATCCGCCAGAAGATGCAGGTGCTGGGAATTGATTTGAAAGAAATAATGAAGAATGAAGAATGTAGAATGTAGAATGAAGAATGTAGAATGAAGAATGTAGAATGTAGAATGAAGAATGAAGAATGTAGAATGAAGAATGTAGAATGAAGAATGAAATGGGGTAAAGTTTACAGTTTACGGTTTACAGTTTACAGATTAAATAAAACCAAATAAATATGAACGGGAAAGGGAGTGAGAAGGAATGAAAGGGACAATACCAACGCTAGCAAAATGGTCGACCGATACATTTGTCTTTAACTTCTCTAACTTCTTTAACTTCTTTAACTCCCCCAAAAAAACATTAACACTTAACACTTAACACTTAATGAAGAAAAGTTTCATGCTTGTGCTCTCCGCCCTGCTTCTCTGCGGCAGCACAATGGCTCAACTGCCTACCGGCAGCAAAACCGGGAAGCGTACAGCCCTCACCGAGAAGGTGCCTGTAGACAAGAAGGTTATCATCGGACACTTGGACAACGGATTCACCTATTATATACGTGACAACAAGAAGCCGGAAGAGCGCATCCAGTTCCGTTTGGTCACCAATGCCGGTTCTATCCTGGAACGCGACGACCAGCAGGGTCTGGCCCACTTCTGTGAGCACATGGCCTTCAACGGCATCAAGGGGTATCCCCACAACACGATGATCAAGAAACTGCAGGAGCACGGCATCGAGTTCGGCCGCGGTATCAATGCCTACACCGGTTTCGACCAGACGGTCTACTATGTCGATATGCCCGGCACCGACCCCGAGATGGTGAAGATGGGTATCGAGATTCTCGACGGCTGGGCCGGCAACATCCTGTTCGACCAGGCCGAGATTGAGAGCGAGCGCGGAGTGATCCACGAGGAGTGGCGTGGTGGCCGCGGCCACGGCGACCGCATGAACAAGAAGACCTATCCCATCGCTTTCCGCGGGTCGCTCTATGCCGACCGCATGCCCATCGGCAAGGAGGAGGTCATCATGAACTTCGAGCGGCAGAGCATCGTCGACTTCTTTAACGACTGGTACCGTCCCGACCTGCAGGCCATCGTGGTGGTGGGCGACTTGAAGGACTTCGAGTATGGCGGCAAGAAGGGTGCACAGGCCATGGAACAGCGCGTGCGCGATGTCTTCAGCCAGCACGCCAAAGCCGTCAACCCCAAGCCGCGGCCCGTCTTCACCGTCGAGGGCAATAAGGAACCTCTCGTTGCCATCGCCACCGACAAGGAAGCTACCCACACCAATATGCGCTTCGCCTGGAAGCTCAGGAAAGCTCCTGTCGGCACCGTGGGCGACTACCGTCAGGGTCTGGTGGGTTCGCTTGTGACGGGGATGATCAATGAACGTCTGAGGGAAATCTGCGAGAAGGCTTCCGCCCCCGTTATGTATGCCGGTGCCAGCCACAATGGCTCCATCGCACTCTATATCCGTGAGGTTGACGACTTCTCCCTCAGCTGCTCGCCCAAGGAGAACCGCATCGAGGAGGCTGCCGCCCTGCTGCTGTCCGAAATGAAACGTTTGGACGAACACGGTTTCCTCCAGACTGAGCTCGACCGCCAGAAGGAGTCCCTGCTTTCGTACTACACCCAGCAGGCCAAGGAGGCCGACCGTACGCTCAGCAACGACCTGGCCGATGAGTACACCCGCAACTATCTAGAGGGAGAGTGTATCCCGGGCATACGTCAGGAATGGAAATACGCCAAGGAGTTTATCCCCGAAATCACCCTCGAGGAGTGCAACCGCGCCATCTCGGGTTGGATTACCGAGGAGAACATGGTGTTCCGTCTTACGGCTCCCGAGCGCGAGGGTTTCCGTGTGCCCGACTCGTTGACCGTGTGCCACATCATCGCCGACAGCAAGAAGGTGAAGACCGAGCCTTGGGTCGATACTTATCAGGACAAGCCCCTCTTCACCGACGAGGTGGCAGCCGTCAATCCCAGGATGACCAAAGAGAACAGTGTGCTGGGCTACAAAGAGTATACCTGTCCCAACGGGGTGCGTTTCCTTGTGAAGAAGACCGACTACAAGGCCGACCAGATTGTCATCTCGTCCTTCAGCCTCGGCGGCACCTCGCTCTATGGCGACGAGGAGTACTTCCTGGCCTCCAATGTCGCCGACATTATCGGTGCCTCGGGCATTGCCGACCTCAGCGCCAGCCAACTCGCCAAGAAGCTGAAAGGCAACACCGCCTCTGTAAGACCTTATATAGACGACGTGCGTCAGGGCTTTATGGGCAGCTGCGCTCCCAAAGACCTTGAGACAGCCCTGCAGCTCGTCAACCTCTACTACACCGCTCCTCGCAGCGACAAGGACTTCGTGGCACGCTACTCGGAGCAGCTCCGCACCCAAATCAAGCTCGTCGCCGACAACCCCCAGATGGCTTTCTTGGAAAAATTCTATAAGGCTGTCTATCCTGGCGACAAACGCAATGTCGTAGTTCCCAACGATGAACAAATCAGTAGTCTCGATGCCGACCGTGCATTGGCGATTTTCCGTGAGCGTTTCCATGATGCCTCCAACCATGTGTTCTGCTTTGTCGGCAACCTCTCTGACAAGGATGTCGACCTTATAGCGCGCTATCTGAACTACCTGCCTGCCGACGGCAGCCAGAGAAAGGAACAGTACAAGGACCGCTCGGCCAAGTTTGCCAAGGGTATTGTCCACGACGAGGCTGTAAAAGGTATCGAGCGTCAGGGTAAGCTGCATATTTATGGCGAGATGAAGGTGCCCGCCAAGGAGCTCACTCCTGAAACCTGTCTTGCCATCAATGCCCTCAGCGACGCCCTCGAAATCACGCTTCTCGAGGTGGTCCGCGAAAAGAACGGTGATGCCTACAGCCCTGCCGTCTATGTGTCGACCGAACGTATGCCTCAGGGCGAGGTCAGCTGGGGATTCATCATCGGCTGCGACCCCGACAAGATTCAGAAGATTGAGCAGGACTGCATAGAAATCCTTAAGGAGTACCAGCAGAATGGCTCCGACGAGCAGACCCTCGCCAAGGTCAAGGAGCAGCTGATTGTGAACAACGGTACCAGTCGCCAAAACAATTCCTACTGGTCGGGACACATTTTGGGTTCCTATATCTTCAACGACAACCGTGACTATCTGGTCCGCTATGACGAGATGGTCCGTGCTGTCAGTGCCAAGCAGCTGCGCGACCTTGCCAAGAAGTATATCAATCTGAAGAACTACGTCGCCGTCAGCCTGCGTCCTGAAAACGCCGGCGCCGGTGAGTAGACAAGTGGGTGTAATCAAGTGGACAGTAGTCAAGACAATGCTATCCTAGGATACTGTCGTCTTGACTACATTCCAAAGCAAACAAAAACCATAAAGATGAAAGCAAAGACTATGATTATTGTTGCGGCAGTAGCTATGTTGGCCACGGGTTGCCGCGATATCAGGCGCCAGGTGAATGACCTGCTGGTGTATCCCACTACCGCCGGAGAGGTGGCGGCGACGGCCAAGGACTATCACTCCGACGCCGCTTTGGTGGTCACCAAGGCCGACACGCAGTATGTGCTCTATCGTCGTGCCAGTGCCTTTTCCAAACGCGACAGTATTCAGCGCTGCTACGCTATGCGCTATGTGTCGCAGCACCGTTGCAGGCACGACTTCAGCGCCCGCGGAGGCGAGTTCCGTCTCGACGAGCCCGAGCAGCCCGTGGTGCTTACCCGCAATGGCGACAATGCCCTTGTGCTCACCGTTGATAGTATTGCCATTGCTGTCACCGACATTGTCGTCACCGACAGTATGGTGACATGCCGCTTCGGTATCGACACCGCCGACCGCGAGGCAACGCTCTACCTCTACGGCAAGGCTCGCGACACGAAGGACATCTTCGCTGAGACCAGTATCCAGCAGATGCTGTCGCTCTCACTGACGATGGACGACCTGATGGCTGACTGGGAAGAAGTCATCGACACGTGTTTCGTTGAGGCTGACGAGTCGTTGGAGGCCGCCGGACTCGAGTTGGACGCGGCTATGGCTACACTGGACAGTGCAGTCAGCAGTATCTCCATTCCGGAGTTCCATGCCGAGTACAGTCACCTTGACAGCTTGGCCAGCGCGCTGGGTTTCACGGAGAAGAAGTCCGTTGCAGACGGCAATGGACACCTCAAATACACCGTCAGTGGCGGTAAAGGCGGCAGCAAGGCCTGTTATGCCCGTATGGAAGCGATGCACGATGCCGCAGCAGGCATGCACCGGCGCTGCACCGTGGAGCATAGGCAGGGACACCGCAAGTGCCGTTTCTCGGTTGAGTGGTAGAAGTGTGTGATAATGACAGAGGGCCGCCCCGAATGGGGCGGCCCTCTCTGTTTTATTGGGCTGTATGCTCGACAGGGCGCACCCTGCTGTGGTCGACACCGAAGGGGTCAGGCTCTTCGTCGAGGTCGGAGGTTGGAGGTTGGAGATCGGAGGTGACGGTGTCTTTCCGGTACTCCGAGCCGCGCTCGGGGCGGTTGCAGTCGGTCATGCTGGCCTGGATAGCCTCCACATCGGTACCGAAGGAGGCTGCGTCGAATCGGTTGCGACAGAAGGGGAACACCGAGGCGAGTTCGCCGCTGTAGTAGAAGTCGAAGCCAATGGCACCGAAGGTGTACTCGCGGTCGCCGACCTTGATGTGGCTTCCGCCGGGCATGGGGTCGGGCTTGGGCACCGACTGGCTGAAGCCCACATTGAAGAGGGTGAAGAGCAGGTCGGGACGGTCGCTGATGTCGTAGCCGGCGCGACGCCATTGCAGCATGGTCTGGTGCAGGATGCACCCGGTGTAGATGTAGCTGTAGAGATGGCTGCCGTAGTCTACCAACCGTTTGTATCGCTCCTCGACCACGTTGGCGCCCTCGGGGTAGTCGAGCAAGTGCTCGTAGGCGGGTCCCATGTAGTATTCCGACGACGGGTCTTTGAGGTGCTCCTCGACAGCGGCGGCGGTGAAGTCCTTGATGCCGTTGACGCCGTAGCTGAACTGGCTCTGCACGCTGAGCACCTTGACGGGGCCGAGGTATTTTTTGTACATCTCGCGCTTGGAGTTGAAGAGGCGTATCTGTTCGCCGATGAGGCATCCCACGATAAGACGCGGCTCGACGCCGGTGAGACGGCCGGCCTCACGGATGAGGGCGCTGTCGCGCGTGATGGCCTCCTTGAGGGCTTCCCACTCCGGGGTGGCCATCCAGGGGATGGCGTTTTGCCTGACCACTGGCCCCTGGTCACTGGTCACTGTGTCGGTGTAGATGCTGAGGGCGGCGACCATACGGTCTATCAGCATGGGGTCGTCGCTGACGGCGGCACCTTGCAGGATGAGGCGGGCATTGACGGGATAGCGGTGGGCCAGCGAGGCCAGACGGTCGAGCTGTGTGGCCCACATCTCGTCCAACTCCTCGGGTGTGAGGTTGCCCTCCTTCATCTGCTCTATCTCACTGACCGACATCAGGTAGCGGTAGTTCTTGTCCACCGCGCCGCGGTTGTTGGTCACGCCCAGCTGATAGAGTCCCCAGGCACCTATGATGGCGGCACCTGCCAGCGCAAAGAGCACCAGCAGGATGTCGCATATCTTGCGCCACAGAGGACGCTGTTTGAATTCAATCCAGAACTGTTTCATTACACCATGCTACTCCACCACTCGAAGGGCTCAAGCATCAGGTTCATGCCGATGAACACGATGGCGCCGGCGATATAGCCGACCAATGCCAGCCAGCTGATTTTCTTGAGATACCAGATGAAGTCTATCTTCTCCATGCCCATGACGGCCACGCCCGCGGCCGAGCCGATGATGAGCAGGCTTCCACCCGAACCGGCGCAGTAGGCCAGGAACTCCCAGAAGGGATGGTTGGCGATGAAGCCTTCGGGGCTCATGGGATACATGCCCTGCACGGCAGCCACCAGCGGCACATTGTCGACGATGGACGATAGGACGCCGATGATGAGGTCGATGAGGAAGAATCCCACGGTCTCGCCACCTACTTCGATGCCGCGCATCGAGTCGAGCCCTTGTGCCAGGCTCCCCAGGATACCGGCCACCTTGAGGCAACTCACGGCCATCAAGATGCCGAGGAAGAAGAGGATGGTGGGCACGTCGACATGCTCCAAGGTGCTCACGGCGGTAGGCAGCTTGTGTCCCTCTTTGGAATGCTTGCGGCTCAGTATCTCGGTGGTCACCCACAGCACAGAGAGGCTGAGGAGCATGCCGAGGTAGGGCGGCAGGTGAGTGATGGTCTTGAAGACAGGCACGAAGATGAGGCCGCAGACACCCATGATGAGCACGAGTTTGCGCATCCAGGGGGCCACTTCGATGCCGGCGTGTGTCTCTTCGGGACGCTCGATGTCACCTTTGAGTTGACTGCCCAGGATGACCAGCGGCACAATCATGCACACCAAGCTGGGAAGCAGGGTCTTGACGATGATGTTGACCGTGGTTACCTGTCCCTTGATCCAGAGCATGATGGTGGTTACGTCGCCGATGGGACTCCATGCACCGCCGGCGTTGGCGGCCAGGATGACCATGCCGGCGAAGAACCAGCGCTCTTTGCGGTCGGCGATGAGTTTGCGTAGCAAGGCCACCATGACGATGGCGGTGGTCATGTTGTCCAGCAGGGCCGACAGGAAGAAGGTGAGGATGGAGAGCACCCACAGCAGCTTCTTCTTGTTGGTGGTGGTGATGTGGTCGGTGATGACCGTGAAGCCCTGATAGTCTTCGATGAGCGTCACGATGGTCATGGCGCCCAGCAGGAAGAAGACAATCTCGGCCGTCTCGCCGAGGTTCTCCACCAGATGGCTGCTGATTTCGCCACCCGGGATGACGTGCGACAGGGCGAAGATGGTCCACACCAAGGTGCCGAGCATCAAGGCCGTGGCCGTCTTGTTGATTTTCAGAGGGTGCTCCAGCGCTATGCAGGCATACCCGAGGATGAATATTGTAATTAATGTAACAACCATAGTATTGTATAGTATTAAGTTTTAAGCTGTAAGTTTTAAGTGGCTGACGCACTACTTTGTTTTTTCTTTAGGGTTAGTACTGACGATGTCATCATTTTGATTAATTCATTAGAAATAGAGTATAAACTATTGAATTGTTCTTGATTAATATAATTTCCATCTACCAGTAACTCTAACCAATATTGCGACTCATGTGCCTCTTTGATGGATACAGATATCTTATGAATAAAGTCGCTCTCGCTTTCTGCACCTAGTCCTTCTCGATAATTGGCCCCAACAGAAGTGGCAGAACGAAATAGTTGTTTGGATATGATATATTCCCCTTGGTTTTGCAGCCAACGGCAGAGCTCAACTGTCATCAGTGCAAACTCTTTGGTCTTATGGTATATGGGGCCTCGTTCTTTCATTTGGTTTTAAGTCCGGTTTTTAGCTATAAGTGGGGCGTCAGCTGCTTAAAACTTACAGCTCACAGCTTACAACTACTTTCTCTGTTTCTGCATCTGCTCGGCCTGCTTCTGCAACTCTTCAAGACGCTGCTGGAAGCTGCTCTTTTTCTTCTTCTTGCCCTTGTCGTTGGCGTGCTTCTGGTCGTAGGCAGCCATGCGTGCGCGCACTTTCTTCTCGCTTGTGAAGCGACGGATGAGCATCATGGTGCACATGGTGAAGGTGAGCGAGATGAGGTAGTAGAGGTTCAAACCTGCGCTTTGGCTGTTGAAGATGAAGAGCATCATGAAGGGCATGAAATACATCATGAACTTCATGCCGGGCATGGAAGCCTGGCCGGCCTGCTGCTTCATCGTGTACCACGTGTAGAAGAACTGCATGCCGAACATCAGCAGGCAGAAGAGCGAGATGTGGTCGCCATAGAGCGGTATGTTGAAACCGAAGTCAAGAATGGAGTCGTAGTTGGAGAGGTCGGGACACCAGAGGAAAGGTTTCTGGCGCAGTTCGATGGCGATGGGGAAGAACATGAACATGGCCGTCAGGAAGGGCATCTGTATGAGCACGGGGAGGCAGCCCGCCATGGGACTGTAGCCTGCCTTCTTCTGCAGGGCCATCATGGCCTGCTGCTTCTGCATGGCCTGCTCCTGGGCGGGGAACTTCTTGTTGAGGGCGTCCATCTCGGGCTTGAGGATGCGCATGATGGCGCCGCCTTGATAGCTCTTGAAGACCAAGGGCAGCAGCACCAGACGGATGAGCAGCGTGAAGACGATGATGATGATGCCGTAGTTCCAGTTGAATCGCTCCAGAAAATTGAACACCGGCACGATAAGGTAGCGGCTGATGCTCTTCGAGATGATAGTCCAACCCAATGGCAGCATACGGTCGTAGCTACGATGCATCTTGCGCAGGTCGCGCAGCTTGGTGGGACCGTAGTAGAAGCTCATCTGCATCTTGCCAGTGTTGGCGTCGTAAGGCAGTCCGATGATGGCACCCATGTCGGTCAGGTAGTTCTTGGCAGTGTCGCGCTTGTCGGTCACCACGGCCAGGTCGGCGTTCTCGAAGGGTACACCGCCCTCGGCATTCATGATGGCGGCGAAGTACTGGTCCTTGAAAGCCACCCAGTCGAGCGTGGTCTTCACCTGCTTCTGTTTGTCCTGACCCATGCCTACGTTGTTGGGGTTCTTCTCCTTGGGGCCTTTGTAGTAGATGCTGCTGTAGAAGCGTTCGCGGTCGCTGTTGCGGTTACTCTTGCCGCGGCTGCCGCTGTTCACCTTCTCTTGGCGCAGCATGCGGTTCTGCCACTGGAAGTCCATATAGGGAGTGTTGCGTACCACCTCTTTGAGGCCCACGAAGTTGATGTCGAAGTCCACTTCATAGTTGTCATGTATTGTATAAACAAATTCCAAACGTCCGTTGGTGAGACTGTCGGCCACTTCAGCAAGGAATGTAACTGTCAGCGAGTCACCCTCTTTCACGGTCCACTCGCTGTTTTCCGCAGCCTTGCCATAGATGTAGGGGGTGAAGACGAGGTCTTTGGTGTTGACCACACGGTTGTCTTCGGTCGAGAAGACGAGGTTCATATTGTCCTTCGAGGGAGTGATAAGCACCAACTCGTTGCTGTCGTAGGTCAGGTAGTCGTTCAGCACCACTTTATCGACACGGGCACCGAGGGTGTTGAACTCAATATTCATCACGTGGTTGCTCACGGTGAAGCTACGCACGTCACCCTGTGCGGCGGCGTTGAAGACACCCATGTCCTGCACCTTGCGCTCTGCACCCTGCACCAGGGTTGTGTCGCCCGCCAGAGCAAGGCTGTCAAGGTGTGCCTTGGCGGCAACAATACTGTCTTCGATGCGTTGAGCCTCGAGGTTGGCCTGCATGGTGCTGTCGTACACCCGTTGCCGTTCGGCCATCTCTTCCTTCGAGGGGGCCACCCAGAACATATAGCCGACGAAAATTGCGAATATAAGTACCAGTCCTATTATCGATTTCTTATCCATCCTATGGGTTGTGTGTTTGTTTTGTTGATTGATATACAATAAAATAATCGCGTTCCTGCCCATTGGAACGAATTGCAAAGATACGACTTTTTATTTATACGTGCGTCTAAAAATGGCCCGTAATGTTGCTTGCCGATGTATGTGATTGAGCCATTGTTGTTTATACTGCTGTTCTTTTAGTGTTCTTTTAGTGTTCTTTTGGAAAAGTAAAAGAACAGGTTTCAGATGGTTGTAAAACAACGGATTGCCGGGCGGAGGAATATGTGTTGATAACTTTGTGGAGCCGGGGCAATAAATAAAATGTATATGCGTTATAAAGATGTAATGTTAAAATACAAGTTACTGCCGCTCATGCTGTTGCTTACGTGCCTCACGGCGCGGGGCTTTGATTTTGCCGATACCCTGCCGTCGGGACAGGTGCTGTACTACAGCTATGTGGCCGGTGGCGTCGAGGTGGTGCATCCCAATTCCAACGTGTCGTCGGGGTGGGTGGGCTATGTGAAGCCCACGGGGGCGCTGGTGGTGCCGTCGTCGGTGACGTGCGGCGGGACGACCTATGCGGTGGTCGGGGTGGGTGACTATGCTTTCCGTGCCTGCTCGGGGCTGACTGAGGTGACGTTGGCCGACGGTATCGCAGCGGTGGGTAACAGTGCCTTCTATGGCTGCTCGTCGGTGACGACGCTGACCCTGCCGGCGTCGCTCTCGACGGTGGGTGACGGTGCTTTCTCGTTGATGGCGGCGTTGGCCGACGTGTGGCTTTCGGCAGCGGCGCCTCCGACGACCTCGGCCACGGCTTTCTATTCGGTCGACCTGTCGGCCTGCACGCTGCACGTGCCCTTGGGCACAGCGGCGGTCTATGCGTCGGCTGTACCGTGGAGCGCCTTCGGCTCGGTGGTCGAGGGAACCCATTCGGTGAATATCACCGTGGCGGTGAACAACGCCGTCCGCGGCAGTGCCACAGGCTCGGGTTCCTACGCGCCCGGCACGGTGGTGACGCTTATGGCCTTGCCGGCCGAAGGCTACAGCTTCATCTGCTGGAACGACGGCGACACACTCAATCCGCGGCTGGTCAATGCTGTAGTTGACAGGGTGTATACGGCCATGTTCTTTTCTGTGGGCGGCACGGTGACGGTTTGCGACACGGTGCACGACACTCTGATGCCGACCTACTATTCCATCGACATACAGACAGACAATGCCCAGCTCGGCCTCGGGGTGGGCAGCGCGGTGTTGCCGGCCGGGGTGGAAGTAGAGGTGTGCGGTCTGCCGCTCGAGGGCGGACGCTTCGTGATGTGGGACGACGGTGTGGTGGATAATCCGCGCCGCGTGACGGTCACGGGTGCATTGACGCTCAGGGCCCTGTTCGAACGAACGTCGCTGGCGACGGCAGTGGCGCCCAGGTGGACGCTGGCCGTCGATGGCCGCCGTCTGACGGTACACTGCGGGGCGGGGGAGAGGCTGCGCCTCTACGACGGACAGGGGCGCTGCCACCTGTCGCAACAGGCGGCAGGCGAGACTACGGCGTTGCTGCTGCCCTCGGCGGGCGTGTGGCTGGTGCAGGTGGGCGACGGGGTCGCCAGAAAGATTGTCATTGAATGAAACCAAGTGATATAAAGATATGAAACTGCAATTTATGGGAGCTACCCGCGAAGTGACGGGAAGCAAACATCTGATAACGACTAAAAGCGGGCTGAAGATACTGCTCGACTGCGGCATGTATCAGGGCAAGGGTCTTGAGACCGACGCGATGAACCGCGACCTGGGCTTTGTGCCGAGCGAGATCGACTACCTCATCCTCAGCCACGCACACATCGACCACAGTGGCCTGATCCCCTACATCTACAAGCTGGGTTTCCGTGGCACTGTGCTCTGCACCCCCGCCACACGCGACCTCTGCGCCATCATGTTGGCCGATGCAGGACGCATCCAGGAGCAGGATACGCAGACTTTCAACAAAAAACGCAAGGCGCAGGGGCTGGACCCCGTGGAACCTATCTACGACGAGCAGGACGCACAGGCCTGCATGAGCTGTTTCATCAGCGTGCCGTATCATAAGAAGTTCAATATCGAGGGGGAGGTGACGGTGGAGTTTTACGACGCGGGCCATATCCTCGGCTCGGCGCTGGTCTACCTCGACATCCGTGAAGGACGGCGCCATATCAAGCTGGGATTCACGGGCGACATCGGCCGCTACGACAAGCAGATACTGAAGGACCCGGAGCCGTTCCCGCAGGTGGACTACCTCATCATGGAGAGCACCTACGGCGACCGACTGCACGAGAGTCTGCAGGACGCCGAGACAGAGCTGCTGAAAGCGGTGCTCGACACCTGCACCAAGAAGAAAGGCAAGCTCATCATCCCCAGTTTCGCCATCGGACGTGCACAGGAGATTATCTACGCCCTCGACAGGCTGGAGCATGTGCGGCTGTTACCCGATATTGACGTGTTCGTCGACAGCCCGCTGAGCATCAGTGCCACTAACATTATGCGACTGCACACCGAGTGCTTCAACCAGGACATTGCCGACTACTGCCAGACCGACCCCGACCCGTTCGGTTTCGACCGCCTGCACTATATCCAGTCGGTGATGGAGAGCAAGCAGCTCAACATACGCCACAAACCCTGTGTCATCATCGCCGCCAGCGGCATGATGGAAGCCGGCCGTGTGAAGCATCACCTGGCTAACCATATCGACAACCCGTCGACCACCATCCTCTGTGTGGGCTACTGCGAGCCGTCGACGCTGGGCGCCAAGATTATGCGTGGCGACGAGGAGGTCTCCATTTTCGGTCAGCCTCACAAGGTGAGGGCCGAGTTGCGTCGCATCGACTCGCTGTCGGGTCATGGCGACTACTCGGAGATGATACAATACATCGGTTGCCAGGAGAAGAAGAAACTGAAGCATATCTTCCTCGTACATGGCGAGGAGGAGACGCAGCGGCATTTTGCCGAGACATTGAACAAGGTGGGGTGGAAGCGCGTCAGCATACCGGCATTCCGTGAAGAGGTGGAGCTGTAGACGATGAAGATACTCTGGATATTCTGTCTCTTGCTGGCCACCTGTGCCTCTGTGGGAACGCAGCGTGCTGCCTCCACGGCCGGACAGGTGGAGATTCCTGCCTATGACGCCTCGGAGGACATCGTGCGCCATCTGGGCTATACGGCTTCCTACAACCATACGACGCTCTGTCCCGACTGGGTGGCCTGGGAACTGACCGCCGACGAGGTGGCCGGAACCTATGAGCAGGGCCGGCAGTTCAGCCGCGACCCCGATGTCGACTTCCCCAAGGCCAGCCGCGAAGACTACTCGAACAGTGGGTGGGACAAGGGCCACATGGCACCCCATGCCGACATGAAGTGGAGCCGTCAGGCAATGACGGAGAGTGACTACTTCACCAATATCTGCCCGCAGAACAAGGAGATGAACGCCGGCGCTTGGCGCAAGATAGAAGAGATGACCCGTCGTGTGGCCAAGCACTGCGGTGCTGTCTATGTGGTTTGTGGACCGGTGTATGATTCGGATGAGCCCCGTCATATCGGGCCTGCCTGCGTGCATGTGCCCGACCGCTTCTTCAAGGCGCTGGCGGTGAGCACGTCGGATGGCTACCGTACGGTGGCGTTTCTGGTGGGCAATGACTACCAGGTCGGGACACCGCGCTCGTATGCTGTCACGGTCGACAGCGTGGAGACGGTCATCGGGCGCAACCTCTTCCCGTCGTTGCCCGAAGAGGCAGAGGCGGTCTACAACTGGAATGATTGGAAATACTGAATAAATACTGTTAGATTATGAAGATAAAACATTTTGTGATTCCGATGGCGGCTGTCCTGCTGCTTGTCGGATGCAAACAGAAGGAGGCTGAGACTCTCGATATGGTAACGATGGATGAGCCGGAGGTGGTTGTCGCCGAAGAAGTACAGTCCGTCGAGCAGATGGAACGCGTTCCCGTGTTGCAGAAAGCCAGGCCTGCGCAGCAGAAGACCGTCAAGGCCCCGGCTCCCCAGAAACAGGAGCCTGCCCTCAAAGGCACTATCTATGTCGAAACCGATGGCGCACAAGGGCGTGTGTGGGGCCATGTCAACATGAATGGCGACCGCGGTACCGGCACCATCCACGACTGGGATGAGAACACATGGGCCGTCACCGTCACCCGCCACGGCGACGAGCTTTTCGCCGTTGACCAGAACTCCCGTCTGTATGTATTCAAACTGAAGAACAAATAAGAGAAGTCAACGTGTGCCGGAGGCACGCTCTCTCAATAACCCCGCACGATAGTGTGGGGATGTATGAAACAAAATAAAACACAACAATAATGAAAACAACAGCAGAACTCCAGCAGATTGCGACGCAGGTGCGCCGCGACATTCTCCGTATGACCACCAACGCCAAGAGCGGCCACCCGGGCGGCTCGCTCGGCACCGCCGACTGGTTTGTGGCCATGAACTTCAACCTCATGGACTTCGACCCCAAGAACTTCACCATGAGCGGTGAGGGCGAGGACATGCTCTTCGTCAGCCAGGGCCACATCACGCCGGTCATCTACAGCACCATGGCGCGCCGCGGCTACTTCCCCGTCAGCGAACTCAACACCTTCCGCAAGTTCGGCACCCGCCTGCAGGGCCACCCCAGCACCGAGCACGGCCTGCCGGGCATCCGCATGGCCAGCGGCTCGCTGGGCCAGGGCCTCAGCGTCGGCGTCGGCGCCGCCCTCGGCAAGAAGATGACGGGCGACAAGCACCTCGTCTACACCATGCACGGCGACGGCGAGCTCGAGGAAGGCCAGATCTGGGAAGCCGCCATGTTCGCCGGTGCCAAGCACGTGGACAACCTCATCGCCACCGTCGACTACAACAACCAGCAGATCGACGCCACCGTCGACGAGGTGATGACCCTCGGCGACCTGAAGGCCAAGTTCGAGAGCTTCCTCTGGAAGGTGGTGGTCATCGACAACGGCAACGACATGCAGCAGGTGCTCGACGGCATGGCCACGGCAAAAGCCATGAGTGGCCAGGGCAGCCCCGTGTGTGTGCTGTTGAAGACCAAGATGGGCTTCGGCGTCGACTTCATGCAGGACACCAACAAATACCATGGCAGTGTCCTCTCTGCCGACGATCTGCCCAAGGCCCTCGCACAGCTTCCCGAGACCCTCGGCGACTTTTAAAGTTGAAAATTGAAAGTTGAAAATTTAAATTATAGCAACATGACTGAACACATACTAAAAGCATTGAAGCTTGTGCTTTGCGCATGCCTGATTTTCAATTTTCAACTTTCATCTTTTAATTCATTACAGGCACAGCAGGCGGAGAAGACACGTCTGCTACTCATCATGGATTGCTCCAACTCCATGTGGGACCACTGGCAGTCGGGTGCCAAGATTAAGGTGACGCAACAGGTGCTGCTGTCATTCCTCGACAGCATCTCCAAACAGCACGACGTCGATGTGGCGCTGCGCGTCTTCGGCCACCTCAACCGCCACCAATTCGGGACGCGGCTAGAAGTGCCTTTCGGCAGCGACAACATCTACCAGCTGCAGAGCAAGATTAAGACCCTCGTGCCGCAGGGCGGCTGCACAGCGTCGGCTGCGTTGACCGACGCGCTCTCTGACTTCCCTTCGGCAGGAGACTCTCGCAATATCATACTGATTATCACAGACGGTATGGACGACTGCGACGCTGAGATATGCGACGTGGCGCGCCAGGTGCAGCTCAGCGGCGTGGTGGTGCAGACCTTCGTGCTAGGTATCGGCGATGGAACATTCAACCATGCCGATTGTGCCGGCACCTTCCTGCCCGTACGCCATGAAGAAGAGTACGCCAAGACACTCTACGACATCTTCCGTCTGGCAGGCAAGACGGCACGCGTGGTGCTGCGTCTGCTGGACGGCGATGGCGACCTCTACGAGACCGAGCATCCCGTAGCCTTCTACGACCGTCGCACGGGCGTCAGTCGTCTGAACACCATCTATACGGTTGACTCCAAGCTGCGGCCCGACACCCTGTTGCTCGACCCGTTGATGACCTACGACCTTACAGTCTTCACCCATCCTCCCTTGCAGCGCGAGGCATTGCAGTTCGACATCGATAGGGTGAATTGGGTAGACCTTATTGTCAGCGAAGGAACTATGAGGGTGCGCTATGAGGGTCGCCGCCCGCAATGGACGCAGCCCAATGTCGATGTGGTGGTGCGCCGTGAAGACGAGCGCGTGGCGGCGCAGGAGGTCGGCGAAACGGGCCAGTATCTCGCCGGCCGCTACGACGTCGAGGTGCAGACCTTGCCCGTGACAACCCTGCGCGGCGTCGAGGTGCGCGGCAACGCCGCCACCGAGCTCTCGGTGCCCATGCCCGGCATACTCATCCTCAGCAAGCCCAAGGGCATTACCACCGGCGCCATCTTCCGTCTGCGCGACGGCCAGGTGGAATTTGCCACCGACCTCAATCCCAGCACCGCCGGCGAGAGGTTATTGTTGCAGCCCGGCCAGTACGAAGTCGTCCTCCACCCCCAGAACGCCATCAAATACGACAAAGTCCAAACCAAACGCTTCGTCATAGAAAGCAGCCAAACAACCAAAATACAATTTTAAACATGAAAAGGATCTTTTACATAATGACAGCCTTGTTGCTCCTGGCAGGATGCAGGCAGAGTGAAACGAAGCAAGCCTATGTACCGGATGGCTCCATCGGCATGGAGGAGCTGGCCGCCATCGCGCAGGACACCACGCACTACCGCGCTCTCATCTTCACCAGCCCCTACTGCTACGGCTGCAGACAGATGAACGAGGAAATACAGAATGCCGTCAGCACTATGGACACCTCGCTGTGGCGCATCTACTACCTCATCGTCGAGGATATTGTGGACTCCGCCCATTGGGAGGAAGTTGTCGGGGATATGATGGACATGGGCATTCCCCGCGAGTTGATACACCATTGCAGCCTACCGTTCAAGGAAAGAATGTACAGCGACGTGGTGACGCTCTTCCACACGGCACAGCCTATCGACAGCCGCAGTCGCATGGAAGCGGTCCCCTTCTGCCTGGTTGTCGACACCAACAATTATATCCCTGTGATTCGTGGGAAAAGTTCACCCGAGTCTGACGATTTCTGGTTCGAAGTACGCACCACCGTTGATGCAGACTATCTTCGTGAGCATTCTGACTTCACATTTGACGACGGCAGTTTTATTGTGGAAACCACACCCACGACGACTGCCGAGGATAGGCTGATAATGCTTGACAAATAATAGCCAACATGGAGAGTATTATGCCGAAAAGCGACCACATAGAGAAAACTCCATCCTCGGATTGGATAGTGCGCTACTGGTGGGTGTTCCCGCTGGCGACGGTGCTGTTGCTTGTGGCCTCGCTATTTGTTGGTGGAGAATCAACCATGTGGGGACTTGTCCTTGCAAGCTTTTCTGCCCTTGTGTTGCTTTTGCAGTTGCCGGTTTTCATCATTCTTTTGCTGAGGAAGGAATGGCGACGTGCCGTGGGGGCATTTCTGGCAGGAATTGCCAGTTTGGTTTTGGAGGCTGTCATCGGTTTTATGTTCTTCTCAGTGTTTTTGGCAGGATTGTTCAGTATGGCACCCGATGATTTCGGTAAAAGCCACCCCATACCCGAAGGGCTGGAATATAACATACCCATCACCGACACCGCTCACAGGTGGAATGCCACAGATGGGGACATCTTCACCCCCGTCGACATAGACAGCACCGACACCACTACGTGGCTGCAGATATGGAACGGCGACCAGGGTGGCATATACAATTTTGCATTTTATTGGCCTGCATTGGAGGACGGCGAGATTTACCTCCGCTGCTTTGAAGTTACTGAAAATATAGAACTTTCGGCCGACCGCATAAAACCGCGCACCACCACGCAGGTGCTGAACCACAACGGTTATGGACAGATAGTTGAGCCGAACCACAAGGATTTCACCATTTACGAAGGCGATTGGGAGGACTACTACGCTGTGCGCGTCGAGGTGTGGCACAAGCCAGTAAAAGGCAAAGCCCGCAAGCTGATGGAGAAAATATACCGTATGGAGGGTTGGATGAGATGATAGAAAAATGCAATGTGATATGACCGACAAGGACCTTATACGGCAAGACAACAACTATCGCACGTTGAAGGCGTTCCAGAAAGCGGAGTGCGTCTACGACGTGACGTATTATTTTGCCAACAAGTTCTTGTGCAAGGGCGACCGCACGATAGACCAGATGGTGCAGGCGGCGCGGAGCGGCAAGCAGAACCTCGCGGAGGGGAATATCGACGGGGTAACCTCCAAGGAGATGGAGATAAGGCTCACAAATGTCAACCGGGCCTCGCTGCACGAGCTGCTGCTCGACTACGAGGACTACCTGCGAGTGCGAGGTTTGGAGCAGTGGTCGTACAACGACCCGCGCTGTGTGCAGACGCGCGAGTTCTGCAAGCGGCACCTCGACTCGGCGGTCTACCGCGAGAAGATAAAAGACCGCTCCGACGAGACCATCGCCAATATTGCCATCACGCTGATACACCAGTGCGACGTGCTGATAAAAGGCCTCATCGAGTGGCAGAAAAAGAACTTCCTCGAGAACGGAGGGATAAAAGAAGAGATATACAGGGCGAGGAAAGCCTACAGAGATAGCAATGGGTTTAATGGGCAGAATGGATCTAATGGGCAAAATAAATATTAGGCGTCAGCCGCCCATTAAACCCATAAAACCCATTAACCCCACCGAAAGAAAATAAACAATAAAAACAACAATAACAATGACCCACTACGAAAAACAATCAATGAAAGAACTGCGCGCCGGTATGGGCGAAG
>CAMJJD010000014.1 GCA_946406015.1 uncultured Bacteroidales bacterium | reverse complement strand
TGAAAGGTTACTATGTGGCGCAGGGGCATGAGGTGCGCCAGGTGGACCTCGGCATCGAGGTGGCCGACCGTGTGCTGTCGCATGAGTTTTTGTTGAGTATCGGATTGGAGGATCAGGCACGGTTGACAGAGCCGGTGAAGCGTTTCCTGCGCGGACAGGACGACACGCTGGGACCGCGCATCGCCAATCGCTCGTTGTTGCCCGAAGGGAAACGCTTCGAGCAGCTGGACGAAGATAATTTGGAGTGGTCGTTCGGTGTCAGCGGCATCACCGACAAGGCGATGCACCTGGCCACCCTTTTCATTGAAGATATAGCGGATTACATAAGGGAGCATGTGGACTCCCACTTCGACTTGGTACGCTATGCCGAGTACCTGAGCAACGACGCGCCGACGTTCGACCCGCTCTACAGCGAACTGCAGCAGGAACCGTCGCCCATCGACCGCATCATGCTGGAACGGTTGCAGGAGTATGTGAACGAATTCCGCCCCGAGAGGGTCGAAATCACTGTGCCCTTTCCCGGCTGCCTCTACGGCGCATTGCGTTGCGGGCAGTGGCTGAAGGCACAAACGCAGACTCGTGTGGAGATTGGCGGCGGCTACCCCAATACCGAGTGGCGGCAGATGAACGAGCCAAGGATATACGAGTTTTGCGACAGTATTGCCATCGACGGACACCTTGAGGCCCTTGATCACTGTCCCGACTTCAGCGACCTGCCGCTCGACAAATACCTTTCGCTTACGGAGATGACCAACCCTATGCACCGGCTGTGGAGCCAGGGACGGTGGAACAAGATGGTGATGGCGCAAGGCTGCTACTGGCATCGTTGTGCTTTCTGCGACACCTCGCTGCCCTATATCGGTGACTACCGAGGCCCCAAAGCCTCCACGGTGGTCGACCACATGGAGCGTGTGATGGCACAGACCGGACGCACGGGCTTCCATTTCGTCGACGAGGCTTTGCCGCCCAAGTTGCTGCGGGAGGTGGCTGAGGAAATACTGCGTCGTGGTCTGGCCGTCAGTTTCTGGGGTAACATCCGATTCGAGAAGGCCTACAACGCCGAACTGTGTGACCTGTTGGCCGAGGCCGGCATGGTGGCAGTGAGCGGCGGACTGGAAGTGGCCAGCGACCGCCTGCTGAAGTTGATTGACAAGGGCGTCACCATACGGCAGACTGTCGAGGCTTGCCGTCATCTGCGCGACGCAGGCATCATGGTGCACACCTACCTCATGTACGGCTTCCCCACCGAGACGTTGCAGGAGAGTGTCGACGCCTTGGAGACGGTGCGCCGTATGTTCGACGAGGGCATCGTCCAGAGCGCCTTCTGGCACCGTTACGCCATGACCTGCCACTCGCCCAGCGGTCTCAACCCCGAAGCCTACGGCGCCCGTCGCACCACGCTTGAGCCGCACCCGTTCTGCAACAACGAGGTGGATTGGGAACCGATTAAAAATGCAGAATTAAGAATGAAGAATGAAGAATTGGCTGACGCAAACGGCAACGCTCAATTTGACTATGACATCGAGGCGGTGGGGGCGGCGTTAAGATTGGCTACCTATAATTATATGAATGGCCTCGGGCTGGACCAGCCGGTGCGCTCATGGTTCCCGATAAGAGTACCTAAACCAACGGTGAGTTACATTGGTTAAACGAATCAAATCTTGATACGATGAAGACGATATTCCTTGCTGCCGGCTGCTTCTGGGGCGCCCAGCATTATTTGAAGCAGATACGCGGCGTGGTGGAGACGGAGACGGGCTTCGCCAACGGAAACACGGAGAACCCCGTGTACGAAGAGGTATATACCGACACGACCGGCTATGCCGAAGCGGTGCGTGTGGTGTTCGACCCCGAGGTGCTGCCGCTGCGCAAGCTGCTGAATCTCTATTTCGACTGCATCGAGCCCACCAGCGTCAACCGACAAGGGGAGGATGAGGGTACCCGCTACCGCACGGGCATCTATTATATCGAGACCGAGGACTACCTGACTATCAAGGAGGTATATGACGAAGTGCAGCGTGGCTACAGCGCCCCGCTGGCTGTGGAAGTGGAACCCATACGGAATTTCTTTCCTGCCGACGAAAGTCATCAGGACTATCTTACCAAGCATCCCGACGGCTACTGCCACCTGCCGCAGGCCCTCTTTGAGTTTGCCCGCAAGGCGAACTAGAAGCTCAGGTTGGCGCCGAAGCTGGCCAGGATGGGCAGCTGGTTGACGCGCTCGAAGGTGATGCGGTTGAAGTAGAAGATGTTCTGGCGGCTATAGATGTTGGTGGCGCTGAGGCTGAGCTCGAGGATGGACCGGGCGCCGAGGGAGAATTTGCGCTTGATGCCCAGGTCGAGGCGGTGGTAACTGGGCAGGCGACCCTTGTAGAGTTCGGCATAGTGTATGCCGTAGACACCGTTTTCACGTGTATAGTCGCTGACGATGTTGTCGCCGAACACGAGCTGCTGGTAGACGCCCTGCGTCTGGGTGAAGGGGAATCCCGAGCCGAAACTCCAGCGGCCACTGACTTCCCAGTCGTTTTTGGAGCCGAATTTATAGGTGGCCAGCAGGTTGACGGTGTGGCGACGGTCGTAGTGAGGAGTGTAGGTCTGCAGTTCGTCGGTGCGTTGCACGTATCCTAGCGAGTAGGTTGCCCAGACGTAGAGTCGGTCGAGGTCGAGGGTGGCACTCACGTCGAAACCTGTGGCCAGGCCTTTTTCGAGGATATAGTCTTTGCGCAGGTATTCAGGTTTGTAGAAGTTGCTGGAGGGGTTGGTGTAGTAAGGGTCGGTGTCGCTGTACATGTTGTTACGGTTGGCATTGAGCAACTGGTCGAAGTATTTGAGGTAGACCTCGGCGTTGAAGGTGATGAGGTCGGTGAGGTCGTATTCGGCACCGAGGATGATGTGCTTGGCTTTCTGCACGCAGGTGGTAACCTCTTTGTCCAGGAATGTCGACGGAAGTCCCAGTTCGGCGCTGCCGGTGAGGAATCCGGTGAAGAGGTTGACAATGTCGTTGTCGGAGCGTGCGTCGAGGAATATCTGGCTGTAGAAACCTCCAGCCATCTTGAAGCGGAGCTTGTCGGTGGCGTTGTATTTGGCGGCGATGCGGGGTTCAAACTGAGGACTGGCGAGGGTGGCGTAGTAGATGAAGCGGAGGCCCGGATCGAGCAGCCACTTGCCGGTGTTGAGCTTATAGGTGCCGTAGAGCGAGAGGTTGGTGGTGGGCTCGTGCTGTGAGATACGCTTCGAATACTGGTTGACAAACTGGTAATCGGTATTGTATCCCTCGATGGTGAGTCCGTAGCGCAGACGGTTGGCACCGATAAAGTTGGTTACCTGCAGGGTGGTGTTGAAACCGCTGATGGAGCTGTATTTGTCATGGCCCGACCCATCGTCGAGGGTGATGGTGTAGTCGCTATATGCTGCCGTACCTTCGAGAATGGCACTGCTTCCGGTCACCAGCATAAAGTTGGTTCCCAGACCGTAGTTACGCCAATGGTAGTCGGCGATGGCCTGGTAGTTCGACACCGAGTCGTCGAAGCGGAATCCGAAGACGCTTATCTTGCTGCCTGTGCCCGAGTTGGCGGTGAGTTTACCGTAGAGGTCGAGGAAGTCGAAGGGCAAGCCTCCGTCAATGTAAGGGTAGAAGAGTTTGGAAGTTTTGGAGAGGTACGAGTTTTTGGCGGTGAGCAGGTAGGTGACGGTGGATTTGGAGTTTGTGGTTTCTTTCTTCAGCGGTCCTTCAAGGATAAGGTTGGCGCCGAAGGTGTTGATGCCTACCTTGCCGGTATGGTGGCGCTTGTTTCCGTCGCGGGTGGTGATGTCCATCACCGACGACATACGGCCACCGTATTCGGCACCGAAGCCGCCGGTGTAGATGTCGGCGTTGAGGATGACGTCGGTCTCGAAGATAGAGTAGAGGCCTATGGAGTGGAAGGGATTGTAGACAATCATGCCGTCGAGGAGGGTGAGGTTTTGAATCATCGAGCCGCCACGGATGTAGAGCTGTCCGCCCTGGTCGCCGGTGGAGTTGACACCTGGAAGCACCTGCATATACTGGGCGATGTCGGCGGTGCCGCCGATGGAAGGCATCTGCTGTATCTGGCTGGCGGTGAGTTTTTCCACGCTTACCTGCGTCTGTATGCGCCGCTCCTCGGCCTTGCTGTCGGTGATTTCCACGGTCTTGAGCATCTGGGCCGACGGCTTGAGATGGATGGTCAGCGTGACGGTTTTGCGGTCGGCGATGGTGACAGCCTGCCGGTACTCCTCATAGCCCATGAAACGTACACGCAGCGTGTATTCGCCAGCGGGCACCTTGTTGATGAGGAAGAAGCCGTTGAGGTCGGTGGCGCAGCCATAGGCAGTGCCGTCGAGGATGACATTCGCGAAAGGTACGGCCTCGCCGTTGCTCTCGTCGAAGAGCACACCCTTCACGGTGCCCTGCGCCGCAGCCTCACCCCCAACCCCTCTCCAAAGGGCGAGGGGAGTCATTAGCAGCAACAAAACAATTATTCTTTTAGTCATTATTATCTATGTTTCTTTTTCATTTTACTCCCCTCTCCATCGGAGAGGGGTTGGGGGTGAGGCTTTTAATGAATAACTTTAAATATCAGTTCTTTCAGCAGTTCGCCGTCGGTGACGTTGCCGCTGTTGCGGACCCCCTTGCTGCGGAGGTCGGTTTCGTATAGGTAGCCGATGCAGGATGCCAGTTTCCCAAGTGGGTAGTTGCGGGCCGCTGTTGCGTAGTCGGACACGAAGGAAGGAGGGCACCCCAATGCTTTGGCTGCGTCGCTTTTGTTCTCCAACTGATGGTATATCATTATCTTGAGAAAGTAGCTGTACAGCAGTGGCAGCACTTGCAGGATGGGGTTCTTCTTGGGGTTGGCGGCGAAATGGTTCACGATGCGGTTGCACATCATCGGGTCGCGCCGGCCGATGGCTTTCTGCAACTCGAAGATGTTGTAGTCCTTGCTGATACCTATCTGGTCCTCGATCAGCTGCTCATTGATGGCGCCGCCAGCGGGCAGCAAAGGGTAGAGTTTGCCGAGTTCGTTGGCTATCTTGCCCAGGTCGGTGCCAAGGTATTCAGCCAGCATGGCGGCGGCTTTGTCGCCGATGGAGTAGCCGTGGGCGCCCACCTCGCGGGATATCCAGGCAGGCACCTGATTGTCGTAGATGCGTGGGCTCTCGTATACCACGCCAACCTTGTCGATGGCTTTATATGCGGCCGTGCGTTTGTCGAGTTTCTTATGGCGATAGCAGAACACCAGCACACTCTGTGGTGACGGCTGTTGCAGATAGTTGGCCAGCAGTTCCCACTCTTTGACGGCGATATCCTGAGCCTCCTTGACGATGACGAGGTGGATGGGTGACATCATCGGATAGCGTTTTGCTGTACTGATGACTGTGGCCATGTCCACATCGCGCCCGTACACGACCGTTTGGTCGAAGTCGCGCAGCGATGGGTCGATGACTTTTTCTTCGAAGTAGTCCGACACCACGTCGATGTAGTAGTTTTCCTCGCCCGTGAGCAGGTATACGGGTTTGTACTTGCCGGCCGACAAGTCTGCAATCAATTGTTTGTCAGTAATTGCCATCGAAATTGTTGCTTTTTTGAGTTTACAAAAATACAAAATTTTTCTCACTTCGACACAGAAAACATGTGAATACATTGGCGGTTGAATATGGGTAAATTAGGGGCTTGTTGTGGATGTGTTTTGGGAGGTGTTTATAATCAACATGTTACGAATGTATCTCCGGTTGCTGTGGTCGGAGTTGGTAAAAGATGACCTTTGGAAGGAACTGTTGCTTTCTGTCCGAGGGAGGAACTTGGGGGGTATAAAATGTTAATTTTCCATTTTTATTTGGTCATGTGGCAATAATGTTGTACTTTTGCAAAATTAATTTAAAATTAACATCTTTATGCAAGAGCCTACCAGATTGTTTGACCTGCTTGAATGGAGAAAGGAACTCCACCCTGAACGCCCTGTGTTCAAATTCAAGGAAAACGGCGAATGGAAGTCGCATTTTATTGACGAATATATTGAGAAAGTCAATCTTATCAGCTATGCTTTGTTGCATCTCGGTGTGAAGAAGGGCGAGAATATCGGTCTTATCAGCGCCGGCCGTCCAGAGTGGAACTATGTCGACTTCGGCGTGCAGCAGACGGGTGCCGTGCTGCTGCCCATCTATCCGACTATCAGTGAGGAGGACTACCAGTATATTTTGAACGATGCCGAGGTGCGTCTGTTGGTGGTCGAGACCCCCGCCCTGTATAAGAAAATCAGCAATATTCGCGAGCAGCTTCCGCATCTGGAGAATCTATGCACCATCGTCCCCATGGAGGGCGTGAAGTCGCTCGACGATATCTATGACCTTGGCCGCCGCTATGTGGCCGAGCATACCGATGCGCCGCAACAGCTGCAAGCCATCAAGGATTCGCTGACCATCGACGATGTCTGCACAATGATTTATACCAGCGGTACCACGGGTGTGCCCAAGGGCGCCATGCTGACGCACCGCGGCCTCATTATGAATGTGCAGGAAATCAAGGGCAGCCCGCACCCCAGCTGGACCCGCGCCCTGTCGTGGCTCCCGATGTGCCACATTTATGAGCGCATGATGGGCTACCTCTACCAGTGGCTCTGCTTCGAAATCGCCTATGCCGAGAGCATCGCCAAGGTGGGCGACAACTGCAAGGAGATTCATCCGCACATGCTGGCCTGCGTGCCGCGCTTCATCGAAAAGGTCTACGATAAGATATTCCGCAAGGGCGAGAAGATGACCGGTGTGAAGAAGAAAATCTTCGACTGGGCCCTCGACCTGGCGTTCAAGTACGACCTCGACGAGAGCAAACTCTCGATGTGGTACAAGCTGCAGAAGAAGATAGCCGACAAGTTGGTATATAAAGAGATACGCGAGAGCATGGGTGGATGCCTGGGTATGCTCGTCAGTGGCGGCGCCATCATCCAGCCGCGTCTCACGCGTTTCTTCTCCTGCGTGGGGCTCGACCTTTACGAGGGCTACGGCCTCACCGAGTGCTCGCCGCTCATCGCCGTGACCAACTCGAACAAGAAGGGCCGCAAGATTGGCTCGGTGGGCTTCGCCATGCGCGAGATTGAGGTGCGCATCGACCCGCAGACCAACGAAATACAGTGCCGTGGCGGCAACGTGATGAAGGGCTACTACAACAAGCCCGAGCTTACCGCCGAGGCCATTGACAGCGAGGGTTGGTTCCATACCGGCGACACCGGCTACTTCGACCCCGACGGCTACCTCTTCATTACCGGCCGTACCAAGAGCATGTTCAAGACCTCGATGGGCAAATACATCAATCCCGAGGTGATTGAGGAGAAGATGAAGCAGGCTCCCTTTATCCTCGACATGATGGTGGTGGGCGACGGACAGAAGTTCGCCGCTGCCCTCATCGCCCCCGACTTCGACATGCTGAAGGACTGGTGCAAGCGCCACGGTGTCAGCGCATCGACGCCTGCCGAGATGATTGCCGACAAGACCGTCATTGCCCGTTACCAGAAGGTGGTCGACAAGTACAACGCCGAGCTGGGCGAGACGGAGCGTGTCAAACGCTTTGCCCTCGTCGCCGAGCCTTGGACCGAAGCCAACAAGATGCTCACGCCGACGCAGAAGCTCATCCGCCGCAACGTCGCCGCCGCCTATCAGGAGCAGATCGACGCGCTGTTCAAGTAACGGCAATTCTATTTTAACGGCGAATTATCCGAATTGAACGAATTAGCTGCCGCAGGACTATTTGAGGCGAATTACTCAAATGGGTCTGTGGCTTACGTTTCTGCCACAGACCCTGCCCCCGACGGCATGCCGTCGGGGGCAGAGCGTTTAGTTTGGTGCCTTATAAAGTCGCACGTGACCGGAGTGCTTTTCTGCCCCTTGGGTCGGTGCCCGCCCTTGGGTCGGACCGCGGCGGGCGTCTATACGCATCGAAAATGGCCTAAGGTTTGATAGACGGTAATTTGGTGTAAAAACCGAGTTGAATGCGTGATTTCCACGTGTTTTGTCCGACTGCAGTCGGACCATGGTCGGAGTTGTGTCGGAGTTGATACGGAGGTGAGTCGGAGTGGATAGGACGGCGTAATGGAATAAAACGTGCACGATGTAACTTCTATTGGATAGATGCAGTTCTGTTAATAAAAATGCCATTGGAATAATTACACTGTATTTTTATTGCCAACAAAAAACTTTTTCATAGTCGGGAAAAAGTTGTATATTTGCTGTCGGATTGTGAAGAGTGTACAATCCGTAATTTATTGAAAATACGAAGCGTTATGCTCGACTTGCTGATAGGGACGTGAGAAATTTCTATTTGATTGCAAGGTTGGTATGGCGGTTCGCGCTTGTTCATAGCGTGGACTGGTTCCCATTTCTGCAATCAAGGTAATTCTCACGACCTCTATCAGAGAAGTGGCATAATCAGGCCACGCTTCTTTGGTTAAAATCCCGTGTGTTTGGTCTGCGCTCGGTTTAGAGGTTGCGCCCGACACGTACCAGGGAATGTAATATGAAATGGAAACGACTTTTGATGCTCCTTTTTGCATCTGTCACAGTGTTTTTTGTAGGATGCAGCTCGTCATCTTACTCTTTAAAGACTTTTCGTGTGGTGGAGACAGCGGACAATATTGTTTCTACACCTCTTGTCGTGGAGTATGATACAATATTTTGCACTTCAGTTTCAGATACGTCAACATTTCAATTCGTGGGGAATAAACGGGATGTGAACTTTGAGTTGTTGAAGAAAAACGCGACTGCAAATTGTTGTGCGAAATACGGTATTGATGTCCTTGTGAATGTTAGTTACAGCATTTATACCAAAAGAAATGTGATTTATGTCGCCATTTCCGGTCTGCCTGCAAGATATAAACGTATACGTCCTGCTACAAAAGATGATTTATGGATGCTACAAAACACGACAAACAAATAAATAACAAGATGAAACACAAACGTATTTTTGCTGTAATTGCAGCGAGCATGATTTTCTTACTTTCATCATGCATAAAAGAAGAAAACGGATTAAATCGAAATTACGCTGTTACATACAATAGCGATTATGGCTATTCTACCACCATAAGAGTATTCGAATGTAATGAGATAGGAGACAAGATTAATGATGTCTCAGCGAAATACTCAAAAGGAGAAACGAAGAGTTTTACTGCACAACAAAACACGGTAAAACTGAAGGTATACGTCAAATCCGAGAGTGTGTTTGGAAATATAACAGGATATGTGCAACGTGTATATTATTGTCATCATCACCAACATCCATCGTTATTGACGATAACACCGTAATAGGGAATAGTGAACCATAATAAAAGAGCCGTCGTTTCGACGGCTCTTATCGTCCCGTTCTGGGTCTTGTCTGGCGTATTTAGTTCTTTCTGTTTCTGCGTTTCTTAACGGCGTTGCCTTTAGAGGGCTCGGCCTTGTGGCGAGGGTCGCTTTTCTTCTTGCCTTTTGCGGAAGATGAGTCTTTTTTGTTGCGCTGGTTTTTGCTTTTTGCCGACGGGGGCACCTGCGCAGCCTGTTTCCTCCCCGCGAGGACGCGGTCGTCTTCGTCAACGAGTTCGAAGTCAATCTGCTTCTTCAGGAGGTCGACATGGCGGACGCGGATGTGGACGGGATAGCCGAGCTTATAGCAGCGGCCGTGGCGACGGCCGATAACCTGATAGTTGTCCTCGTCGAGCATGTAGTAGTCGTCCTTCAAGCTTCCGATGGGTATCATACCCTCGCATTTGTTGCCTTCAATCTCGGCGTAGATGCCCCACTTGCTGACGCCGCTGATGAGGGCGGGGAATACCTGCCCGAGCTTGTCGGCCAGATACTCGGCCTGCTTGTACTTGACGCTGGTGCGCTCGGCATCGGCGGCTTTCTTCTCCATCACCGAGCAGTGGCGGCAGTAGTCCTCATACTCGTCGGCGTTCACCGACTTGCCGTCATGCAGGTAGAGGTCGAGCAGGCGGTGCACCATCAGGTCGGGATAGCGGCGGATGGGCGAGGTAAAGTGGGTATAGTAGGGGAAGGCGAGGCCGTAGTGGCCTATGTTCTCTGTGCTGTAGTAAGCTTTGCTCATGGTGCGGATGGCGATGGTGTCGACCATGTGCTCCTCGCCGCGTCCGGCGATGTTCTCGAACAGGCGGTTGTAACTCTCGGCAAGGGCCTTGCGACTGGTGGTCTTCATGCTGAAGCCCAGTTTTGCGACGAACTCGACGAAGGTGTTGAGTTTCTCAGGATTGGGCTCGTCGTGGACGCGATAGACGAACACCTTCGGTGAGTTTTGAGTTTTGAGTTTTGAGTTTTGAGTTTTCGGTTTGCCGATGTATTCGGCCACGGTCTTGTTGGCCAGCAGCATGAATTCCTCGATGAGCCAGTTGGCCTCTTTGCTCTCCTTGATGTAGACGCCGATGGGCTTGGCGTTCTCGTCGAGTTGGAACTTCACCTCCTGGGTTTCGAAGTTGATGGCGCCGCTCTTGTAGCGTGCTGCACGGAGAATGGTGGC
Organism: uncultured Bacteroidales bacterium; assembly: GCA_946406015.1. Taxonomy (GTDB): domain Bacteria; phylum Bacteroidota; class Bacteroidia; order Bacteroidales; family P3; genus Colimorpha. Next base: position 30,702 of record CAMJJD010000014.1, on the reverse strand, counting down.
GATACCATGGAGTTTCAGTATGGCCTCGCCCACTGACTTTTCACTTTCGTCTTTCCACTTTCCACTTTCAATTATCTCCTGCGCCTCTTCGTAGGCCATGCGGCGGTCGCTGCGGATGACGCTCTTGCCCATCCAACTGTTATATACTTTGCCTTTGCCATCCATTTCCATGACGACGGAGAAGCAGAGTTTGTCCTCGTCCTGCCGGAGGGAACAGACCTCGTTGCAGAGTTTCTCGGGGAGCATGGGAATGGTGCGGTCGACGAGGTAGACGGAAGTGCCGCGCTCATAGGCTTCGCGGTCAATGGCACTGCCGGGCTTGACATAGTATGATACGTCGGCGATATGCACGCCCACCTCCATGTGGCCGTTGGACAGTTCTCGGAAGGAGAGGGCGTCGTCGAAGTCCTTGGCGTCGGCGGGGTCGATGGTGAAAGTGGTAATGTCGCGGAAGTCTTTGCGACTGGCCATCTCTTTCTTAGTGGGCTTGCGTATCTTCTTGGCCTCCTCCTCGACTTCGGCAGGGAAGTCGAGCGGGAAGTCGTACTCGGCCAGGATGGACTGCATCTCGACGTTGTTGTCGCCGGGGCGTCCCAGGCGTTTTATCACTTTGCCCACGGGATTGTTCATCCGCTCGGGCCAGTCAGTCATCTCCACCAGCACCTTCTCGCCGTTTTCGGCGCCGCCGAGGTCGTCGAGGTGGATGAAGATGTCGACCTGCATGGTGCGACTGTCGCTGACCATGAAGGCGAAGCGTTCCTGTTTCTGTATCACACCCACGAAACGGGTCTTGGCGCGCTTGATGATTTCCACTACCTGTCCCTCAGGCTTGTGCATCTTGCGTTGTGGGAACATGAGTACGCGCACGCTGTCGCCGTGCAGGGCGTGGTGGGTGTTGTTGGGTGCAATCTGTATGTCTTCGCGACCTTCCTCGTCGGGAATTACATAGGCCTTGCCGCCCTGCTTCATGTCGATGGTTCCGGTGACGTAGTTCTGTGGCAGCAGGTCGTCGTCGATGCTCTTAGGGTTGATGCGGTATTTGCCCTGATGGTCGTCGGCGATGAGATGCTTCTGCTCGGCGAGCTCTTGGATGGTGCGTATCACCTCTTGGCGTTCGGCCTTGCTGCCCGCGCCGATACGTGAAGAGATTTGCTTGTGGTTGAAGGCGTCGAAGGGGTTGTTGACGAATACTTTGAGTATCTGTTTTGCTAAATTTTCATTCATAATAGGTTCAATTATATTGGTCGTTTTCTCGCCATGCCAAAGTTCAAGCATCTTGACTTTGGTCATTTGGCTTAACGAAAACGTTCATTCTTTTAAGTAATGCTTTGTTGTCGGGCTCACGGCCCATGAAACGACGGAAGAGCACGGCAGGGTGCTCGGTGCCGCCACGAGAGAGTATCTCACGGCGGAAGGTGGCGGCGGTCTTCAGGTTGAAGATGCCGTCATGTTTGAATCGGCTGAAGATGTCGGCGTCAAGTACTTCGGCCCATTTGTATCCGTAGTAGCCCGAGGCGTAACCGCCACCGAAGATGTGGCTGAAGTTGGTGACGGTGCAGCAGCCGGGTACTCGTGGGAGGAGGTTGGTCATGGCTTTTGCTTCCACCTCTTCGGCCTTACCAATGACAGAACCGTCGTGTACGGTGTGGAAAGCGATGTCGGTGTAGCCGAGGTTCAGCTGACGCAGGCAGAGCCATCCGGCCAGGTGGTTCTGGGCAGATCGAATCTTGTCGATATACTCGGTGGGCAACGGCTCTCCGGTCTGCCAGTGGCAGGCAAAGGTGGCTAGGAATTCCGGCTCGTAGCACCAGTTTTCCATCACCTGTGACGGCATCTCCACAAAGTCGCGCTTGACGTTGGTGCCACTAAGACTCTCGTACTGCACGTCGGAGAGCATGCCGTGCATGGCGTGCCCCATCTCGTGCATGAAGGTCTCCACCTCGCTGAAGCGGAGTAGGGAAGGGGTGTCGGCGGTGGGCTTGCTGAAGTTACACACCACCTGTATCTGCGGACGCACGCTGCCATATTGTCCGCGGAATTCGGTCATCCATGCACCGCTGCGTTTGGAAGGACGTGGATGCATGTCGAGGTAGAGCAGCCCCATCTCGCGCTCACCGTCGCTGACGCGATAGACGTGCACTTCCTCGTGATAGACTGGCACGCTGAAGTCTTCCTCAAAATGCAGGCCATACAAGCGACCGTAGAGACCGAAGATGCCCTCGCGCACGGCGTCGAGCGGGAAGTAGGGGCGTAGGGCTTCGCTGTCGAAAGAGTAGCGTTGCTGTTTCAGTTTCTCCGCAAGGTAGCTGAAATCCCAGCTGTTGGAGGCACCCACCTCCTCCAAATCTTTCTTTGCGGCAGGAAGGACGGCGGCCTTAAGATTGTCCATGAAGCGGCGCAGGTTGGGCAGACTCTGCACCATGCGGTCTTCGAGCACATAGTCGCAATAGGTGTCGTATCCTAGCAGTTGCGCTTGCTTGGCACGTAGTTTGACAATCCGTCTAATCACCTCGTTGTTGTCATGCTCATTGCCATTGTTTCCGATACCTCCGTATGCCCGATACATCTTTTCTCGCAGGTCTCGACGGTCGCTATAGGTCATGAAAGGAATGTACGACGGTGCTGCCAGAGTGAACACCCACCCATCGAGTCCTCGATGGGTGGCTTCCTCACGGGCTGCGGTGCGTACCGCCTCGGGTAATCCCTCAAGATCTTCCTCTTTGGTCAGATGCAAGTTCCATTCATTGAGGTCGGCCAGTGCGTTTTGCGAGAAGCGCAACTTCAGCTCGCTGAGCTCCTCCTCGTTGCGCTTGTATTGCTCGCACTCGGCTTCCGGCAGGGCCACGCCGTGGCGGACGAAAGACTTGAGGGTGTTGTCGAGGAGGGTTCTCTTCTCAGGGTCCTCTGAATACTCTGAGTGCTCGGAGACAACCTTCACCCTCTCGTAAAGCCTGTGGTCGGTCATCACCCGCATGCTGAAACGAGTCATTTCGGGCTCCAGCCGCAACACCACCTCCTGCAGCTCGTCGCTTGTGCAGCATTCGTTGAGGTTCATCATGATGGCACTGATGCGGTCGAGTCGCCGGGAGGCGGTCTCCAATGCTTCGACAGTGTTTTCGAAGGTTGGCTCCTCGGTCGAAGTGGCGATGGCTTCCACGTTGCGTCCCGCTTCCTCGATAGCGGCGCGAATGGCAGGCTCGTAATCCTCGGTGTGTATCAGGTTGAAGGGAGGAAACTTCCAGTTTTGCAGCAGTATATTCATTGTATGAAAATAACGCATTATCGTAAAAAATATTTTGCTACACTGATTTTATTTAGTACTTTTGCACCCGATTTGGTCGCCTGACGAGGGCGCCAAGAGGGAAGCCGGTGAGAGTCCGGCGCAGTCCCGCTGCTGTAAGCTCAGTAGTTGATACCCAAAGAAATAAGTCACTGTGTATTGCCATAGGTACATGGGAAGACAGGGTGGAAACGAGCAAGCCAGAAGACCTGCCAAATCGTAGAAATCGGTACCGCTTTCGAGGAAAAAGCACCCGGTGACACAGGATTTGCATTCGCCGCAGGTCTGTTCCCCTGAAATTTCCGCTACCGATATTGAGATTGGAAGTATTAACTAATATAAAACAATATCAATATGGTAAAAAAACTACTTGCAATTACGATGGGACTGATGCTGGCCATCAGTGCCTCGGCAACCATCAATTTTTCCGCCTCGGATATTCAATACTGGGTGGGTACCGGCAGCAACCAGGCTGTTGTTGTCATCGGATGGGACGACAATCCCAGCGGCAGTAACTTTGCCTTGGCTTGGGGCGTGCGTTGGAACGGCAGTTGCACAGCCGTGAACATGCTCGACACCATCGCTACCTATGACAGCCGTGTGGCTTACGCCATTAGCTCGGGCTTCGTTACCAGTATCGGCTATAACGATGGCACGCTTGTTTCTGGCTCGAGTGACAGTTACTGGTGTTACACCCTCAACGGCGGCTATGCCGGTGCCTATTCGACTCAAGCAATGGCTAATGGCGACATCATGGAAATCAGCAGCAGTTGCGATTTCAGCCTTTCCACCGCCATGGCCGCCACCAATCCCAACGGTGGCAACACAACTTTGCCCGACACAGTGGATGCTTCGCTTCCCTTCAGCGAAATTCTATACTGGGTGGGTTCCGGTACCGACAGCGCCGAGTTCATTGTTAACTTTGCCAATCCCGACACCGCCTTTGCTTGGGGCTACCTCTTCAACGGTTCCACTACGGCTCAGGCAATGGTTGATGCCATTGCCGCCGCCGATCCCCGTTTCTGGACCGAAGGCTCTCCTTCGTTGAGCGGTGACATCCATTTTGTTACCGACAACGGCGATACCCTCGGCCTCTCGCCCGTCGACCCCACGATGGGTTACAATTTCTGGTGGACCAACCTCAACGGCGTCAGCGCCGGTTCGGGCGCTGCTTCCACGCTTCACAACGGTGACGTCTTTAAGTATGGTGACATGAACTCTGCTACTGGCTGGGATGCTATGGGTACCTATTATTTGGAGGAGGCATGGAACACCATCCCCTCTCCTGTGTCTGTGCCCACTTCCGGAAATACACCGACCGAGGCTACCATTGCCTTCAGCGACATTCTCTACTGGGTAGGTGAGGGCGCAAACGAAGCTGTCCTGGCCGTCAACTGGGCCGATACTGCACTGGCTTGGGGCTACCGCTGGAACGGCAACGCCACGGTGGAGAGCATGATGGCAGCCATCGCCGCTGCCGACCCGCGCTTTGATTACAGCGGCACCGGCTGGCTCAATGACATCACCTTCAACGACGGTACTGTCAGCCTCGCCGGTACTCCTGGCAACTATTGGGGTAGTACCAACAACGGCATCATGGATGCCGGCATGACCCAGGCCCTTGCCAACGGCGACTTTGAAAAGTGGGGCGACCCCGCAGCAGGTGTCATCGTCGACAGCAACAACTACGGTGGCCCTGTCTGGTACTATACTTATGCCTACCCCATGACCATCTATCCCGTCAGTGTGCCTGGTGCTGCACCTGTGGTTGAGGCTACCATCGACGCCAGTGCCATTGAGTATTGGGTGGGTGAGGGCGTGAACGAGGCCATCTTGACCGTCAACTGGGCCGACACAGCCTTGGCTTGGGGCTACCGTTGGAACAATGACGCCACTGTGGCCGACATGATGGCCGACATCGCCGCCGCCGACCCGCGATTCAGCTATACAATGAACGGTGCCTACCTTGGCGACATTCTCTATACGGCAACCGCTGGCGATACGCTGCGTGGCACCAGCTGGTGGGAATGCTCGCTCTACAGCGGCATGGCGCAAACTCTTGCCGCTGGAGACTTCGTGAAGTGGGCCGACCCTGCTGCCGGTGTGGTTGTCGACAGTTCTTACTATGATGGCTGGGGCTGGAGCTATACATATGCCTATCCGATGGAAATCCATGCTGTGAGTCAGCCTTTCGGCAATGGTCCCTTCTGCGGCATTGTGGGTACTGAAGGCTGCACCGCCATCGCCGCCAACAGCTCTGCCATCCTCGGCTGGGCTACGGCCTGCACCCTTGACCTCGGCCCGCAGAACATCAGTGTAGATGGCTCTCCCCTAGTCTCATACCACACTGCCGAGGATGCCATTGGCCCCTGCACCATGAACGATAATCTCTCTGTGGTCAGCCTCGGCGACGGCGGCTCGGCCACCCTCACCTTCGCCCATGCCATCAAGAACGGCAATGGCCCTGACTTCGCTGTCTTCGAGAACTCGTTCGATGACTACTTCCTTGAGCTGGCCTTTGTAGAGGTGAGCTCCGACGGTGAGCGTTTTGTCCGCTTCCCCGCCACCAGCCTTACCCAGACTGTCCGTCAGATTGGCGGCAGTGGACGTGTCGACGCCTCCTACATCAACAACCTCGCCGGCAAGTATCGCAGTGGTTACGGCACTCCGTTCGACCTTGCTGAGTTGGCTGACAGCACTGGTATTGACATCAACAACATCACCCACGTCCGCATAGTGGACGCCATCGGCAGCATCGACCCACAGTATGCCTCCTATGACGCCTTTGGTCACATGGTCAACGACCCGTGGCCTACCAATAGCTACAGTTCAGGCTTTGACCTCGACGGTATTGCCGTGCTGCATCAGGTGGGTGAGGGCATCGATGACGTGACTGTTGCTCAGGTGAGCATCTATCCCAACCCCGTCGCCGATTGTTTGACCATCAGCGGAGCTGCCGGCACTGAGGCTGTGCTGTACGACATGACGGGCCGTCAGCTTTTCTGCTGGACAATTGTGTCCGACCAGCAGCAACTGAACACAAACACGCTCGCCCAGGGCATCTACATGCTTCGTGTCGGTGACATGACCTTCCGTGTTGCCAAACGCTAGTTTTTAGAGCGCCTGTTTTTTAGGTAATTGTATGGCTGCCCCTAGACTGTTTTTGGAAAATTTCCTAAGAACAGTCTAGGGACAACCTTTTAATTACCAAGGAAGAAAAAGCTATAATGTTGTCACCGAAGGTATTCTTTTAACATTATTTACGACTGTACAATATACTACCAGCATTGAAACGCCGTTATGACGTTGCCTTGTTTAGGCGAAAAAGTTTTATGGTATAACGAAACAATAAAGATAGATAATATGAAGAAAATCGCATTGACTTTGGGTCTGGTGCTTGTCACCATGAACTTCACTTCGTGCAACCAGAAAGAGCTTAACAGCCGTCAGTACACTATCGACTCATTGCAAAGCATCGTTGACACCAAGGATGCTGAGATTGACAGTCTCTTCGTAATGCTCAACGAGATTGAGGACAACTTGTCGATGATTAATTCCAAGTACAGCACCATCCAGGAGATGCGCCGCAACAACGTGGAGGGCAACGTCAACCAAAAGAAGCAAATTGCCGAACAGATGAGCGCCATTGAGACTATGATGGCCTCCAACAAGCAGAAGATAGCCCAGCTCAACCAGAAGGTGGGTTCCCTCGACAAGAAAGCCGCCGACTTGGAAGCTTTCATCACCCGTCTCGAAGAACGCGCCGCCCAGCAGGAGCAGCAGATTGCCGCCCTCACCGCCGAACTGGAGAACAGCAAGGTCGTCATCCGTGACCTCAATCAGAATGTCAGCGACCTGACGGCACAGAACCAGCAGAAGGACAATTACATCGCCCAGCAGATTGCCGACGCCAACCGTGCTTGGTTTGTGGTAGGTAGCTACAACGAGCTAAAAGAGGCGGGTATTGTCTCCAAGACCGGTGGTTTCCTCGGTATGGGTCGCAAGCAGGGCACTGTGGCTGACATGAATACAGAGATATTCACCGAAATCGACCGCACCAAGGTGACGACCATCAGCATCAATAAGAAGAAAGCTGTCGTCATCTCGCAGCATCCCGACAACAGCTATGAACTGGTGACTGACGAGGACAACGAGGCCGTGGTCGCCTATCTGCGCATCCTCAATCCCACACAGTTCTGGAAATATACCGATTACCTGGTGATTTCGACCAAATGAAGCATAACCGCGTCCTGATTGTCTATACCGGTGGCACCATCGGTATGGTGCAGGATGAGAACGGCTCCCTGCACCCCTTCGCCCTTGACCGCATCTACGATGCAGTGCCACAGTTGCGCGCCTGCAGCTATGACATTGATTCGGTGACGCTCGACAATATCATTGACTCTTCCAATATGACCCCGTCGCTGTGGGTCGACATCGCGAATATCATCGAGCGCGAGTACAATCGCTATGATGGCTTTGTGGTGCTCCACGGCACCGACACGATGGCCTACACTGCCTCGGCCTTGAGCTTTATGTTCAAGAACCTCGGCAAGCCCATTGTCTTCACAGGTAGCCAGTTGCCGTTGGGTATGCTCCGTTCCGACGGCCGAGAAAACATCATCTGTGCCCTCGAGGTGGCTTCCACCCGGCTGGTGACCATCCCGGAGGTGTGCATCTTCTTCGAGAGTCACCTCTATCGAGGCAACCGCAGCACCAAGATTAACGCGGAGAACTTTGACGCCTTCGAATCGTACAACTATCCGTCGTTGGCTAAGGCTGGTATCAATATCAGTTTCAAGGAGCACCTTTTCCTACCAATGCCCACCGAACCGCTGCAGGTGCGAAAGAGGTTCGACACGCGGGTGGCTATTCTCAAGCTCTTCCCCGGCATTGGCTCCGAAGTGGTCAATGCCGTGCTGCACACTCCTGACCTGCAAGGAGTGGTCATCGAGACTTACGGTTCGGGGAACGCCCCCACTGACGAGTGGTTTATCTCGGCCCTTGACGATGCCATCCGACGTGGCATCATCGTGCTCAATGTTACGCAGTGCAAGGCCGGCGCCGTCAAGATGCGCCAGTATGCTGCCAGTTGCGACATGGACCGTATCGGTGTCATCGGCGCGGGCGACATCACCATCGAGGCCGCCATCGCCAAGATGATGTGCCTCCTTGGCGAATACCCTGACGACAAAGAACATGTGAAGGTTCGCCTCAGTCAGTCGCTGCGCGGAGAAATTACGGAATAAAGTGAAAATTGAAAAGCTAAAGGAGAAAGAAGTCTGGCGCGTCTTATTGATTGGGCTGGTTTTCCCTTTTTGCCTGTCGCCAGTTGTTTCGATGGGACAGGGGTCGATTGGCACCCCGGGCCAGTTTGACCGCCACCCGTATCACTGGGGTATTCAGGTGGGTTACACGCAGAGCAAGTTCGACCTTCGTTACAACGACGACGCCATCCTGCGCGAAACACTTCAAGGCACCACCTCCTACTATGCCCCCGGTTTCCATATTGCTTTTGTCGGCGATTTGCGACTTGGCAACTGGCTTAACCTGCGCTTTCTGCCTGGTGTCACTCTTGTTACCCGTGAAATCAGCTATGCCTGGGAGCCTAACTATTTGGCGTCGCATCATTTGCTTGAGCAGAGTCGCAATGTGGAGTCGGTCTATGGAGACCTCCCTCTCGAGTTGAAGTTGCGCTCCATTCCCTATGGCAGGTTTCGTCCCTACCTCACCGCCGGTGCCAGCTATGGCTTCGACCTCGCCTCGTTCCGCAAGAACCGCAATCTGACCAACCAAAGCATTGTCCGTCTGGAACCCAGCGACCTGCGCTACACGTTGGGGGTGGGGTTCGATATGTTTCTGACCTACGTCAAGTTTGCCATTGAGATGCGGATGACCTTCGGGCTCCTCGACCTCAAGGTGGAAGACCCGGAGATATACATTCGTTCATTCGACTATCTCAACACTCGAACCTTTATGCTTTCATTCACTTTTGAAGGGTGACTGCGTCGGCGCATCGGATGCCGTCGAGGGCAGAGGAGACGATGCCGCCGGCATAACCGGCCCCTTCGCCGCAAGGATACAGACCCTGCAGTTGTGGATGCTGCAGGGTTTCTTTGTCTCTGGGGATGCGCACGGGCGACGAGGTGCGGCTCTCGACAGCCAGCAGTGAAGCTTCCTCGGTGATGAACCCGTGCATCTTGCGGTCGAAATCCTTGAAGCCTTGTGTCAGTGCCTCCGCCACGAACGGCGGCAGTAGTTCGTGCAAAGGCGCGTTGGTCACGTCGCCCATGTAGCCTGTTTTGTTCAGTCGTGACGAGGGCTTGTGTTGCAGAAAGTCTACCAGCCGCTGGGTGGGGGCGTTGATGGCATCGCCGCCGGCGTGGAACATACGCTGTTCGACCTGCCGCTGGAACTCCAGCAGGGACAGAGGGCTCCCTGTCCGCAGCTTGGTTGGCATGTCGCCGAGTTCTACGGTGACAGCGATGCCGCTGTTGGCGTAGGGCGAGTTGCGGCGCGAGTTGCTCATACCGTTCACCACCTGCTGTCCGTCGGCTGTGGCGGCAGGCACGATGACACCTCCGGGACACATGCAAAAGGAGAAGACGCCGTGTGTGCCTGCCTGGGTTGTCAAGCTATAAGCCGCCGGAGGCAGATATGGGGAATAGCCCTTACCGTGGTATTGTATCTCGTTGATAAGTTCCTGAGGGTGCTCAACGCGTACGCCGAGGGCGAACGGTTTGGCCTCGAGCAACCAGCCGTGGGAGTGAAACAGCGAGTAAATGTCGCGGGCCGAGTGGCCTGTGGCCAAGATTACGGCTGTGCCCTCGATGCTGTTGCCGTACTGGTCGATTATGCCTTTTACGGTTCCATCCTTGACAATCAAGTCGCTGACACGGGTATTGAAGTGGTATTCGCCGCCGTGTTCCACGATGGTGCGGCGCATGTTGGCTATGATGCCGCTCAGCCGGTCGGTGCCGATGTGGGCGTGGGCATCGAGCATAATGTCGGGGTCGGCACCGTGGGCAACGAAGGTGCGTAGCACACTGCCCACGTCGCCTCGCTTGGTGGAACGGGTGTAGAGTTTTCCGTCGCTATAGGTGCCGGCACCGCCCTCGCCGAAACACCAGTTGCTGTCGGGGTTGACGCGCTTTTCGCGGGTCAGGGCGGCGATGTCGTACTTGCGCTCCTCCACAGACTTTCCGCGTTCCATGATGACGGGACGGAGGCCGTGTTCGAGCAGCCTCAGCGCAGCGAAGAGGCCGGCCGGGCCGGCACCGACGATGAGGACTGGCTTGCTATTCGGACTGGCCTTGCTGGCAAAGACAGGCGTGCTAGGCAGGTTGGGTTCCCCAAGGCTGATTTCCGTATGATATACAACATTTCTCCGGCGGCAGTCAAGGGTGCGGCGTGCTACACGGAATGACTCCAGCTGTTCCTCGGATACGCCTAGTTGCCGTGCCACGGCGCTGCGTAGCAATTCGGGTACATGGTACTCCTCCGGAGAGAGGTCAATGTTAATCGTTCTCATACACCAAATAACGAGAATAGGATTGTTTTATTATGCCATCCTCATTGCGTCTCCATTGAGGAAGAAAGGACATCGCCTGCATGGAGGAAAATGTTCGTGCATGTGCAATATTACGCGTGAGGGGCCGTTAATAAACATACGATGAACTTTGACTTGAAATCGGACTTTGCGCCCATGGGCGACCAGCCGGAGGCCATCCGCCAACTGGTGGAGGGTGTGCGTGCGGGTCAGCGGGCCCAGGTGTTGCAGGGCGTCACAGGCTCGGGCAAGACGTTTACCGTGGCCAATGTCATACAGCAGCTGGAACGCCCTACGCTGGTGATGAGTCATAACAAGACGCTGGCGGCCCAGCTCTATGGTGAATTCAAGCAGTTTTTCCCCAATAATGCGGTGGAGTACTTTGTGAGCTACTACGACTACTACCAGCCTGAAGCCTACATTCCATCCACCAATACATACATTGAGAAGGATTTGGCCATCAATGACGAGCTTGACAAGTTGCGTCTGCGCGCTTCGAGTGCACTGCTCAGTGGCCGGCGCGATGTGATTGTGGTATCAAGCGTCAGCTGCATCTATGGCATCGGCAATCCCGATGAGTTCAAGCGTGGTACCGTTACGCTGCGTGTGGGCGACCGGCTGCAGCGCGACCAGTTGCTGATGGCGCTGCTAGAAGGTCAGTATGTGCGCAACGAGATAGAGTTCATCAACGGCCGTTTCCGTGTGAAGGGTGATACGGTGGATGTATTCCCTTCGTTTGCGGACTTTTGCTACCGAATCAGTTTCTGGGATGATGAGATAGAGCGGCTGGAGAGTTTCGATCCCGTCAGCGGGAAGACCTTCGAACGTTTTGACGAGGTGGTCATCTATCCCGCCTCCAACTTTCTTACCTCGAAGGAGCACATGGGCGATGCTCTGATCCAGATTCAGCATGACATGTATGAACGTCGCGATTATCTGTACAGCATTGGTAAGAATCTTGAAGCCAAGCGGTTGGAGGAACGTGTGAACTACGATGTGGAGATGATTCAGGAGTTAGGGTACTGCTCTGGCATCGAGAACTACAGCCGATATTTCGACGGACGTGCCCCTGGGTCGCGGCCGTTCTGCCTGATTGACTATTTCCCCGACGACTTTTTGCTGGTGGTTGACGAGAGCCACGTGACGGTGCCGCAGATCGGCGCCATGTTTGGCGGCGACCGCAGTCGCAAGACGTCTCTGGTGGAGTATGGCTTCCGCCTACCGTCAGCACTCGATAATCGGCCATTGACCTATCAGGAGTTCTATAATCTCACAGGGCAGACTATCTACATCAGTGCCACTCCAGCTGATTATGAGTTGGCTGAGGCAGAGGGTGTTGTTGTGGAACAAGTGATACGTCCAACGGGATTGCTTGACCCAGTAGTCGAGGTGCGGCCCGCCGTGAGTCAGGTCGACGACCTGCTGGACGAGATAGAAAAGACGGTCGACAAAGGAGAGCGCGTGCTTGTCACCACCCTCACCAAGCGCATGGCTGAGGAACTGACGAGCTACCTCATAAATCTTGGCATCCGTAGCAAATATATCCACTCCGATGTTGATACGCTGGAGCGTGTGGAGATTATGCGCGACCTGCGCATGGGAGTATTCGACGTACTGGTAGGTGTGAACCTGCTGCGCGAGGGACTGGACTTACCCGAGGTTTCTTTGGTGGCTATACTCGATGCAGACAAGGAGGGGTTCCTTCGTAGTGACAGGGCTCTTATTCAGACGATTGGGCGCGCCGCACGTAATGTGCACAGCAAGGCCATCCTCTACGGAGACACGATTACAGGCTCGATGCAGCGCGCCATCGACCTTACCAACCGTCATCGTGACAAGCAGATAAAGTACAACATGGAGCATGGCATCGTGCCACGTCAGATTGTGAAGAGCACAGAGGCCATTCTGGGGACTACCAGCGTAATTGAACGTGCCGCTGAGGAACGTGAGCTTGGTGGCACAAAAGCCCCGGTGCGGTCCTATGAAGAACGGCAGGAACAGCCGTTGAAGGCTGCCGAGAACGACGGCAAAGATGTCTCCTCGCCGTTGGTGGACCGTATGTCGACGTTCATGGCCATGACCAAGGAACAGCTGCGCAAGGAAATACGTGACCGTCAACGCAAAATGCAGTTGGCTGCCAAGGAGTTGGATTTTATGGCTGCTGCCACTTTCCGTGACGAGATAAAAGAGCTCCAACATCTGTTGGAAACTGCAAGATAAAGATATTGCCTATGGTAAAAGATTATAAGTGGTATGACCGCCTTCAGTATGCTGTGCTTTGGCTATTGGTGGCGGCAGTCGTCATCAATTGGCGTGCCGGCTTATGGATGACGATGTTGTTTCTGCCGGTGACGATGGTAAAGATGATTGCTCAGCGGAAAGTGGGTAATCCTGCGCTAGGTCGGGCTCTTCGCTGGACGCTGTGCGCCCTGGTGGTGTATTGGATGGTGTTGGCATTGAGTTTGATGTGGACTTCTGATGTGACTACAGGTCTGGAGGTGCTACGACTGAAGGCTGTGTTGCTCGTTTGTCCGCTCTGCCTCCTCGTGTCGGATACTTCATATTTCACTGCGAACCACCTACGCGGTTTGGGCTATGCTTTGTTGCTGGCGCTCTGTGGTTCTTTTGCCTACTTTGCTGTGAAGGCAGGAATCGCAATGTCTGAAGGTACAAGCCTCAGTGCGTTCCAGGGCGCGTTTTATGCCAGTCGCGATGCCGGTCAGGTCTATCACCATGCCTATATCGCCCTGTATGCAGTGATTGCTATGGCATTTGTCTATTACGACCTTCAGTCCCGTTGGAACGGGATGCAGGGCTGGCTTCGTTGGCTGTTGATAGTGTCGCTGCCACTGCTTATTTGTTATGTTGTGGTGGTCAATTCCCGTGCCGGCATGTTGGCAATGGGGTTGACGGTGCTGGCGTGTGTGGTCCACCTTATCGTCACACGCCGCAGTTGGAAGTTGGGGCTCGGAATAGGAGTGCTGGCCGTGGTTTCCATTGTGGCTGCCACACAGCTTGTGCCGGGATACAGCGACCGCATTGCTTCGACATTGGAGAATGTAGAAGACGATGCCCGCACAAGCATCAATCGCTGCAACTGGCATGCCTACTGCAAAAGTCCTGTGTTGGGCTATGGTGTCGGCGACTATCATGCCAAGCAAGTTGAGCAGTATGCCGAAGACGGATTTGACTATGGCGTTAATGCTAGTTTCAATGCCCATAACCAGTACCTGGAGAGTCTGTTGGCGGCGGGCATTCCCGGTCTGTTGGCGTTGCTCCTATTCTTTCTAATACCAGTTTACATGGCAATACGCATCCAGAGTCCGCACCGCTTTGTGATTGCACTTTTCATGGCGGTCGTGTTGTTCAATCTTCTCTTCGAATCGATGCTCGAACGGCAGATGGGATTGCTTTTTGTCGGGAGTATGTACCCGGTAATGGTGTTGATTATGAGTTTGAAAGAAAATAAATTTGTCCAGTCAGTAAAAAGTTAGTACTTTTGCACGCTCTTTTGGAGAGATTGTCCCATGGTGTAATGGTAGCACATCAGATTTTGGTTCTGCTTGCCCAGGTTCGAGTCCTGGTGGGACAACAAGAAAGCCCCGCAGTCTGCGGGGCTTTGTTCGTATCTGGTCAATGACTTCTTAGTTCTTTTTGCCCCACGGCATTGTGGGGAGTTCGATGCTCTTGAAGGCCGAGAAAAGACCGGAAGAGGAGGCTTTCTCGCGGCCGTAGATGTCGGCGACGAGACTCTTGTACTTCTCCATGAGCGGCGCACGGCGCAGCTTCAGGGTGGGCGAGAGGAGCCCGTTGTTCGGAGTCCATTCGTCGGTGACGAGGCGGAACTGCTTGATTTGCTCGTGTGGAGCCAGTGACTTGTTGTATTCGTCAAGCTCTTTGCGTATCCTTTCAAGCACCTGTGGCAAGGTGATCAGTTCGACGTTGTCACGATAGTGCATCTTGTGCTTCAACGCCCAGTAGTGCAAAGTGTTGAAGTTGGGGCTGATGATGGCTGCGGTCTGTTTTTCATTTTCACCGATAACCATTACCTGGTCGATGTACTCAGAACCACGGAGCATGTTCTCTATCAACTGCGGAGCCACATATTTGCCGGCCGACAGTTTGAAGATGTCTTTCTTGCGGTCGGTAATCTTGAGGTAACGTCCGCTGACAAGTTCTCCGATGTCGCCGGTATGGAACCATCCGTCTTTGTCAATCACCTGAGCTGTGTATTCAGGGTCTTTGTAGTAGCCCAGCATGACGTGTGGTCCGCGGGTGAGAATCTCGCCGTCCTCGTCGAATTTCATCTCCACGCCGCTCAGAATAGGTCCTACGGTGCCAATCTTCACCATGTGGTGGGCTGGGTCGTTGACGGCGATAACAGGGCTGGTTTCCGAGAGGCCGTAGCCTTCATAGATATTGATTCCGGCAGCGGCGAAAAGACGTACCATCTTGGGCTGGATGGAGCTGCCTCCAGTAATGACCGTCAGCCGCTTGCCACCAAATTTCTCACGCCATTTGCTGTAAACTGCCTTGTCGAGGAACCACTGTGCCAGTTGGTAGAAGAGGCTCACTTTCTTCACCAAGGTGTAGTCGTAGCGCTTGCCGTGGGCAAAGGCCCAGTCGTAGATGCGCTTGCGCATGCCTCGGAAGTCTTTGCCGGCGGCATAGAGTTTGTCATAGACCATCTCCAACACGCGCGGCACCGCGCAGAAACCGTCGGCCTGTATCTCCTGCATGTTCTGCTGGATGGTACCCAGACTCTCGGCATAGTATGTGCTAATGCCTTTGTATTGGTAGTGGTAGTTCATCGAGCGCTCATAGATGTGGTTGAGCGGTAGGAAGGATAGGAATCTGTGTCGGCTGTCGCAGGGGTTCACTTCGGCATGGGCCGTAAAGTTGGAACAAAGGTTGCGGTGGCTCAGCATAACGCCCTTGGGTAAACCGGTGGTGCCACTGGTGTAAATCATGGTCATCCAATCGTCGGCCTGGATGCTCTGCTTGCGGCGTTCTATCTCCGGCATCCATTTCTCACGGTTGGCGATACCGGCTTTGAGGATTTCCAGCATGCGGTGTTCCCCTTCGATGTTGGACAGGGTGAACACCAACGGCTTTTTCTCCAGTTGGTCCAATGCAGCTTGCAGGCGCCCAAGCAACACCTTGGTGCTCACGAAAACAGCCTCGGCCTCGCTGTGTCGCAGGATGTGGAGGTAGTTCTCGGTCGACAGGGTGGGGTAGATGGGTACATGGATGATGCCACACATGGACAGGGCCATGTCAATGAAATTCCATTCGGGGCAATTGGCGCTCATCGTCACCACGCGGTCCCCTTGCTTAAGTCCTATCTCGCAGAGGCCATAAGCCAGATAATGAGCGTATTTATAATAGTCATGCGACGAGTATTTCACCCATTCGCCGTTCACCTTGCCGGCCAGTATGTCATCCTTTGGATAACGTTCTACCAGATAGTCCAGCAGGTCGAAAGTACGTGTAATCTCTGTCATGTTTCTGTTCAGTTTTAAAATGCAAAAATACATACTTTTTTTTATTTGGTGGCAATAAAAAATATAATTTAACATAATTTCGTGGCCTCTTCGTGCAGGGCAATAGTTTTGTCCTGTTCATTCTCAGCTCTTTGTACTCTTTTCTATATGGTCTGGTGAAGAATGTGTAAAGAACACGTGAAGAACGGTAGAGATACTGACGGGGAATACAGGAGTGGGTGTCTCACGGAAATGGGAGGTGGAGGCGTCCGTGTCCGATTTCGACAGCCGGCTGTTGATTTGTTTTTAGTAATTAATATATGGTTTCCAATAATATTTTGTATTTTTGCATCACAATTGATAGAGTATTGGAGTATGGAAAATACCGAGATAGAGGCCTTGAAAGAGCCGGTAGTACAGCTTGAGAACGTGGTGATTAGTCACGATGAGGAACCGCTGCTTAAGGATGTCAATCTGCGACTCGACGCGGGCGAATTTGTCTATCTGATTGGCAAAAGTGGCGCTGGCAAGACATCTTTGCTGCGTTGTTTGTATGGCGACCACCCCATTGCCGACGGTCGTGCCACCGTGTGCGGCATTGATGTGGCTCACCTTCGACGTCGTCAGGTGCCCACCTTGCGCCGCCAGATAGGCATTGTGTTCCAGAATTTCCGTCTGCTCGACGATCGTAACGTCTATGCCAACCTCGAATTTGTGCTGCGTGCTACGGGTTGGAAGAAGAAGCAAGAGATTCGTGATCAGGTGGAAAAGACGCTTGCTGCGGTGGGAATCGCCCACAAGGCCGACGCTATGCCCCGCCGTTTGTCGGAGGGCGAGCAGCAACGAGTGGGTATCGCTCGGGCTTTGATTAATAATCCGAAGCTTATACTTGCCGATGAGCCTACAGGAAACCTCGACCCTGTGACTTCGGCAGAGATTATGCAATTGCTTGTCGATGTGGGACGTAATACTGGAACCACGATGCTTATCTCGAGCCATGATTTTATGATGATTGACCGTTTCCCGGCCCGGGTGGCGGTGTGCGAGAATGGCACTCTTGTCGATACCGAGCGCAATAGTTAGTCGTGCACAAGGTGCAGAAAACTGTTTGGTTACAATAATTTGCAAGAAAGAACGTTATTCGAGTACTAAAAGATAAAAAATAGCAATCCTTATGAAGAAGATAATCAGTCTTTTGATGGTTGGTCTGCTGCTCGCGGGCAGTTTTGATGCTTACGCTCAGGCCAAGCCGCGTGGCGGCAAGAAGAAGGCCTCGCCTTTTATTGAAGGTCGTCAGAAGGTGCGTCAGGACGACTACGATACTCTGTGGAAGTACACCAACTTCAATACCAAGGACACCAGGATTTATTATATGCCCTACGACTATGTCCTGATGCCGGTTGTCGCCAAGCAGAAAAATGCCAATTGGGGTGACCTGACGCCCGTGGTGAACTATCTGCAGCGCATGTCGCGTGCTACGGCAACCATCTGCGCTGTCTATGCTATCAATCCTGAGATTGAGGACAATGCACGACGCGAAGCACTTGCTGAGAAAGCCCGTATGGAGGCCAAAGAAGCCCTCGATGCCTTCGATGCTTGGAAGGTGAAGAAAGAGATGCGCAACAAGTTGACTTACCAAGTGGCGGAAATCGACTACCGCTACTTTAAGGGAACCAACTATTACAATGAAAAGCGGGAAGAGGATGTCATTCATGTGGGTCTGCTCATGTACTTCGGCAGCAAGAAACGTCCCATCTTCACTCCCGACACGGTGAGCCGCTCTTTCGACGACATACGGTTTTTCCCCAACGACGCTACCATCCTGGAGTCGTGGATGCCGCAGATCGATACCATCGCAGCCTACCTGAAGGAGAATGAACGTAAGGGGGTGCTGCTGACGGGTTACTCTGACAATCAGGGAACTGCAGCCTACTGCGTTGGTCTTTCGCGTCAGCGTGCCACCGAAATCAAGAAGGCACTGATGCTGCGTGGCATCGAGAAGGATCGTATCGAGGTGGAAGCTAAGGGGGATTCCGACCCCATCGGCGATAACGAGACGCGCGAAGGCCGTATCAAGAACAACCGCGTGAGCATTAAAATCCAGTGACGTCCAAAGACACATGGAAAGAGATATGTGAGACAGAGGGGCTTTACGTTCCTCTGTTTCAGCAATATTGGTGGATGGAGACCGTCTGTTATGGCAAGCGATGGGACGTGATGCTGAGTAAGGGCCATGGACATCTGGATGGTGCGATGCCCTATCTCTATGGTCGCAAGTTGGGAATGAAGTACATTTTGCAGCCCCAGCTCACCCCCTGGTGCGGACCTTGGCTCAACCCCTCGCTGGATTCTACCTGCCGTCATTACACCCTCAGCGCCCTCGCCACAGGCTTGCGCCATCAGAAGGCTGTGCTCTGCATGCAATGCTTCCCTCCCGAGATGAGCGACTGCCAGCCTTTCCTCCAAGAAGGCTTCCTGTCAACCACACGCTACACCTATCGCTTCCCGTCGCTGGCCGATCCCGAGGCGCTCTATCACACTGCGTCGCGCATTCGCCGCCGCTACGACAAAGATGTGGCGGCTCTGTGTGTTGTGGACGAACATCTTACGCTCGACGAATTTGTCCCCTTCCATATAGACTATTACCGCCGTCGCGGCGAGAAAGACCTCATCGGTGAGGATTTGATGCGCCGCGTCGTTACTGCCGCTTGCAGTCGCCACCAAGGGCTCCTTTGGGGCCTGAGGCGCAAGGGCGACAACGTCCTGATGGCGGCGTGGTTTGTGGTCTACGACGAGCGTTGCAGCTGGTCGTTGCTGCTGGCCATTGCCGAAGACGCCCCCCGTGGGGCCATGAGCTACCTGATATGGCAGATGCTGCACAGGCTCTCTTTGCTTACACAAAGTTTTGACTTTGAGGGCGGTATGGACCCCAATCTGGCCTTCTTCTATAGTTCGTTCGGCACCGAGAAGACGCCCTACCACTGCATCTATCGTTCCCGTATTCCCTTTGGAAAACGTATTCTTGGCGTATGAATATCAAATTGATAGTGGTCTCAAAGACGGACGTGCCTTACCTGCAGACTGGCATTGACGGGTACATTGGCCGGCTGAGGCATTACTGTGACTTCGAGTTGGTCGTCATCCCTGCGTTGAAAAATGGCGGCCGTATGTCTCCGGATGAGGTGAAAAGCAAGGAAGGAGAGCTGATTCTAAGACAGTTGGAAAAGGTCGACTATGTGGTTCTGCTCGACGAACATGGCAAGGAATACACCTCTGTGGGCTTCTCGGAGTTTCTTCAAAAACAGATGAATGCAGGTGTGCGTACGTTGGCGTTTGTCATTGGGGGCGCCTTCGGCTTTTCCCCCGAGATCTATGATGCTGCCCACGCCAAGCTGTCGCTCTCGCAGATGACCTTCAACCATCAGATGGTCAGACTGTTCTTCCTCGAACAGCTTTATCGTGCCCACACCATCTTGCGGCACGAGAAATATCACAACGCTTAGTTATAAAGTCTTTGGAATGAAGTCGATAATGGCATACTGCTCGTCGAAGCGTATGTCACGTAGTTCGATGTGGTCCAAAAGAGTGCCTGCTTGCTGGTTCTTGTTGAGAGCAAGGAGTATACGGTTGCCGTCCAGGGGCTCGATGAGTTCTCCGCCGGGACGGCTTTTGGCCATGTTCAACGCCTGGCGCACCATGAAGTCGATACCGGCGCCGCCGTCATATGCGAGTGTGATGTGTGATCCATTGACTTCTTCCACGGTGAGGTCGAGCCCCACACTGGTGCTCTTGAAGAGTACATTCACGTCGTAGCTGATGCGTACGCTATGCGGACCGCTGTATGTGATAGGGATGGCCCGGCCTGCTTTCTTCTCTATTAGGTCGCTGATTTCCTGATAGGTTAATCTGAGTTCCATGTTCTCTATTATGTGTTTAATTGTTATTGAGTGCCAGTCGTGCTGTAATGTCGGCAGCATAGGTCTTGGTGACGGGAATGGTCTTGCTGCTTCTGTTCAGTTCGAGCAGTAGGACGCTCCCCTCTTTGCGTAAGAGCTTGACGTTGTCGATGTTGACGATGTAACCACGGTGGCAGCGCATTAGGGATGTGTCTGCCATATCCTTTTCGGTGTCTTTCAGGGTATTGTGAATGATGAAGGTGTCCTCGTGGTCCTCGTTGATATAATGAATGTTGACATAGTTGTCGGCAGCCTCTATGAAGAGTATGTTGGAACTGGCGGTACTGAATACCAGCTTCTTCCCTTTGTCGTAGAAGTTGACGGTCCGGTCGTTGAGGGGGCCGGCGACAAAGGGGGCTTGAGGCTGTAAGCGCTCCAGCTGCTCCTGTAGTCGTGTCACCTCAAGGTGTTCGTTGTGAAGTCGGTAGGCGAGGAAGGAGATGAGGTAGGGGATGGCTTCGGTACCTAGTACGCCCATTACAAAGTCGCCCGCCAGGGGAGCCAGCATCAGACTTCCGCCTCCGCTGACTTGCCAGATGGTTAGGCAAAGCACTGTAATTGTGGCAATCAGCTCCACCAGTATCCACAGCAGGCAACCCATCGCCGAGAGACTGTTCTTTCTCGCGAAACGGTATAATGCAAACCTGCTTATTCCAATGGTTATCAGTCCAGCCACCGCTGTGGCAGCAATCTGTAATTGGGGGTGTGTGCCCGAAAGCTGTGTCGTGAATTTGAGTAATTCGAGGGGTTGAATGAAGACAACCACCAGTACGGTGAAGAAAGCCGTGAGGGCCCAAAAATGCAATATTGGTGTTCTTTGAGAGAAAAAACGGTCGATTTCCGCCAAATTTCGCTTGTCGCCGATGTTCATTTTAGTTGATTTTCGTCAATAAATGCATAAATTCACCCAAGATAACGATATTTCACCCATCTTATTGTGTATTTCGCCCAAATTAACTTTTGTGTTTTACGAATAAGATGTTTCTTTGCACCTCGGTTTTTAATAAAATTTAAGATAATAACACGGGCATTGTAGAATAATTGCAAGCACAAAATGCCCCCCAAAAACGATAGAATGAAAATACTTGGAACTGGAAGCGCTCTGCCGAAACACACTGTCACCAACGATATGTTGTCGGACTATGTCGAAACGAGCGACGAATGGATTACCACTCGTACGGGTATTAAATCCCGTCAGATTATTACCACAGAACGTTTTGAGGACCTGGCTGCCTTGGCAGGACAGCGTGCCATCGACGCTGCAGGACTTGTGCCGGAGGACATCGACTTCATTATTTGTCACAATGTCTGTAATGTATATGTGACGCCCTCGTTGGCAAGTCTTGTGCAAGGTGCCCTCGGTATCAAGGGTCCCAACTGTCCCACGATGGACATCAACTCGGCCTGCGCCGGCTTTGTCTACGGACTCGACATTTGCGATGCCTTCCTTCAGACAGGGCGTGCCAGTCATATCCTTTATGTCTGTGCCGAGGAGGTGACGCGCATGGTCGACTGGACCCAGCGTGAGACCTGTGTCCTCTTTGGCGACGGTGCCGGCGCCCTGGTGCTCGGCAAGGGCGACAACTACCTGGCCAGCAAGCTCACTTCGACACCCATGCCCGATGTCATCTACTACCGTCTGCCCTGTGAGCCGACTCCCTTTGAGACGGGTGAAGGTATTGATACCCATGTGTCTATGCAGCTCAAAGGCCGTGAAGTGTTCCGTATGGCTGTTACCTCGGCCCAGCGCGACATCCGCGACGTGGTGTCCAAGGCGGGCCTCCAGCTCGAGGACATCGACCACTATCTGCTTCACCAGGCCAACCTGCGTATCATCGACGCCATCAAGCAGAACTTCGACCTGCCGCAGGAGCGGTTCCACACCAACATCCACAAACGTGGCAACACCTCGTCGGCCAGCATCCCGATACTCCTCGACGAGATTATCCGCGAAGGCAAAGTCAAACGCGGCGACCTGATGGTATTCAACGGCTTCGGCGCCGGCTTCGTCACCAGTGCTGCCGTCGTGCGTTATTAATTAATTATAATGTAATCAATAAATATTATGAACAAAGTAGTCATAACAGGCGTGGGCTGTATCACCCCACTTGGAAACAATATCAATGCGCTGTGGGACAGCGTCGTCAACGGTGTCTGTGGCATCGACTTCATCCAGCAGATTGACCGCGAGAATCTGCCGGTGAAGATTGCCGCCGAGGTCAAGGGCTTCAATCCCGAGGACTTTGGCATCGACAAGACCATGATTCGCCACAACGACCGCTTCGCCCTCTTCGCCCTGGCGGCTGCCGCCCAGGCCATGGCCGACAGCGGCCTGCGTGTCGGCGAGGACGTCGACCCCACCCGCTTCGGCACTGCCATCGGCAGCGGCATCGGCGGCATCAAGACCTTCGAGCGCGAGCACTCCAACAAGCTGCAGTACGGCCTGCGTCGCATCTCGCCGCTCTTCATCCCTGAGATGATCAGCAACATCGCCGGCGGAAACGTGGCCATCACCTATAACGCCCAGGGTCCCAACATCCCCGTGGTGACCGCATGTGCCACCGGTACCCACTCTGTCGGCGAGGCCTACCGCCTCATCCGCGAGGGTCGTGCCGACGCCGTCATCACCGGCGGCACCGAGGCAGCCATCTGCGAGATGGCCATCGGCGGCTTCAACAACATGAAAGCCCTCACCCAGGCCGAAGACCCCATGGCCGCCTCCCTGCCTTTCGACGCCCGTCGCAAGGGCTTCGTGCTCGGCGAAGGCTGTGGTATCCTTGTCCTTGAAAGCGAGACGCTTGCCAAACGCCGTGGTGCCAAGATATATGCCGAGGTCTGTGGCTATGGCAACACCTGTGACGCCCACCACTACACCGCTCCGCATCCCGAGGGTCGTGGCGCCGCCCAGGCCATGACGCTGGCGCTGCAAGAGGCTGGCTTCCA
This sequence comes from uncultured Bacteroidales bacterium, assembly GCA_946406015.1. GTDB lineage: Bacteria > Bacteroidota > Bacteroidia > Bacteroidales > P3 > Colimorpha. The sequence goes on along the minus strand of CAMJJD010000014.1, from coordinate 7,491 downwards.
AGATAACGAGCACCTCTATATCAACGCCCACGGTACCGGTACGCCCCTCAACGACAAGGGCGAGACCAAGGCCATCAAGACTACCCTCGGCGAGGAAGGTGCCCGCAAGGCAGTCATCAGCAGCACCAAGTCGATGCACGGCCACATGCTGGGTGCCACGGGCGCTGTCGAACTCATCATCAGCGCTTTGGCGTTGCAGAACGGCATCATCCCGCCGACCATCCACCTCGACCAGCCCGATCCCGAGTGCGACCTCGACTACACCCCCCATACCGCCCGCAAGTGGCAGGCCGACATCGCCATCAGCAACACCTTCGGCTTCGGCGGCAACAACGCCAGCGTGGCATTGCGAAAAATATAAGCCTCACCCCCAGCCCCTCTCCGATTGGAGAGGGGAGTGGAATGTCAAGAAGCATGGAACCTTGGTACGCAACGGCATCACCCGACCGATATGATTTGTTGAAAGGGTTCGCCAAAGAGAACCGAAACAATATGACCACTGCTGAAAAGATTCTATGGGAGGGGCTTAGGAATAATAAAACAGGATACAAGTTCAGAAGACAACATCCGATTGGTGATTATATTGCAGATTTCATCTGTATCGAGAAAAACCTTGTTATAGAAGTGGATGGTGGATATCACAACACGATGGAACAAATGCAGGACGATACTGTGAGAACAATTGATATTGAGAAAATAGGGTATACTGTGATAAGATTCACTAATGAAGATGTCGAGAAGAACCTACCAAACGTAATGACAAAAATAAAAGAAGAATTGTATAACAAATAAAAGAAAGTCCTCATTCTGCACCCCTCTCCCTTGGAGAGGGGATGGGGGTGAGGCCGTTTATTATGAACAGAGACGAAATCAAGACCTTCCTGCCGCATCGCGAGCCGATGCTGCTTATCGACGACGTCGTCATGGAAGGCGACACCGCCATCGCCCACTACCATGTGCGTGGTGACGAATTCTTCCTTCAGGGACACTTCCCCGGCAATCCTGTGGTGCCTGGTGTCATCCAGTGCGAGATTATGGCTCAGTCGAGCTGCATCCTTGTCCGTGACGAGCTTGTCGGACGCACCCCGCTCTACAGCGGCATCAACAACGTGCGTTTCCGCCAGCCTGTCCGCCCCGGCGACACCATGGAAATCCGCGCCCACATCACCAGCCGTCGCGGCATGATTTTCTTCGTGGAGGCCAAAGCTTCTGTCGGAGGCAAACCTTGCTGCCAAGGGAATCTCACTTTCGCATTGATAGATAATCAGTAATTGAAATAGGGTAGTAGAGGAGTAAAGTAGTAAAGTAATAAAATAGAAAGGCAATGACCAACTCGTTCAAAGAGGTTGTGGCGTGGCAAAAAGCACATCAATTTGTTGTTGATGTCTATCGGGTCACAGCCACCTTTCCGTCGCATGAGAGATTTGGGCTTTGTTCACAATTTCAGCGTGCAGCAGTTTCAATTGCTGCCAACATTGCCGAGGGATATCGCAGGGATGGCATGAAAGATAAACTCCGTTTTCTGAATGTTTCTCAGGGCAGTTTGGAAGAGTGCCGCTACTATATCCTCCTCGCCAAAGATTTACAATACATAGACGAAAAAGAAAGTGATTTTAAACAATAGTATAGAAGATACAAGTAGGCTGCTAAATGCATATTATAAGGGAATTGAAGCAAGAAATGTGCTGTAGCATTTTTACTTTACTCCTATACTACTTTTACTCCTGTACTACAAAAAAAACATCTTATGTTATTAAAAGACAAAATAGCCCTTGTGACCGGCGGTTCACGCGGCATCGGTCGCCGCACCGCACTCCTCTTCGCCGAAGAGGGTGCCACCGTCATCTTCACCGACATCCAGGAGAACGACGCCAGCCGTGAGACGCTGGCCGAGCTGCAGAAATTCAGCCCCAAGTCGATGTTCATCGCCAGCAACGCCGCCGACTATGAGGAGACCCTCAAGGTGGCCGAGACGGTGCAGAAAGAGTTCGGACGCCTCGACGCCCTCGTCAACAACGCCGGCATCACGCGCGACAACCTGCTGCTCCGCATGCAGCCCAAGGATTGGGACCTCGTCATCGAGGTCAACCTCCGCTCGGTCTTCAACTTCTGCAAGGCCTTCACCCCCATGATGCTCAAGCAGCGCTCCGGCTCCATCATCAACACCGCCTCGGTGGTGGGTGTCAACGGCAACGCCGGCCAGTGCAACTACTCCGCCTCCAAGGCCGGCATCATTGGCTTCAGCAAGAGCCTCGCCAAGGAAGTCGGCTCGCGTGGCATCCGCTGCAACGCCATCGCCCCCGGTCTCATCGAATCGGCCATGACCCAGGCCATGCCCAAGGAAGCCCGTGAGAAGTGGCTCGCCGAAATCCCCCTGCGCCGTCCCGGCACCGACCTCGACATCGCCCGCACCTCGCTCTTCCTCGCCAGCGACCTCTCCGAGTACATCACCGGCCAGGTCATCTGCATCGACGGAGGTGTGTCTTTGTAGGCCTCACCCCCCAACCCCCTCTCCGATTGGAGAGGGGGCGTGAATGAAAATAATTGAACCGTATTATGAATAGCAAAGGAAACGATAGCCTTGGTACCCGTTCCCCTCTCCTGCCAGGAGAGGGGTCAGGGGTGAGGCCGCTCTTGCTTGCGCACCGGTCGGTGCGCAAGTTCACCAGTCAGTCGGTCGACGACGCGCTGCTGGCCGAGTTGGTCGAGTGCGGCATCCGTGCTTCCAACACGGGCAACATGCAGCTCTACAGCGTGATAGCTACCACTCAGGAGCCCCTGCGCAGCGAACTCTGCAAGCTGCATTTCGGCCAGTGCGCCACAGCCCCCCTGTGGCTTACCGTCTGTGTCGACGTGGCCCGCTACCACCACTACTGCCGCGTCAACCAGTGCGACGAGCCCTACGGCAACCTGCTGTGGTTCATCTCGGCCCTCGTCGACGCCTCGCTCTGCGCGCAGAACATCTGTGTGGCCGCCGAGGACAAGGGGTTGGGATTCTGCTATCTGGGTACCGTCAACTACAACACGCGCCAGATTGCCGAGCTGCTGCAGTGCCCCAAAGGGGTGGTGCCCGTCATCGCCATCGCCATGGGCTATCCCGACGAAGAGCCTCGCCGCAGCGAACGCCTCGGACAGGACGCCATCCTGCACCGCGAGACCTACCATGTGCCCAGCGACGATGAGCTTGTCGCCAGCCATCGCGTGCGCGACGACGACCCCTTCAACAAGAGGATGGTCGAGGAGAACGGCACCCGCAACTACTGCGAGATATTCACCACCAAGCGCTACCCGCGCGAGATGAACACCGCCGTCAGCCGCGACCTGCTCCAGTTCCTCCGCGATAGCGGCATGTGGGACTTCTGATAGCTGACATACAATAGATTACAATAACGGGGATGCCCTTTGGGCGTCCTCGTTTCTTTTTTGGAAAAAGTCTCAAAAAACCGCCCAAATGCCACTTTTCTAACCTACTGCAAATCAGTGTTTACGATGTACCAACTCTTACTCAACTCTTACCCATGTCTTATCCATCTCTTTATTACCTCATATTTTTGTAAGAGATGGTCAGGTGAAGACTAGGTGTAGGTGAGTGGAACGGACGGTTGTAGTGGCTCGGATACTGGGGCCAAATGGCGACTTCTCTTTGAGGAATCAAAACGGGTTTGCCGGTTTGAAAGATACTCGTGCTTTCCGTTTGAAGAAGGGTTGTTTAACGGCGAATTATTCGAATTTGGCTAAGATACGCAGGTTAATTAACGGCGAATTGCTCGAATTTAGCTAAGATGCGCAGGTCAATTAACGACGAATTGTTTGAATTTGGCTAAGATGTGCAGGTCGATTGTGGGCGGATTGCTCGAAGCCATGCAATAAAAGTGATTTCGTTGGATTCGAGTAAATGACAAATAATCTGCAAGATGGCGACTGCGTAGCTTCGAGTTTTCCGGGTGATTCGCCGTTATTTTTCGTGAGCCTGTCGCTATGTCAAGAAATTTGTGTATATTTGCACTCGAAAATGGCAATCTGGTTAATATTCAATGCAAAACAATAATAATATGAAGAAACTCTTATCTCTTTTGGCGCTGATGGCTGTGGGTATGGCCTTGATGGCGCAGAGCCTGTTTGATGCGGCGGTGAACAACGAGGACGAGGTGGTGCACCTCGAACGGTGGCAGCACCATGCCGCCCGGCCGCTGCAGGCCATCGTCAAGCTGCAGGACTACAGCACCTACACCATTAAGTCTCCCGGCCAAAGGCCGAAATCCATAAATCCTGGAGATAAAGGATCTCTGGATTACGCGAGCACAGCGAGCGGGAGAACCGAGTGTCCGGCTATCCAGGCGGTGCTCGACAGTTTTATTATTGAGAGTGTGGAGCAGCTGTGCCCGACATTTGAGATGCCGCGCGAGCCGCGGCGGAGCGCCAGTTACGGCGGCGGCGAGGTGCGCGACCACGACCTCTCGCAGCTCTACCTCATCACCCTCAGCGAGGAGAGCCCCAAACGGGAGCACGAACTGATAGAGGCCCTCGCGGCGCTGGAGGAGGTGGAGTTCGCTGAGCCCAACTACCTGGTCTTCGCTCTGGAGGCCGTTGAGCCGGCGGTGGCAGTGGCTGACGCGACGTACACTCCCGACCTGCGGTCGAAATCTGTAAATCTGGAAGGAAAGATTTCTGGATTACGCCCGCAGGGCGGGAGAAAAGATGCCGTCGCTTTGAACGATCCGATGTATGCCATGCAGTGGGGCATCCCGGCGTGCGGCATCGACAGCTTGCTGACGGCACCCAAGCGCGACACCAGCTGGCGCCCCATCATCGCCATCATCGACACGGGTGTGGACATCGACCACCCCGACCTGGCCGCCAATATCTGGACCAACACGGCCGAGCAGAACGGCGCCAACAACCAGGACGACGACGGCAACGGCTTCGCCGACGATGTGCACGGCTGGGACTTCGTCAACCAGACCGCCGAGATGCACGACTTCAACAGCCACGGCACCCACTGTGCCGGCATTGCCGGAGCTGTGACGGGTAACGGCATCGGCATCGCCGGTGCCTGCCCCGATGCATGGATTATGCCCGTCTGCGTAATGCAGAGCGACGGCACGGGTGCCATCTCCACCATTATCCAAGGCATCAACTATGCCCGCCAGAACGGCGCAGACGTGATCAGTATGAGTATCGGCACCTACGCCTACTCCATCGCTATGGAGCAGGCCCTTGCCGTCGCCTACCAGAGCGCCGTGCTGGTGGCGGCTGCCGGAAATGATGGATTGGGAATGAAATATTGCTGTCCTTTATGTGCAGATATGTTTCCTGGTGCATTTACTTTTGTACTTGGTGTACAGGCAACACAACAGAGTGGCGGTTTGGCATTATTTTCCAACTTTGACTGCACAGGTCCTTCATACTCTGTCCATACAGAAGAAGAACTCTATAACTATGAACTCTCTGCCCCCGGTGTAGGCATTATGAGTACGGTGCCCAATGGGCAATATCGTAACTATAATGGTACCAGTATGGCCACGCCGTTGGTTGCTGGAGGTGTTGCCTCGTTGCTGCAACGCCGAGAGTACCTGACCAAGGAGATTCTGTTTGGCGACTTGATTAACTATTCGCAAGAATTCACTCCTGTCAACTTCTGGGCTGTCTACAATGCAGACAGCATTGCTCCCGCTATGCTGGAATGTGTTGCTATAGAAATTAACGACACAGCATACGGCGACAGCAGTATGTACGCCGATGCAGGAGAACGCCTGCAACTCTACCCTACCATTCGTACTGTGTGGGGCCCTGCCGACAGCGTGGAGATATGGTTGGAGTTCCAAGAGTTTGAAGATACCAGCACCATCCAGATACTCCAGAACCACATGCAGTTAGGTCATCCCATTTCTTCCTACGCCAAAGCAAAGTCTTCCAACCCAATAGATATTCTAATTGCCAACAATGTGGTGGATGGACGTCATATAAGTCTTACACTATGTGCAACATCAAGCGATAGAGCAGATACCTTACGGCATAATTTTATTTTGGGTGTTACCAATGGAGTGAAACTTTCTGGAATGTTAACACAAAACGATACTTTGTGGCCAAATGTTCATTATATTATTACATCAAATCTCGCAATACCTTCTAATGTCACACTAACAATAATGCCGGGGACGACGCTTAAGTTTTCTGAAAATGCAGGAATCGCAAGTAGCGGACATATTACGTGTCGTGGCACATCAGATAGTGTTATAACTTTTACATCTTCTGATTTACAAACATCTCGTATTAATCCCATTGTATTTAATCATCAGGATACTGTTATTTATACAAAATTTGATAATATCATTGGGGTAGCCTCTATTAGTGCAACTTCACATTTTCTTGAAGGATCCTTTGAAAATTGCATTTTTGTTAATTGCCAATCTCAAAGATGGTTTTTTAATTATGTAAAAGTAAAAAAGAGTGTTGTTTATCAGAATCAGATACTGCCAACTTCTTATAATGGTATATGGTATAATTCTAGTAGTAATCTCCTTGAGAATTGCAATATAATAAACAATCAATATTATCACAATTATGAACAACTAGATTCTTATTCCATCAATTCTGTGAAAAGATTGTCTTCTTCAAATATTTTTTCTAATGGAGATAATACACAAAACGTCACGTATTATACTGATTCACCAAATATTTTTTCAACAATAACGCCTAATTATTATGGTAGTTCTATTGAAGGAATCGTAAGAAGTCATATTCAAGACCTTTATAGTCCAGAATATCCAACTGGTTTTGGAATGATTGATTTGTCAAATATGCTCACTGCTCCCAATCCACTAGCTCACGGTATCGTCTGGAAGGTGGAGGTCAATGGCTATGATGCGCAGGATGAGTTTGACAGTATTATTCCCTTGGGTGTCGGTACACACGAATTCAAGGTCTATTTCAATCGCGCTATGGATACCAGCATCACGCCGATGGTGGCCATGGGCGTGCGTCCGCCCTATACTCAGACGGCCATCAGCGAGAACGCTTCGTGGAGCGAGGACTCTACTATTTATACTGCCCACCTCACTCTTACGGGACGCAGCGCCATCGACGGATTGAACCGTATCTATGTGGCCCAGGCTCAGGACAACGAACACTTCGAGATACCCTACGAGAACCAGCGCTTCAACGTCTATGTGGCTTCCTCTGGCTCCATGAGCGCGGGCTTCCAGGCTACGCCGGGCATCGGCAAGGTGGACTTGGAATGGAACGACCAAGAGGTGAACTACGAGGACTTCCTCGGCTTCAACATATACCGCTATAACTACGACAGCCTCCTCACCAACCGCCACTATGTGAGCGGCGTGGGCTATGTGTATGACACCGTGTGGGGCCCCACCGACACCATCCGGCTGAACCAGACGCTGGTGCAGGACACCATGTTCACCGACTTCGACGTGGTGCCGGGTGAGCGCTACTACTATTACTACAAGATACTGAGCACCTCGCTGACTGAGA
>CAMJJD010000013.1 GCA_946406015.1 uncultured Bacteroidales bacterium | reverse complement strand
CTTATCTCCTTATCTCCTGTCTCCTTAACTCCTAAAATCAATCATTAACCATTAAACATTAAACGCCAAATAATGATTCTACAAGGAAAGACCGCCATCATCACCGGTGCCACCCGCGGCATCGGCCACGCCATCGCACTTCGCTTTGCCAAGGAAGGCTGCAACGTGGCCTTCTGCGGCCGCACACATAACGAGAAAATGGTTGCCGTCGAAGAGGAACTCCTCGCTCTAGGTATCACGGCGAAAGGCTATGCCTGCGACGTGGCCGACTACCAGCAGGCACAGGACTTCGTCAAGCAGGTGCTGGCCGATTTTGGCAAGGTCGACATCCTCGTCAACAACGCCGGCATCACCGACGACGCCGCCGTCAAGCGCATGACCGAGGAACAGTTCGACCGCGTGATGCACACCAACCTCGGATCGGTATTCTGCATGACCAAGGCCATCCAACCCTCTATGTGGCGTCAAGGACACGGCTCCATCGTCAACATCGGCTCCGTCGTCGGCATCGCGGGCAACTACAACCAGGCCAACTATGCTGCCTCCAAGGCCGGCATCATAGGCTTCAGCAAGAGCTGCGCCAAAGAGTTCGCCGCCCGCAACATACGCGTCAATGTCGTCTGCCCCGGATTCATCGAGACCGAGATGACCGCCGAAGTGCCCAAGGAACTGATGGACACCTGGTGCAGCCGCATCCCCATGCGTCGTCCCGGCACCGCCGACGAGGTGGCGCAGGCCTGCGTATTCCTCGCCTCCGACATGTGCCCATACATCACCAGCCACGTGATGCCCATCTGCGGCGGCATGGAAGACGCGTGAGAAATTGAAAACTGATAATTGAAAATTGAAAGTTGAAAAATAGAATCTTACTCCTAGGCGTTGTCCTTCTGCTTGCTTCCTGCGGCCACTCAGGCAATCAAGCGCTCAGGCAATCAAGCAATGATACCGTCACCGACGACTACGGACGCACCGTCGTCGTACCCGCCCAGCCGCAGCGGGTGGTCTCCCTCTCCCCTGCCGTCACCGAAATCCTCTTCGCCCTCGGCGCCGGCGACCTCCTCGTGGGACGCACCGACTTCTGCACCTACCCGCCCGAAGCCGCCAACATTCCCTCCGTCGGCGGCATCAGCAACCTCAACATCGAGAAGACCCTCTCGCTCAATCCCGACCTCGTCATCAGCGGCTCTATGGTGGGCAAGAAAACCACCGACCAGATGGACGCCATGGGCACCCCCATGGTATGCGTCATCGAGAAGCCCCGCTTCGAGGCCCTCTTCGACAACATCGCCGCCATCGGCAGACTTGTCGGCAAAGAGCGTGAGGCCGACAGCCTTATCCAAGTATTATGCTGCGACCTGAGAAATTTACGCGAAGCCGACGCGATTGAGGAGAGCCTGCCACTTAAAACTCAAAACTCAGAACTTAAAACTCCCACTTGCTATTATGTCGTCGGCTTCGGCGCGGGCGGCAACTTCACCGCCGGCGGCAACACCTTCATCAACGACATCATCCGCATGGCCGGCGGCCGCAACATCGCCCAAGACATCGACGGTTGGAGCTACAGCCTCGAAGCCCTCGTGGGTGAAGACCCCGACTACATCATCGTGCGCCGCGAAGACTCCGCCGCCTTCTGCTCCATGAAACCCTACAACACCTTGACCGCCGTCAAGAAAGGCCACGTCATAGGCATCGAGAGCGGCACCCTCGACCTACAGGTCCCCCGCAACATCGACGCCGTTCTCTACCTCCGTCAACGAATGAATCTATAATATAAAAACGGCGAACAACTCGAATCACTCTAAGCTGGCGCAGTTTTTCTGATGCGTGGCTTCGAGCAATTAGCCAGCAATTGGCCTGCGCAAGCTTCGTTAAATTAGAATAATTCGCCGTTCAAAGAAAAAAACAATGGACAAACTTAGTTATGCACTTGGCCACAACATTGGCCACCAACTGATTGGAATGGGCTTGAAAGAGAGCCTGAATACCGAAGACTTCGCCGCCGCCGTCGCCGACGTGCTGCAGGGCCGCCAGCCCAAGATGGGTCACGAAGAGGTCAACGAGGTGCTCGAGCACTACTTCGCCGAACTCGAGCAGCGCCAGCAGGCCGAAGCCGCCGAGCGCGGCAAAGCCGCCCGCACCGAAGGCGAGGCCTTCCTCAACCGCAACAAGCTGCGCCCCGAAGTCACCACCACCCCCAGCGGCCTGCAGTACGAGGTCGTCAAGGCCGGCTCCGGCCGTCAGCCCAAGGCCAGCGACACCGTGCGCTGCCACTACGAAGGCACCCTCATCGACGGCACCGTCTTCGACTCCAGCTACCGTCGAGGCATGCCCGCCGAATTCGGCCTGCGCCAAGTCATCGCCGGATGGACCGAAGGAGTGCAGCTCATGAAAGAAGGCGCCGTCTACAAGTTCTACATTCCCTACAACCTCGCCTACGGCGAGCATGGCGCCGGCGCCGACATCCCGCCCTACGCCGCACTCATCTTCACCGTCGAACTCCTCGCGGTGCTCTAGCCAAGACGGTATCACCAGCGACAACTCTTAGCCGGGGGCCTCAGCCCCCGGCCATGTTGTTTTCCAACCCATCCAGAGCCCCAGCAGGGCAGCACAAGATCCTCTCCTCTTGAACGTCAATTGCCGTCAATTAATCCCCTTCGAGCAATTCAGGCCATTCGCCGTTTTTGGTTCTTGATTTTCAGTTCCTGTGTTTTTAAACTGTAAACCGTAAACTGTAAACTTTATTTTCTCCCGCTGCGCGAAATCCTTTTGTGTGAACGTCAATTGCCGTCAATTGTCCGTTAATTGTTCCGCAGGCTGTCGAGTTCTGCTTCGAGGTAGTCGTTGTAGAGCCTGAGGTCGGAGTTCTCGAACCGGAGCGAGTCGTTCTCCGCCTCCAGCTCCTTCGTGTAGGCCTCCAGCGCGTCGTAGTCGGCCTGCGGGACGCAGGTGTTGTCGCAGGCGAGGAAGAGGAGCGCGAGGGGCAGGTATTTGAAGAGTCGTTTCATATCAAGAATTAGAGAATTGGAGAATTATTCTTCAGAAGTTGATTGTGGTGTCGCCCATCCAGACGGTGTCCAGCCGCAAGCCGTCCGGCTGCTTGTCCCAGAAGGCCCCGGGGTTGCTGTCCGTCCACGTGGGGTGGTCTTCGTAACCTTCGTACCCCGACGGCCCCTCCTGTTTGCCGCAGGAGAGGAGGAGCAGCGAAAGTGCTATAAGCGGAAATATGGGCTTGATGAAATGCATGATATAACTTTTTTTTTCCTTTGAACATGAATTGCCGTTTGCTGGCCGTCGACAAGAGCCCGACCCCTATCCTTCAGGATGAATAAAAAAGACCCGCGAGCTTCTGTTGAAGACCGAGGACCTCGACCACCGACAAGAAAGCTCACGGGAATACCATGAGCATCCTGCTTCCTAAGTGGTATTGATGAAATTGTCGAGATTCCAGTCTTACATCGGAAAAGCAAAACGCTTCTGGATTATATATTTATCCTATTTCTCTGTTTCTATACTTTTTTTATTGTTTTGTATGTTTTTACTAACACATTCAAGCATTCACACATTCACGCATTCACACATTCTCATTATTGTTTTCGAGGTGCAAAGATACGCATATTTTCCGAACCCGCAAAACAAAATCCGCCGACGGTGGAAAATTTCGCGAGGACAACAGCACGCTCACCCTCGGCCGCGACGGCAAGTACTACTTCTGCTTCATACTACCCGAAGCCTAACTGAACCAACTCCCCGACCGGCTCGTCCACCAGGCCCTCACCATCGCACAGAAGGTGGACAAGATGATCGCTGGCCGCGTAGGAAAGAAAGGCTCAAGAAAGTAAGTCACCAAAAACCAAAAACCAAAATCTGACAGTCTGACAATCTGACAATCAAAAAAAGGATACCTGACACCCCTTTATATACTATATAACTAACTAATAATTAATAATATATATAAAGAATAGAAGGTTTGTCCCCCTTCAAAAAACGACTGTCAGACTGTCAGACTGTCAGAAATTGCAAATCAACAATCATCTAAAAAGCAAATAAACAATGAATTACGATATCACCAAACACACAGCACCCAAGATGCCGAGCCTCGGAAACGGCAAGCATTCGGTGAATGGTTGCAGCGAGGCAGCTTAGCTGCTTCGAGCATTGAAATGTTACTCTACAAACTCAATATACCATATACCATATACCAATAAAAAAGAGCCGCCATAACTCTCGGCGGCTCCGACATGAAAAGAAAGTAGGCTTATGCCTTTTGGTACAAGGCTATGCCAAACGCATTCAAGTTGGTTACCCACTTGCCCTCTGCATATTCGCGGCTTTCTGGCTGGAAGCGCACGTTGCACAGCATTCCCGGCTCTGCTGCATCGAGTCCCATGCATCTTTCCTCTCCGTTGGCTTGGAAGCAGACATGTGTCTGTCTCTCTCCAACTTCAAGAATGAATTGACGACGCACCCAGCGCCCGTTATCGTTCTCGCCTTCTACAGGCGGCAATACTTTGTAGATTTTTCCGTTCAGTTCCATGTGTTTGTGTTTTTATTGGTTTTTTTCAAAGGTTACGGCAAGGTCTCTTGCGCCTCTGTTCTCGTACTCCAGCGGTGTTATGAGGCCTTGCAACCGCCACTTGTACACCACCACCTTGACGTTGGTTTCGATACCCATTCGGGACATTTCCTTCTCCAGCTCGGTTCTGGTGAATTTCTTGGGCAGCACTTCGTACAGGTCGTTCCACGGGTTGGTGTTGCTTACTGCATTGTTGATGTTGAAGCGCAATACGTGCTGGCTCAGCATGAAGCTGGCTACCCATTTGGAAAATTCGATAACCTTGCGCATGATGGGCGGTGTGCGCTTCTCGTTGTAGAGGAAGAATGCAATCATGCCGGCACGGAAGCCGACTACAGCTGCACGGCGGCAGAAGATGTCGCGTGTGCGGTCGTTCTCTTTTACGGCTTGTGCCTGCTGTCTGCGTGTCCATTCTTCCAATGCCTTGTTAAGCCAGCCAAGCTTCATCACGTGGTCGGGTTGCACTTCGCTGCCCTGCAGCGTGATTTCGTTGAGGCGCACCAACGAGGTGTCCACTATCTGCTGCTGCTTTTTGTTCAGTTCTCCCCATACGGGCATTGGCTTTCCGAATTGGTCGGGCAGGTTGATGAAGGCCACACGGCTTACAAGGCCGTCCTCCACGTCTGGGAAGAAGCGACGCATAGCCTTGGGAGTCCCGCTGCAAAGGAAGTTGTAGAAGAGCTGCACCACCCCCGAGAAGCTGTTTTCGCTGGCGTAATCCTGACCATGCAGGCCGTTGTCGAAAGCCACACGGAGCAGGTCGCTGTAGCTGGAGAAACCGCGCTTGAAAGCCTTGGTGACGGTATCCACCTCGGGCGCAAACGCGAAGAGATGCAGGCCTTGGGCGGCTTTCATACGCATCAGCAGCTTGGTAACCGACATGGTAGGCGGTACGTAGCGAACGAGGGTTTCGGGTTGTGTGCCTAGCACTTGGTCTTTGTTCTCGGGCGTCACCTTGATGTTGAGCATGCGCATTTCCTTGATTTTCTTTTCATACTCCATTTCCCTTTCGCGCTCTTCCTCGTCATGTTCCAACATCTGCGCCAACTCGGTTTCGACCAGCTTCTGCATGAAGCTCTTGCCGCTTGCCTGCGGAGCCTCCAAGGCCACGATAAACGACGGCGAGTGCATTTGGTTATCCAGATACTTGGCGCGGAGTTTCGACCCGAGGGCACCCAGAATAGGCAGGTGAGTGAGGATAACAGCCTGCTTGAAGTCCTTGGGAGCCACATCAACCATTTCTTTGATAATAGGCGGCAGCGGCGGCAGTTTGTTCACGTCGAAGTCCATTTCCTCGTCTACCTGCTCTTCAGGCGTGAGGGCATGTTGTTTCTCCAACCTCTCCACCAGCTTGCGGATATCATTGGGGATGTCGCCTGCACGGGTGGTGCTCAATGCCGACTGAATAAGCGTTTTCCGCTCTTCTTCGGGCAGGCCGCAATCGGGTAGCACACGAAGCAGGGTTGCAGGATTGAACTCGGTGAGATAACGCATTCGGAGTGCGCACTTATAGAGACGGGCATTGCGTTCACCTTCAACAGGCATGCCACCCGTTGACATCAGCCATTCTTTTGCTATGGTTTCCAGCGGGATGCCACGATACTCGGTTATGCCGCCGAAGAGCCCTTCGCGTTGGTCTAGTGCCTGCTGGCTGCTGGTCGGAGGGGCCGGCGTCTCACCAGTCTGCGTAGCTTCAGCTTGGTTTTCGGCATTGCGAAGGGCTTCTTCCATATCGGCATTTACCTGCACGGGATTGAGGCCACCTGCATACTGAGTGCCCACGGCAGGGTCTTCGCACCAGATGGTCTTTGCATCCATGAAGTAGGTGTAGCTATCGTGAACGAGGAACGAGCAGCGTGCCCAATCCTTGCAGACTTCGTCGCATTCCACTTTGAGGTTGGAGGCCAGCCAGCGCTGACACTCTTCGATGCTGTGGAGGGTGGGCAGGCATTTGGCCACCAAGCGGAGGCCATGCGTACTTGCGGTCATTCCTGCAAACACGATGCCTAGTTCCTTGCTGCGGCCTGCTATCTTCTTTGAATAGAGGTCGTACGGGTCTTCTACGTGGTCAATGTCGAGCATAAACAGGCCGCTAGGTATGGCCTCTTTGCTCACTCTGCGCCCCTCAAAAAGTGCCTGCCAAGTGACGACGGGCAGCTGCTTTTTCAGCTCGCTGCGTTTGTCGTGGTCTTCTTCTGCGGCTATCTCTTTACAGAGGCGTGCTATCTCTGGCGAGCTGGTCACCTCCAGAAACTTCTCGTAGGTGCATAGCTCACCGCGTTGTGCTTTTGCTGTCTTGAAAATGCTGAATTTCATGTGTTTTGTTGTTTTGTTTCGATTTTTTGGAAGATAACAGGCTTCTTGTCTTCTCTAAAGTCCCCCGAGCAGGCTCCAAGTTCGGGGAAGTTGCAACGGCTGCCTTCGAAGAAACAACCTTCACAGCCTTTGTGCTCAACGACCTTTAAGGGGACTCCGCCAAGCTCAAACTCCGAGTCAATGGGTCTTGATTGCATTTGCATCTTGTGTTTCGATTTTTTGGAAGATTACACTTTTTTGGTCGCTTCTATGGTACATTGAACATGGGCCCATTCCTGCCAACCAATATTCACGAAGACAGTCAGGGGCGTGAAAAAAACACCCATCGCAACCAAGATTCTCGACAACCTTCAAGCGGTGTCCTTCGTATTCAAATTCACTTCCTACTGGTCTTTCCATATTTGGCCATGTTTCGCTCATTGTTCCTCCTCCCTTACCGTGCTGTTCACTCCATCTGTGTTGGCTGGCAGAACGCGAAGGGTCGCGTAGATCTTCTTTCTGGCCTCCAAGTCGCCCATGTTCCTTGTAATGATTTGGCCGTCTTTGGTCATGCGGCTGACGACAACCGCTTGGTCGTCTAAGCTGACGAAACCCAAGGTGCGTACAGCTCTCTTGTAATCATAAATGTTCATAGCTGGATTTCTTTAAAGATAACAAATTGATGGTCGGTTCTTAGCAGGTCTGAGCATGCACCTGCGGCATCTCGGTTTCGTGCGCACCCGTTAGGCATGCTGTAGTAGCAACCCCAGCAACCAAAACCGAACGATGATTTTTCAACCTGCAACGAGACGTTGCCGTCGAAGAAGATTTCACCTACTTTCCGTTCCATTGTCTTGTTCTTTCTGGCGTTCCTTGATAATGGCACGGGCGTGTCGGCAGGCTCCGTCAATGGTTGAAATCAGCTCCGGATAATCCACCATCAACGATGCAAGGGAGTTTTTCAGCTGACTGTGGCGACCAAACACGGCGACGGTGTATGTTTCTTTATTTGCTGAAACGACCAATGCCGTTGTGGTGGTTTTACTCACAAGCGACCTCTCTGTAAAGTCGCTCATTATCTTTTTGAACTGTCTTTTTTCCATAGCTAATCGTCTTCAACGGTGATGTTGCCGAGTTTGATTTGTTGGCGCACCATCTTGTACACAGCAACGTAAATGTAACCAATCGACTTGTCGTTACCTTGCGCCTCCATCGTAAGGGCGCCAGAGTCATCAACACAAAATGCGGCCATTGCCAATGCGCTGTCGTCGGCACCTGTGACGAACTTTTCAATCTTTTTCTTCTCGTTTGTTCTCATTTTTCTTGGTTTTTAAGTTGTTACAATCGGCTGATGCAAAGTTGACCATATTGCGTACTTCCGCAAGCATGGCCGCCCGAAGCAGTTTTTCTTCGGCGTTGAAACGGAATGTCAACGTATAGTTGCCGTCCGGGCGACGAACCATCCGCGAATGTTCGCCGCGCGCGACCTCTATACTGCGTGCGCCTCTGGGCGCGTTCTGAACGAAGGTGACCCTTTTTTCGCGGCTGTTCATCAGCGCGCGACCTTTGAGAATCTTCATGTCGTTGTCCTCTTGGGTCTGCATTTCGACACTCATGTCGGAATACTTGAAATACTGAAACTCGATTTCAGCTTTCGGTGGGGGTGTTTGAACTGATTTTTCCATAACCTTGGGTTTTTGAAATTCGATGCAAAAGTAGTATCGAATTTTGAAAAAAATTCCAAAGTGAAAATAGGTGTATGGTATATGGTATATTGTCAACGACTTGCGCTTACCAATTAATAATTAAGGAATTATATATTACTTCTATAAATATATATACAAAAAAATCCGCAACATTCGCAATTCACCATATACCATATACCGAAAAAAAGTTGTATCTTTGCCGCACCGATTTGAAACACAAAAACTTCGTAACATTCAGATTATGAACACATTAGCCCCCCCCCTGCGTCTGTCTGGTAAGAGCAAAAGAATATTGCACCCGTCATTACAAACGCGATATCAAAGAGTTATCTCCCGATGACCGTGCCTGTGTAGCATACACGCTCATTGTAAAATGCGAGGTGCGGCCAGCAAACCAAGTCGCTGTAATGCTGGACATCACTTACCCAACCTTAAAAAGGGATATTCAGTGGTTTGGATTGATAAAAAATGCAGCCAAGCCTGCCCGCGAAATGGAGTTATTATATAGGTATATATTATATATGGGGAGGTATACTCGCAGGCCTACAGAGAGTTACAGCGAGTAGATTTTCACTTTTCACTTTAGGTGTCTTTTTCGTCGTATCTTTGCATCGAATTTAAAACACAGAACTATGGCAAAGAACGAAAAAGAAAAAATTGATTGGGGCAAGGTCATTCAAGTGGCCATCGCCATTCTCACCGTGATTGCAGGCACTTTTTTCGAGAGCTGCACACACTTCATGGCTGACGCACGGGCAATGCTCCTCTTCTGACGTACGTGAACAATACGCGCGAAGTATATTATATATACTTTCAACGTGCATTTCACGTTCCGCGTACGGTGAGGGTACGTTCCGCGTACGTTCCATGTACGTTCCGCCACGTTCCGCAAAAACAAGATATCAATGGCCAACGATATAATTTAACCTAAGTCTAACCAAACCAAAACCAAGTAAATTATGGCAATTACAATGTTTGGCCCAAACGGCCACTACCGTAACAAGTTCGGTATGGCTGTCGGTTTCCGCTGGAAGGGACTCAATGTCATCCGCGTGTACAACGACAGCCCCAACAACCCCAAGACTGCCGACCAAGTGCTGGCACGCGCCTACTTCGCCCTCGCTGGCAAGATGGCTGGCGCCCTTGGCGATGCGCTGCGTTTCACCATGCGCGCCTTCGGCACCAAGAACCAAACCACCCCGCAGGGTCAGTTCGTGAAGCAGAACTACAGCCTTATTTCGGGCACCGCCGATGCGCCTGAAATTGACTATGAGCTCATCAGCCTCACGCCCACGAACAGCAAGCTGACCGCCGTCGCCCTCGGCGAACTTGACGTCAGCACCCCGCTGACCGTTGCCGTCCCCGTGGATGACAACTACCTTGACACCAACCACAACAGCGCGAACGACAAGCTGTACCTCGTCGTCTACAGCAAGACCGCCAACGAAATGGTCATCAGTGACGGCACCGCCAAGCGCACCAGCGAGTCTGTGTCCGTCCGCGTGCCCGGCTATTGGCAGGGTCACTTCGTGGAGGTGTATGCCTTCATGGCTGCCGATGAAACCAGCGCCCGTGCTGGCGAGTTCAGCAAGACTCTCTACTGCGGTGCGGGGCGTATCGCCTAAGACCCACAGGGGATTAAAAACCGTAACCAAGGGGACCCGTCGCAAACAAGCGGCGGGTTTTTTTATTGGTATATGGTATATGGTATATTGAGTTTGCAGAGTAACATTTTTATGCTCGAAGCAGACAAGCTGCCTCGCTGCAAGCATCCATAGGCGGAACACAGGATCGGCGATGGTTACAGTTCATCCGGTTTTCTCTATCAGCTCTTTCTTTATCAGCGTGTCCGTCAGTCGGCTGATGTTCGACTTCGACCCCAGGTTGTATTTCTTGAGATTTGCTCGTCGGAGATTGACTGCCCCTTCTCCTCAAATTTGCCGCGGATGAAGGGAGTCCAGTCATCGAGGGCAATGGGTTGGAGGAATCGGATATCGCCAAACTGATAGAAGGGCATCCGTTTGTTCTGGAACAGGTCGGTCAGCATGTGTTTCTTGCTTCCGTAGAGGCAGTAGGACACCTCCTTTTGCAGCTGCAACACACCGCGTATGCGTTTCTGCACATCTATCGAATCGGGAAAATTGCCAATCTGCTGGAACTCGTCGATGCACAAATGAGACAGGGGACAGGCACCTGTCCCACTAACATTCTAGCAGCCATTAAGGTATAAAGTGAAAAGCCGGTAGCGGATAGCAGGTAGCAGGATGAGATAGGGAAATGGGGACTGGGAAATGGGAAATGGGAAATGGCACCTGTCCCACCCTACCCTTGTCATTCGTCATTTGTCATTTGCAATTGAAATATGGTGACTGAGTGACTGGGTGACTGAGTGGCAGAGGGGCTGGGTTGCTGGGTTACTGAGTGGCTGGGTTACTGGGTGGCTGAGTGGCTGAGGGGCTGGGTGACTGGGTGACTGAGTGGCTGAGTGACTGAGGGGAAGAGTGACTGGGTGGCTGGGTGACTGAGGACATTAGTCAACGTCATTATCATCGTCACAATTCACATTCCGATGTTGATAATAATCTCTGGCATGGATGTTGCTATACACTTATTTGTAGTAATTTTGCATTTCGAATTATAGACCCAGACAATGGAAGCAAACTTGAGCGAGAACATGCGTAACACGGTGAACTTCAGCAAGGAGGAAGCCATACGCTTGAAGAACGGAGCCATCGGAGTGGAACACCTCTACCTCGGCATGATGCGCTGCAGCGAGTGCAGCGGCCTGAATATGCTGACAGCCCTCGGCGTGGACATCATGCAGCTGAAGGAGCGGCTGGAGAAGCAAGTGTCCAACGCCGACGCCGACATACGCTACAATGCCGACAGCGAAATCGCCATGCTGCGGCAGACCGAGAAGGTGCTGCGTCTCTCCTACCTCGAGAGTATCAAGGTGAAGGCCAAACAGATTCGCACCGAGCACCTTATCCTGGCCATGCTGCAGGAGAACGACAACCTGGTGAGCAACCTGCTGCAGAAGGCGGGCGTCGACTACGAGCGCTTCTCGCGCATCGTGCGCGGCAATGCGCAGGAGGAGAGCGGGGCCCTGCCCGACTTCCGGAGCCAGACGAGCGAGGACGACAACGACGAGCCTTTCGCCGACCCCGTGGGTGCCGACCCCGCCGTAGGCCGCCAGCAGCGCAAGGAGTCGAAGAGCGGCACGCCTGCCCTCGACAATTTCGGACGCGACCTCACGCAGCTGGCCCAGGAGGGCAAGCTCGACCCCATCGTGGGGCGTCGCCACGAGCTGGAGCGCATAGCACAGATCCTCAGCCGCCGCAAGAAGAACAACCCCATCATCATCGGCGAGAGCGGCGTGGGCAAGAGCGCCATCGCCGAGGGGCTGGCGCAGCAGATAGCCTCGGGGCAGGTGCCCCGCACCCTCTACGGGAAACGCCTGCTGAGCCTCGACCTGGCGGGTCTCGTGGCCGGCACCAAGTACCGCGGCCAGTTCGAGGAGCGCATGAAAGCCATCCTCACCGAGCTGGAGCAGCATCCCGAGATCATCATCTTCATCGACGAGATACATACCCTCGTGGGTGCCGGCAGCGCGGCCGGCAGCCTCGACGCCAGCAATATGTTCAAGCCCGCCCTCTCGCGCGGCACCATACAATGCATCGGCACCACCACCCTCGACGAGTACCGCCAATACATAGAGAAGGACACCGCCCTGAGCCGCCGCTTCCAGAAGGTGCTCATAGAGCCCGCCACGCCCGAGGAGACGATGGAGATACTGATGAACATACGTCCCACCTACGAGCAGCACCACACGGTGCAATACAGCGACGCGGCCCTGCAGGCCTGCGTCGACCTCACGGAGCGCTACGTCAGCGACCGGCTGCAGCCCGACAAGGCCATCGACGTGCTCGACGAGGCGGGCGCCCGCGTGCGTATCAACAATATGCAGGTGCCGGAGGAGATTGTCACCCTCGAGGAGGAGCTGGCCCATGTGGAGGAGAAGAAGAAGGCAGTGCTGGCCGAGAAGCGCTACAGCGAGGCCGCCGAGCTGCGCGACCAGGGACGCGACCTGGAAGCCAAGCTGGCCGACGTGAAACGGCGCTGGGAGGAGGACGAGCGCGACCGCCACATACAGGTGACGCCGCAGGACGTGGCCGCCGTAGTGGCCATGATGACCGGCGTGCCGGTGGAGCGTATCGCCGAGAGCGAGCAGGGCCGCCTGCTGAACATGGAGAGCGAGCTGAAGGGCTCGGTGGTGGGTCAGGACGAAGCCATCGCCCAGATAGCCAAAGCCATCCGCCGCAACCGCGCCGGCCTGAAGGACCCCAACCGCCCCATCGGAAGCTTCCTCTTCCTCGGCCCCACCGGCGTGGGCAAGACCTACCTGACCAAGATACTGGCCAAGTACCTCTTCGA
Source organism: uncultured Bacteroidales bacterium (assembly GCA_946406015.1). Taxonomy (GTDB): domain Bacteria; phylum Bacteroidota; class Bacteroidia; order Bacteroidales; family P3; genus Colimorpha. Next base: position 28,755 of record CAMJJD010000013.1, on the reverse strand, counting down.
CTCGGAGCAGGCGATGATACGCATCGACATGAGCGAATACATGGAGAAATTCGCCGTGAGCCGCCTCATCGGCGCGCCTCCGGGATATGTGGGCTACGAGGAGGGCGGCCAGCTGACCGAGCGCGTGCGGCGCAAGCCCTACTCCATCGTGCTGCTCGACGAGGTGGAGAAGGCACACCCGGACGTGTTCAACGTGCTGCTGCAGGTGCTCGACGACGGCCAGCTGACCGACGGCATCGGCCGCAAGGTGGACTTCAAGAACACCATCATCATCATGACCTCCAACATCGGCTCGCGCCAGCTGAAGGACTTCGGCGTAGGCGTGGGCTTCAACACCAGCGCCCGCGAGGCCGAGAAAGGAGCCATGCAGCGCGACGTGATAGAGAAGAGCCTCAAGAAGACCTTCGCCCCCGAGTTCCTGAACCGCATCGACGACATCATCTACTTCAACTCGCTCGGTCGCGAGGAGATACACAAGATTATCGACATCGAGCTGCGCGGCCTCTTCGACCGCATCCGCAAGATGGGCTTCGAGGTGGAGATGGACGAGCGGGCCAAGGACTTTCTGGTGAAGAAAGGCTGGGACGAGCAGTACGGCGCACGTCCGCTGCGCCGCGCCATACAGCGCTATATAGAGGACGATCTGGCCGACGAGATTATCAAGGCCGACATACTGCCGGGCGACACCATCAGGGTGACAGCCGACGAGGAGAAGATCGACTTTGACATCATCAAAGGCGAGACGTCGAAGGCCCTGGACGAGGCCCTCACCGCCGAACCAGAAGCCATAGAGGGTTAAAGGGAAAGGGAGCCGTGCGGCTCCCTTTTTCATTTCAGAAATTGTATTTCACCAGGAGGCATAACCGGTGGTTCATCACCTGGTGCAGATTGCTGTTGTCGAGAATCGAGCCATCCGCTGAGATGTCGCCGTAGTTGGCGGCGGTGAGCTCATATTCAACGCCGAGGTTGAAAGCCGCGATGTTATAGCTGAACGACGGGGCCACACGCCAAACAGAGGCCAGATGGGTGAAGTTCTCGCCACCTTTCATGTAGATACGGTAGTCACCCGTGCCGAAGTCATATAGGGGCTCCCCTGCCCCAAGGTTCTGCATGTAACCTAGGAAAAGGTTGCAGCGGTACTTCTTGCCATAGGCGATGTTGAGATAAGAGATGCTGTTTCGAATGGGAGCATAGCTCCAGGAGCCATCGGGGTTCACGCCGGTGACAGCATAACCACACAGCTGGTTCAAGTGGCTGGTGTTCTCGGCCAGCAAAGTACGGAACTTGAGGCTCCACAGGCCCTCGACATACTGCAGATAGAGCGTGGGAGATAACGAGGTGACGGTCTCGTCGACCTTCTGGGTGACGCCACCTGAGAGGGCATGGGTGCGAGGACGGAGTATCTGTGCGTCAAGTCCCAACTGGAGATACCATACGCCCTGCCTGAAGTTGGCACCGATGAACGCCTCGGGCCAGAGAGCGTTGTTGGCAAAGACGATGCTGGCGGTGCTGGCAGGATTGCTGGCACTGGTGGGGCCGTTGTTCATATACTGCAACTGCCAGAGAAGTGCGGCGGTGTAGCCGAACGAACCCCAATAGCGTGTGCCACGTATCTGCGGCGTGCGACTGTGCGGGCGGAACGGCGCGCCGGCGGCCATACCGAGTACCTCGGGCATGATGTCGCCCGAAAGCGGATGCCAATCCTGGCCGACAAGGATTTCTCTACCTCCTTTGTTCAGCTTCAAGTAGGCAAGACGCAGACGGAGCACCATATTGTTGCTTCCGAAGCCTCCGAAGTCGCCTTCCAGCTTGCCACTCAAGCTCCACCCGAAAACCCGAGGTCCGGAGAGAGCAACGCCGAAACGAGACGTGAGCGCTTGCAACTGCCCCTGCGGAACTGCGTTGAGGTCGACACCGTCGACAGTGTCGATGTCGTAGGGTATCATATTATACTCGCCTCCGACAACGGTATAAGTATGACGGCTGTCGAAAGTGTAATAGTTTCGGATGAATCCGTAGGGTTTGACACGCACCTTGGAGGTGTCCTGCGCCTGCGTCAAATGGAAAAAGGAAAGTGGAAAGAGGAAAGATATCAGAACAATAACTTTCCACTTTCCACCTGTTGTAATCATCTTATGCTTCATGCCAGCAAAACGAGTAGTTGGGCGGTGAAGATGCGGAGGAACATCGTGAGGGGATAGACGGTGGCGTAGCCGGTGTTGGGCAGCTTGCAGCCTTCGGGGGCCATATTGTTGGCGAAAGCCAGCGTCGGCGGGTCGGTGTGGCTGCCGCCGATGAAGCCCATCAGCGTGTAGTAGTTCATCTTCAGCACCAAGCGGCCGAAGAGGCCCACCAGCAGCGGCGGCACCATAGTGATGATGACGCCGTAGAGAATCCACATGTAACCGCCGGCCTGGATGGTGGCCAGGAAGCTTCCGCCGGCGCTGAGGCCGACACCAGCCAGGAAGAGGGCGATGCCCACCTCACGCAACATCCACACACCGTGGCTGTCGGTGAACTCGGTGGTAAACCAACCCTTCTTGACACCCAGCCAGGCACCGATGAGGCTCACCACCAGCGGACCGCCGGCCAAACCCAGCTTGACGGGGGCCGACATGCCGACCGGGATGGGGATGGAGCCCACGATGATGCCCAGAGCGATGATGACGAAGATGGGGATGAGGTTGACCTTGTGGCGTTGCGAAGCCGGGGTGGCCTGTTTCTTGGCAGCAGGCTCGACACTTTCGTCAGAGACGGGCTCGTTCTTGAGGTCGATGCGGCAGAGGGGTCTGAGCAGCAGGCAGCAGGCAATCATGCCCACCACAGCCAACGGATAGGCCACAGCGTAGCCTGCGGCCAGCTGGTCGGCGGCGTCGGCCATACCGAGGTCGCGCACCGTCTGCTGTGCCGCCGAGAGGCCGGGCGTGTTGGTGACAGCACCAGTGTAGACGCCCGCCATATCGGTCAGGCTCTGGTCGGCCACACGGGCGATGATGTAGGTGATGACCACGCCGAAGGCGACATTGACAAGGGCCATACCGTTCATGGCCAGACCTCCCTTCTTGAAACTCTTGAAGAAACCGGGACCCACCTGCAGGCCGACGGCGGTGACGAAGAGAATGAGGCCGAACTCCTTGATGATGTGAAGCATCTCACCGTTGCATTGAATGCCCAGGGCGCTCAGCAGGATGCCCACGAAGAGCACCCACGTGATGCCGAGCGAGACACCCTTGATTTTGAACCTGCCCAACAGCAGGCCTGCGAAGATAGAGACGGAGAGCATAAGCACCGTAGTGCCCACGCCTCCACTGGTAAGTAAGTTAGTAAACCACATTTTTCAAATTGAAAATTGAAAGTTGATAGTTGAAAAAACAAAAATGAAAATTGAAAATTGAAACCTCCGAGCATTACGCGTCAGAAGAATTTCAATTTTCAATTTTCAACTTTCAATTCCGTTAGTCGCCGAGGGTGGCCACCATGACGGCCTTGATGGTGTGCATACGGTTTTCAGCCTCGTCGAAGACGATGCTGTTCTCGCTCTCGAACACCTCCTCGGTGACCTCGATACCGTTCAGGCCGAACTTCTCGTTCACGTCGCGGCCGGCCTTGGTCTCCAGGTTGTGGTAGGCGGGCAGGCAGTGCATGAATTTGCACTTGGGGTTGCCGGTCTTTTTCATCAGGGCAGCGTTGACCTGGTAGGGCATCAGCATCTTGATGCGCTCTTTCCACACGCTGTCGGGTTCGCCCATCGACACCCAGATGTCGGTGTAGATGAAGTCGAGGCCCTTCACGCCCTTCTCGACGTCGTCGGTGACGGTGAGCTTGGCGCCGGTCTCTTTGGCGATCTCCTGGCACTTCTTGACGAGGTCCTTGGCAGGCTGCAGTTTCTTGGGGGCGATGATGCGGATGTCCATACCCATCTTCACGCCGCCGACCATAAGGCTGTTACCCATATTGTAGCGGGCATCGCCAATGTAAGCGAACTTCACCTGATTGAGGGGCTTGTCGGTATGCTCCTGGATGGTGAGGAAGTCGGCAAGGATCTGGGTGGGGTGAGCCTCAGCGGTGAGACCGTTCCACACAGGCACGCCGGCGTATTCTGCCAGTTCCTCGACGGTGGCCTGGTCGAAGCCACGATACTCGATGCCGTCGAACATACGACCCAACACACGGGCGGTGTCCTTCATGCTCTCCTTGATGCCAATCTGGCTACCGGTGGGGCCGAGATAGGTCACGTGTGCACCCTGATCCTTGGCACCGACTTCAAAAGCGCAGCGAGTGCGGGTCGAAGTCTTCTCGAAAATCAAGGCGATGTTCTTGCCTTTGAGGTGCTGCTGCTCTGTGCCGGCATATTTGGCGCGTTTGAGGTCGCGGGCCAAGTCGAGCAGATAGTTGAGTTCCTTCGGACTGAAGTCTAAAATCTTCAGAAAATTGCGGTTTCTTAAATTGTAAGCCATTTCAATTAATTTTGAATTTTGAATTATGAATTTTGAATTATTGCCTGTCAATGATGTGAATTTTATATTTCCCCTTTCTTGTTTTTGATGACTGAGACTAGTATTTTCACTATCTCTTCTGTTTTGCCATAAAACACTTCGTAAGTGGCTTTGTCGATATAGTCAGTCTCGAACAGTATTTCCAGCCAATAAAGCGTTTCCTCAGCCTCTTTCAGTGCAATGGATAATTTGCTGACAAAATCGGCAGCGCTTTGAGGACGCTTACCTTCTCTGATATTGGCTCCAATACTTGTACCGCTACGCAGCAGTTGCTTGGACAAAACATACTCGCCCTTTTCATCGGAAAGCTTTTTGTACAACTTTACGATGTTTATTGCAAGCTGTTTGCTTTTGCTGTACAGCGGGTTGTCCATCTTTTCGAAATTCGGAATTCAAAATTCACAATTAGGATTGTCCGCTTAGCGGACAATCCTCGTGCCGCAGTTGGGGTTGTCCAGCTGGCCGGCCTCGGTGATGATGCACTCCTTGCCGCCGTGCTCGACGAACATGATGGCGGCGCGCACCTTGGGCGCCATCGAGCCTTCGGCAAACTGACCCTCTTCGAGGTACCGCTTGGCCTGGGCGATGGTGATGGTGTCGAGGGCCTGCTCGTTCTCCTTGCGGAAGTTGATGTACACCTTAGGCACATCGGTCAGGATGTAGAACTCGTCGGCACCGATTTCGACGGCGCAGAGGGCGCTGGCGAGATCTTTGTCGATGACGGCTTCGACGCCGCGCACATAGTCGCTCTCCTCCACCACAGGGATGCCGCCGCCGCCAACGGTGACCACAATGTGGCCAGCGGTAGCCAACTGCTTCACTATCTTGATGTTGTTGATACGCACAGGCTTGGGCGAAGCCACCACCTTGCGCCAGCCGTTGCCCTTGGGGTCTTCCTTGTATTTGGCACCGGTCTCACGGGCAAACTCTTCGGCCTGCTCCTTAGTGTAATAGGGGCCCACGGGCTTGGTGGGGTTCTGGAACATCGGGTCCAGCTTGTTGACAGCCACCTGGGTGATGAGGGTCACCACATCGCGCTGAATGTCGTTGCGGGCCATCACGTTGCGCAGACCCATCTCGATGAGGTAGGCGATGGAGCCCTGCGTCTCGGCGACACAGAAGTCCATCGGCATAGCCTCGACTCCGGTCAGCTTGCCAGCTTCGTGCTGGAGCATCACATTGCCCACCTGGGGGCCGTTACCGTGGCCAATCACCACGTTGTACCCACGTTTCAGCAGGGCGCAGAGGCTCTCACATGTGGCCTCCACATTCTCTATCTGTTCTTTATATGTGCCTTTCTGGCCGCTACGCAACAGCGCGTTGCCTCCGAAAGCCACTACTGCAAGTTTTCTCATTACTGCTATACTAGTTTAGTTTTCAAATAATTAGCACACCCTCCCACAAGGGAGGGAAAGTGCAAATATACAAAATAAAAATGACATACAATAGATTATTTTACCAAAACAACTCTGGGCGGGAAGCAACACACTGAAGATACAGGTTACTTGATTATCACGTTTTTACCCATTATTCTTTTACATTTCTAAAAGAACAGCAGGAAAACAATAGAAGAATGATGGTCGTTGAAGTAACTGATTCTATCTCCTTATACAACATTTCTTCGGTACTTCTTCGATAAAAACCGAAGAAATGCCGAAGAAATGGAGGGGAAAAAACGAGGCTGTGGTTAACGTTTCTCAACCGGCAGCTTGGAGGACTGCGGTTTGGCGTGCTTGGCTGGAACGTCGCGACGGGTGGCCTTGCGGAGGGCGGCGCGCTGTTCTTTGGTGAGGATCTCGTCGATGCGGAGTTTGGCGCTGTACATCTCGCGGCTGACGGCGGCCTGGAGCTGCGCTTCGCGGTCGAAGAGCGGATAAAGGGCCTTGCTCTGATCGCCCTCGAGCTCCATATAGAAGCGTATGCTGTCGCGTACCGCCTGCCGTTGCTGACGTAGGGACTCGACGCGAGACTTCGATTCCTTGCTGATGTTGTCTATCTTATGCTTCTGGGGAGCGCTGAGGTCATCGACGAGCTCGGTGATGTCGGTCGGACGCTTCTTTTCGGGGTGACGGCCGTCGTGCTGCGCGACGACAGGTGCAGCTATGGCAATGAGCAGGGCAAGAATAAAGTATCTTTTCATAGCGGTATTATTCTTCGTAAAGATATTCGTACGGGTTGACGGCCATCTCCTCGACAGTGTTCCATGAGGAGTAGTCGTTGAGTTGGGCCAGGGTGGAACCCATGCTTTCTTCGTCGTAGGAGCGGGTGTAGATGGTTGCCACATTGACCACCACCAAAGCCAGCGACGCAGCGACTGCCACGATGCCGATGCGGCGGATGAGCCGTCCGCGGCTGAGGCTGCGGGACGGGGAGTGTTGCGGCTGCAGGTAGGGGCGTTGCATGACTTGCTCCATCACGCGGTCGGTGACATCCACCTGCCGAGGGCACTTCAGGTGCGAAAGCTGCTCCAATGTCTGGTCTATGTTCATCGTTTCACTTCTTTTGCGAGGTTCTTCTTGGCTCTGAATATGAGGCTCTCCACTTTGCTCAGGCTACATTGCATCACGTCGGCAATCTGCTGGTAGCTGAAATCCTCGAAGGCGTAGAGCACGAGGGCTGTACGCTGCTCATCTTTGAGGTGTCCGATGGCGGAACGGAGCTGAGCATATTGCTCCTCGCGGATGATACGCTGCTGGGCATCGAGGTCTTCGCTGCGCTGCTCGGGCAGATTCTCCATGGCGTCGGCCGAGAGGAAGCGGTTTTCATGCTTGAGCATCTTGCAGACGGTGTTGACGGTGATGCGGTAGATGAAAGAACTCAGTTTCGAGTCGAAGCGGAAGCGAGGCAGGGCGGTGTAGAGTTCGACAAAGACCGTCTGTGTCACTTCGTCGATGTCGAGGCGGTTGCCACAGAGTTTGTAGGTCAGGTTGGCGACCTGTTGCTGGTAGCGGTTGACGATTTCGGCATACTGCCGTGTGTCACCAGCCAGCACACTCTCCACTATCTGTCTGTCTTCCACTTGCTCTTCTCTGTTGGTTAGGTATAACTATTAAGACTTTTATTGCAGCGTTTTTCGGAAAAATATTATTTTTAACATATTTTTCCGTCACTCGTATTTGAAACGTTCGATGTCACGACGCTCGCGTTTGGTGGGACGTCCCACACCGCGGTCGCGCCGCTCGAAGGCATACTGGCGAGCCATCTGGATGCGTTCATACTCTTCGGCGGGGGTACGGTCGATAAGGAAGCCTTGCACGAGTGGAGCGCCGACACGATTGGGCGGGATGGCGAGTACCTCGACCTCTTTGTGCAGTTGGTCGATGTTGAGGCTGTAGCGCTCGCCGATTTTGACGTCGTGCGAAGGCTTGAGCTCGCGGCCGTCGACGGTGAGTTTGACCCGACCTGCCTGACAGGCGTCGGCAGCCAAGGATCGGGTCTTGTAGAGGCGCACAGCCCAAAGGTACTTGTCGAGGCGCATGAGTGGTTAGTGGTTAGTGTTAAGTATTAAATGGTGAAGATGTAGGTGATGGCGCCTTTCTGCTCCTCGAGGGCTTTGGTGTCGGCATTAAAGCGTGCCTTACGGGCGGCTTTCTTGGCCTGCTCGACCATGGCGCTGTTGGTGATGGTGGAGCCTTGGGCGGGGCCTTCGACTCGCGTCACCTGTCCCTGCTGGTTGACCCAGATGTCAATGACAATCTTGCCCTGCTGGTTGGAATTGTAATCGGGCTTGGGGAGAGAGACGGCGTTGCGGCCCGTGAGGCGGTAGTTGGTGCCGCTGCCGCCGTTGCCGTTGTAGTTGTTGCTGTTGGGCGTGCCGTTGGGGTTGCCTTGATTGCCGGTCCCCGAGGTGTTTCCTTCGCTACCGGTTCCCCCTTGGTTGGTGCGGTTGCGACGGCCGGTGAAGAGGGCGTTCTTGTTTATCTCGGGCTCCTTGTTTTCCACCTGAGGCTGTTCCTGCGCGGCGGGGTTGGTGACCGTGCCTTGGTTGGGCGTGCTGGGCATGCTGACGCTAGGCTCGGTGTGCTGGGTGGCCACCTGGTTCTGAGCCGCGGGAGGGGCATAGCTGGAAGCTTCGCTGGCGGGCTCAGGGTCGCTCCCCAGACCGAAGTCGCTGTCGCCGATATTCACCTCGACACCCTCTTCGGGTATCGGCGGGTCGGGCGGGTCGTAACCGAAAGAGAGCAGCACCACAGCCACGAGGGCCATGATGACGGCGGTGCCGATACCGGATTTCAGTTGGTTACTCATTTCTTGGGGGATGTTGCAAGAATGACTTTATGTTTGCTGCCTGAAGCGGCGTTTATCTCGTTGACGGCGTCGATGACATTGACGACATACTGCACGGGCACAGTTTTGTCGGCACGCAGGACGACGCAGGCGTCGTCGACACCGGACTCGATGCCGGCGGCGATGGCGGGCTGCAGCTGGTCGGTGGTGACTGCCGTCTCGCCGACATAGAAGTTGTAGGATTCGTCGATATAGACCGTCACGTTCTGCTTGGCCATCGTCTTGCTGCTGCTCTCGGGGAGGAGAAGCTTGACGGCGTTGGGGCTGATGAGCGTCGAGGTAATCATGAAGAAGATGAGCAACAGAAACACCAAGTCACTCATGCTCGACGAGTTGGCCTCTATCTTGATTTTGTTCTGACTCTTAATCATAAAGGTTAAAGGTTAATGGTTAATGGTTAAAGTGAACAACCAATAAACATTAAACATCATCAAGCTGGCTCATGGAGGAGGTCCATAAACTCATTGGCGCGCACTTCGAGTTCGAAGACAACCTTGTTGATGCGGCTGACCAGCAAGTTGTTGAGGAAGTAGCAGATGATACCGACGATGAGACCGCCGACGGTGGTCACCATAGCCTCATAGATGCCAGTGGAGAGGAGGCTGATGTCGATATTGTTGCCGGCATGGGCCATATCCTGGAAGGCGGTGATCATGCCCGTCACGGTGCCAAGGAAACCGATCATGGGTCCCAACGAGGCGACGGTGGCGACATAGGAGACACGTTTCTCGAGACGAGCCACCTCAAGCTGGCCTTCGTTCTCGATAGCAGCCTGGATGTCGGGCAGCGGGCGACCGAGGCGCGAGAAGCCTTTGCTGATCATGCGGCCCAGCGGAGTGGCCGTCTCTTTGGCCAGATTGCGGGCGGCATCGACGTTGCCCTCGTGCACGTACTCGCGTATCTTATCCATAAACTGCTCGTCCTCCTGTCCTTTGAGGGCTCCGTTGAGGGTGAGGAAACGTTCGATGAAGATGTAGATGGCCAGCACCAGCAGCAGTACCAGCACCAACATAATCCAACCGCCGTTGAGGGCCATATCCCACAGAGTGATGCGCTCGGGGGCGGCAGTGGCGGCGGCATTCTCAATTGTGTCGACGACGGCCGCCGCGTCGGTCTGTAACATCAGAAGTTTGCTTATCATTGCTTTAATGTGTTATTGTGTATTCTTTATAAATTAATGGTGACACCCAGTGTGGGTTTGACACCGAATGGGGTGCCCATCAACGAGGGCCCGAGGCTGATGTCGTCGCTCATCTGGAAGTCGAAAAGATGCCCGAAGACATAGGCGTCGATAAGGTTGAGGGCGTAGATGCCTACGGTGATGATAATCATCAACTGGTAGGTCTGGTTGTAGGAGTTGTAGAGGCTTCGGATACTATTGTCAGGGTAGCTGGCATAGTCGGGGAGGTTGGTGGAACCGGGATTGTTGGCCCGGAAAAGCACCTCATCCTTGAACATCTTCATACTCTTGTAGTTGTCGTAGATCAGATACCCCATGCCCGAGAAAGCACCATAGATGATGGGAATCTTCCACGCCTGGTGGTTATAGACCTGTCCGGCACCGGGGAGAATAGAGAGACACAGAGCCTTGGTGGCCGAATGCTCTTGGGCTTGTAGGGAATTGAAATGTGAAAAATGAAAAATGAAAATCATGCTTGCACATAGCACAAGCACAAACTTCCTTGCTATACCGGTTTCAATTTTCAACTTTCAATTATTGCCATTATCCGTTCAAAATCGCTATCGTTGTTGAAGGCGATAGTCAAGGTGCCTTTGCCGCGTTGCGAACGCTTGATTTCGACCGTCGACTGCAAACGCTCTTTCAGGCGACTTTGGGCGGCCAGATGGGTCTCGGGCAGGTCACCCCGGCGTCTGACGGCCACCTTGGGCTTTCCCTTGCCTGACTTCACCAACTGCTCGGTCTGGTGGACCGACAGCTTGCGGTCGATAACTTCGTGCAGTATTTCCAGATGCCGCTCTATATCGTCCACACCAGCCAGAGCGCGGGCATGAGCCATACTGATGACATCGCGGCTCAGCGCCAGCTGGGTCTCTGACGGCAGGTTGAGCAGACGCAGATAGTTGGTGATGGTGGAACGGTCCTTGCCCACTTTCTCGCTCAGTTCCTCATGCGTCAGACGGCATTCCTCGATAAGCGAGCGGTAGGCCAGCGCCACCTCCATAGCATTGAGGTCGGCACGCTGTATGTTCTCCACCAGCGCCATCTCCATCATCTGGTTGTCGGTGGCGGTACGGACATAAGCCGGAATTTCCTTCAATCCGGCACGTCGGGCAGCCTTGGTGCGGCGCTCACCGGCAATGAGCTGGTAGCTGCCGTCGGGCATGTGGCGCACCGTAATGGGGGTGATGACGCCCTGCTGACGGATGCTCTGCGCCAGTTCCTCGAGGGCGGTCTCGTCATACTCCTTGCGGGGCTGGAACGGATTGGAAGTCACTTGGGCGAGCGGCACCATACTGATGGTGTCGGCCACCGGCTTGACGGTTTCCAGGTCTATGTCGGGCAGGATGGAACCCAGCCCTCGGCCCAATCCTCCACTCTTCTGCTTTGTTGCCATTGTGTTTATTCCTTTATTTCTTTATCAAGACTTCGAGACTTCGAGACTTCAAGACTCCGAGTTACTTTTTTACTTCCCTACTCTTCCACTCCAGCCAATCAACTTTTCGTCCCGTTTCTGGTCAGTATCTCCTGAGCGAGGTTGAGGTAGTTGACGGCCCCGGTCGACGAAGCGTCGTGCATGATGATGCTCTTGCCGTAGCTGGGAGCTTCGGCGAGTTTGGTGTTGCGGTAGATGAGCGTGTCGAACACCATCGATTTGAAGTGGCCACGCACGTCTTCCACCACTTGACGTGCCAGTCGCAACCGGTTGTCGTACATCGTGATGAGTAATCCTTCGATAGCGAGTTTGGGATTGAGGCGCGTCTGGACAATACGGATGGTGTTGAGCAACTTGCCCAGTCCCTCGAGGGCGAAGTATTCGCTCTGGATGGGGATGATGACCGAGTCGGACGCCGTCAGTGCGTTGATGGTGATCAGACCGAGCGACGGCGAGCAGTCGACGATGATGAAATCGTAGTCATCCTTCACGGGAGCCAGCGCACGACCGAGGAACTGCTCACGGCCCTTCTCGTTGATGAGCTCCACTTCGGCGCCCACCAGGTCGATGCGGGTAGGCAGCAAGTCGAGGTTGGGAGTGTCGGTCTCGAGAATAATGTCGCGAGCAGAAGCCTGACCGAGGATGCAGTCGTAGACGCTCTTCTCTAATGCGTCGGGGTCGACCCCCAGGCCGGAGGTGGCATTGGCCTGCGGGTCGCAGTCGACCAGCAGCACTTTCTTCTCAAGCACCGCCAAAGCGGCGCTGAGGTTCACCGCCGTGGTGGTCTTACCTACCCCACCCTTCTGGTTGGCTATAGAAATTATCTTTGCCATAAAATTATTAGTTTTAAGTTTTAAGTATGAAGCTGTGAGTACAAATCACAACATGCGAAGCTACTTAAAACTTACAGCTTACAGCTTAAAATTTAAAGTCAATCTCTTCCAGCTTGCGTTCGGTGTCGTCGTGCCAGTTGTTCTCCTCCACGACCACGGGAGGCGGCACGATGCCGGTCTCGATAAACGAGAAAGCATTCTCCAACCCCTGACGGAACTTGTCGAAGTCCTCCTTGTAGAGGAACATCTTGTTCTTCTCGAAGTAAAAATCGCCGGTGTTGTTGTCGAACAGCTTGCGGCTCTCGGTAATGGTAATAAACTTGTCACCGCCACGTGTTTCCTTCACGTCGAAGAAATACCTACGTTTGCCGGCAGGAATAGCCTGGCTGTAGAGTTCCTCTTTCCTTTGCTCTTTGTTTTCCATTTCTCTCATTTTATTACTGTTGTTTCGAAGTGCAAAATTACTTGTTTTTTCCTTTCCGGCAACCTGCCGTCGGACAAAGTTATCAACAGACGCCTTTTAACTTTGCTTGTGCGTCATGATATCGAGTATCATGTCGTCGGTCTGGTTCATGCCGTCCTTGCCGAGTCGTCCCAAGTTGCGTATGCTGCAGTCGAGGTCGCTCTCGCTCAAGCCGTCGGTACAGTCCACCACGCGGCAATGCACCGCCAGCTCGCTGCACACAAAGGCCGAGTAGAGGCCCACGCTCATCTTGAGCGCACAGCTGGGCTTGGCACCGTCGCACACCATACCGGCGATGGTGTTGATCATATTCTTCATTGCGTAGCCGACCTGCTCGAAGCTGCCGCCCTCCAGGTAGGTCAGCGCCGCGCTGACGCCCATCGTGGCGTTGACGATGCCGCAGAGAGCGCTCAACCGGCCGATGCCGCGCTTGATGTAGATGCTCATCAGATGGCTCATCGTCAGCGCACGCAGAATCTGCTCGTCGCTGCAGCCCTTCATCCTGCCGTAGTAATAGGTGGGGAGAGTACAGCAGATGCCTTGGTTGCCGGAGCCCGAATTACTGTACACCGGCTTGGTGCACCCGTCCATGCGGGCGTCGCTGGCCGCCACAGTGCGGGCCACCACGGTGTGCACCATGTCGCCTCGCGCCTGCTCCATCAGTATCTGACCCGTGTGCAGACCCATGCCCTCCAAGCCACACTCCGACGCCGCATCGTTGAGCTGCACCGTCGCGCGCAGCCACTCCAGCTCGTCCAGCGGCGCCGTGGTGGCATAGTCGTACACCATGCGTGCCGACAGTTCCAGCCGCTGGCGGTTATCCTCCTTCGGGTCGTCGTCGTCCACCTGCTCCTGGAAGAGACCCTGATGGTGGTCCAGCAGCACCTGGTCGTCCTTCTTCAAGAACACAAAATTGTTGTGCCGCTTCGCGATAACCGTCGTCACCTCCGAACTCCGACCTCCGCACTCCGCACTCACGCAGCACTCAATATACAGCTTGTCGCTGGACTCCTTGACGCTGATGTCGACCGTGTCGCCATGGTTGGCCAGCCAGCGTTTGGCATCGTCCACCTCCTCTGCAGGCATCGTGAGCACCTCGAGGCCGCGTCGCGAGTCGCCGTGCACCACAGCCATCGCCACCGCTATCGGCAGGCCGATCATGCCCGTGCCGGGAATACCCACACCCATGGCATTTTTGAAAACATTCTTGCTCAGCCGCAAAGTGACGTGCGCGGGTTCACAGCCCAGCAACTCGACGGCCTTGGCCACACACAGCGCCACTGCGCCGGGTTCGGTACACCCTGTTGCAGGCACCACCTCGTGCTGCATAATGTCGCGTATTTGCTCTCGGAGTTCCTTATCCATAGACAGATACATCATATTGTTACCAATACAATTAAAATGCAAATATACGACAATTATTTCAAGTGACAAAAAAAAGTGTTAAGTGTTAAGTGTTAAGTGTTAAGTGAAAAGTGGAAAGTCAAAGAGTCAATGAGTCGAAGAGTCGAAAAGCCCTTAACACTTAACACTTAACACTAAATACTAAACACTTAACACTAAACACTAAACACTTAACACTAAACACTTAACACTAAACACTTAACACTTAACACTTAACACTTAACACTAAACACTTAACACTTAACACTTTTCAACTTGCGGTTGATCCAGAAAGCGTAAGGCACCGCCAGAATGAAAGTCAGCACGTCGGCCACAGCTTGGGCCATCTGCACCCCTTGGAGGCCCAGCCAGAGGGGCAGCAAAAGAATGGCAGGCAGGAAGAACAGACCGTTGCGGCAGATGCTCAGCAAGGTGGCCGGGAACGTCATGCGGATATTCTGGAAAAGCATGCCTGTGGCGGTGAAAAGCCCCACCAACGGGAAGGCGGCACACTGCCAACGCAAAGTGACAGCACCAATGGCTATCAACGCCGGGTCCTCGGCACGGAAGAGCGCAACTATCTGTGGTGCAAAGAGCAGACCTATCGCCGAGATAACCAGCAGGAAAGCGGTGCCCACACAGGTGGCAAAAAGCCACGACTCACGCACACGGTCGTACTTCCTGGCCCCGTAATTGAACCCACACACGGGCTGGAACCCTTGACAAAATCCCAGCACCACGCTGAAAGCAAACATCATGATGCGTGTCACCACAGCGAATGCCGCCACAGCCGAGGCCTCCTGCCCCTCGGGGGCATAAAGAGCTGCACAATAGTTCAGCGACACCGCGGCTGCGCAGTTGAACACCTGCCTGAAAAGAGACGGCGACCCGCCACGGAATATCTCGTAATAGACCTTCAGGCTCGGTTTGAAACTCCGCAGACTGACATGTACACTTTCGGGCTTGAACGTCCCATACAAAAGCAGCCCCCAGGCGAAAAGCTGGCTGACGGCTGTAGCCAGCGAGGCACCGCTGACACCCATGCCGCACACAAAAATAAACAGAGGGTCGAGCGCAATATTCAAGATGGCTCCACTGACGATACCCACCATGCCAAAGCGGGCATTTCCTTGCAAACGCAGTTGGTTGTTGAGCGTCAGCGCCGACATCATGAAAGGCGTAGCCACAACAATATAACGCAAATAATCGTCAGCGTAGGGCACCACATCCTCCGGGGCACCGAGCAGCCTGCTCAATGCCGACAGATTGGGCAGGCAGACCGCAGCCGCCAACATGCCCAAAAGGAACGGCGTGAAAAAACCCACGCTGGCCACCACCGAGGCCGACGACACATCCTTGGCCCCCAGGGCTCGACTGATATAGTTGCCGCTACCATGCCCAAAGAAGAACCCCATCGCCTGGATGAAGGTCATGTAGGCAAACGAAATGCCGATACCGGCGGTACCTTCGGTACTCAGACGCCCGATGAAGGCGGCGTCGACCACATTGTACAACGCCGTTGTCACCATGGCGATAATTGTCGGCACAGCCATCTGACAGACCAGCAACTTCACCGGCCTCTCGGTCATCTCCACGTATTTCTCCTCAAGCGTCATCCTGCCCTATTCCAACCCCTCCCCCTCTGGTCATTTCAGGTTTCCTGACTTCTCCAGCCCTTCCTGTTTCACTAGTTCTTTCTTATTATCTGGGTGTTTCCTTGCGAATTGAGCAACTTCGCCTTGACGGTATTGGTGTGGCCGTCACGTTCGTAGTCCACCTCCACCTCGTCGCCGGGCGAGAAGAGGCCCAGCTCCTCCATCATCTCGGCAAAGGTGTTCACCTCCTTGCCCGCCACCCGCAGGATGATGTCGCCCTGACGGATGCCGGCACGGTCGCTGGCGCAGTCCTTCACCACCTGGGCCACATAGAGGCCTTTGATGGCGCGGGCGCCGGTACGCTTGGCCACAGAGGCGTCGACCTCGGTGACCTGCACCCCCAGATAGCCGCGCTGCACATAGCCAAAGCGCTGCAGGTCGGCTGCCACCTTGACGGCGATGTTGGACGGAATGGCGAACGAGTAGCCGATATAGTTGCCGTTGCCCGAGGCAATGGCCGTCACGATACCAATCAGCTGGGCCTGCGAGTTGACCAAGGCGCCGCCGCTGTTGCCCGAGTTGACGGCCGCGTCGGTCTGCAGGAACGACTCCAGCGGAGTCTCGTTCGAGCGCGGATTGTCAATGATGTGCATATTGCGGGCCTTGGCGCTGATGATGCCGCTGGTGACCGTCGAGGTCAGGTTGAACGGGTTGCCGATGGCCAGCACGGGCTCGCCCACACGCACCTGGTCGCTGTTGCCGAATGGAAGGTAGCAGAGTCCCTCGCCCTCAATCTTAATCACAGCCAAGTCGGTGGCAGGGTCGTTGCCCACCAATGTGGCGGGCAGCTCGCGTCGGTCGTTGAGGGTCACGGTGATGCGCTCGGCATCCTGCACCACATGGTTGTTGGTCAAGATGTAGCCGTCACTGGTGATGATGACTCCCGAGCCATAGGCGTTGTACACCTGCTTCTGGACACCCTGCGGGATGATGAATCCGAAAAACGACTGGTAGAGCGGCGTCATCTGCGTCATCTCGGTCTTGATATGTACCACACCGTCGATGGTGGCCGCCGCCACATCGGTGAAGTCGGTGAGCGAGAGGCGTGACACAGGCGCCGTTGGCTGCTGCACCGGCAGGGACTGGGCAGGACGCTCAGCGGGTTGCGCACACGACACCATGGAAACAGACAGTAATGCGCAAGCAAATAAGAGAGTCTTTCTCATAACTATAGTATTTTAATATCACGATAACAGCGGAAAGCGTTTTTTATTGCCATCCGTCTGCGTTAATAAATGCAAAAAGCGTGCCAACAGGCATAAGTGTTGAGTGTTAAGTGTTAAGTGTTGAGTGTTAAGTGCTAAGTGTTAAGTGCTAAGTGTTAAGTGCTAAGTGTTAAGTGTTAAGTGCTAAGTGTTAAGTGCTAAGTGTTAAGTGTTAAGTGCTTTTTGACTCTTACCGTAATACAATAATTAAGAGGCGAGGGCGTTATGTTGTCACAAAAACGCTACCCAAATGAGAGGACGACTGATACTTTTCCCAGTGCCCATCGGAGCCGAAGATATGAATTGTTCATTGCCGGCGGCGAACGCCGAGTTGCTGGCCACCTGCCGCACCTTCATCGTCGAGGAACTGCGCACTGCGCGACGGTTCCTCAAAAAAGCAGGCTACCCCTATGCCATCGACGACACTGTGTTCTACGAGCTGAACGAGCACACGTCGCACGAGGAGATTGGCAACTATCTGGATGCCATAGAACGCGGCGAGAACATCGGCCTGCTCAGCGAGGCGGGGCTGCCCTGCGTGGCCGACCCGGGGGCGATGATAACCCGCGTGGCTCAACGGCGTGGCATAGAGGTTGTTCCGCTCGTGGGACCCTCGTCGCTCATGCTGGCGCTGATGGCCTCGGGCTTCAACGGCCAGTCGTTCGCCTTCAACGGCTATCTGCCTGTCGACAAGTCGAAACGCGCCGCCGTCATACGCCACCTCGAGGAGCGCCTCCACCGCGAGCACCAGACGCAGCTGTTCATAGAGGCCCCCTACCGCAACAACCAGATGCTCGAGGTTCTGAGCACTGTGCTCCAGCCGCAGACCATGATTTGCGTAGCCTGCGACCTCACGCTGCCGACGCAGTACATCCGCGCTCTTTCCGCCGCCCGATGGCAGAAAGAGCGCGAGACGGTGGACCTTCACAAGAGGAACACCGTCTTCCTTATTGGGGGATAGCCTCGGAAAGGCTTACTCTCAATAACCCCGCACGTCAGTATGAGGAAACCGATATATCTTGGCTTTCAGGTTCTCCGACTGACTGAGGATAACACCATACAACTCTCGCTCATGTTCGACGTTGACAGTCTTCTCGCTCCGGTATGTACGGAAGACGAGATGGTATATGGATTGGATGTAACTCATTGCATTATGTTGTTTTGAGGGCGCGTGCCTTCGGCACGCATCACATCTTTTGATGTCACATACCCCACACTTCGTGCGAGGTTACTGAGAGCGAGTGCCTCCGGCACACATCATACCTTTTGCCGTCCATTAAATCGGTGGTTTACAACAACCTTCCTGCAAGTCCTACCAAACAACAAATAAGTATCGCTGCCGGCACCGAGATTATCGACGCCCAAAGGTCTTTGTCCGTCGTTCTATCGCGAATAATGCCGTTCGGCCACACTACCTTTTGGCCGTCTACGTCGTAATACGTCAAACCGTGTTTTCTTGCGATTGAATAGACCTCAGTCAAAACGTTTCTCTCATATACATCCGAGAATGTCAGTTCAATCCAGATGGCATCTTGGGAGAATCCGTAATCCGAGGCATAGTATGTCCCCGAATCAAGTTCATCTTCTGTGGCCGCAAATTCGCCACTAAGAGGACGGACAATGTCCTTGAGTTCCAAGAAAAAAGATTGCAGCCGCTGCGAAGAAACCTTGTAGTTTTGGCCATCAGCGTACTCTGCCATCCCGTCATAACGTTTCTCGTATGACTTGTAGAACAGATTTTTCTTTGCATCGACTATGGCAACAAGATAGCCCATCAGACTAAATCATTTTAAGGAAGCCGACTTCCTTCTCAGTCAGTTCTCTCCAGCGGCCACGGGGGAGGTCTTTCTTGGTGAGGCCGGCGAAGGTGGTGCGGTCGAGCTTGTGCACCTCGTAGCCGAGGGCTTCGAAGAGGCGGCGCACGATGCGGTTGCGGCCGCTGTGCAGCTCGACGCCCACGATGCGCTTGTCGACGGTCTTGCCGACGGCGGCATACTGTATGTCGTCGACATGCATGGGGCCGTCCTCCAGCTCGATGCCGTCCAGGAGCTTCTTCATGTCCTCCTTGGTGACGGGCTTGTTGAGCTCCACCTGGTAGATCTTGTACACCTGCGTGGAGGGGTGCGTCAGCTTTTTGGCCAGCTCGCCGTCGTTGGTGAAGAGCAGCAGGCCGGTGGTGGCGCGGTCCAGGCGGCCGACGGGATAGATGCGCTCGGCGCAGCAGCCGTCCATGAGCATCATCACCGTGCGGCGCTCCTGCGGGTCGTCGGTGGTGGTGATGAAGCCCTTGGGCTTGTTGAGGAGGAAGTAGCGCAGGCGCTCGCTGCGGAGCTTCTCGCCGCCGTACTGCACCTCGTCGCCCGGCATCACCTGGTAGCCCATCTCGGTGACCACCTTGCCGTTGACCTTCACGCTGCCGGCGGCGATGAGTTCGTCGGCCTCGCGGCGCGAGCAGATGCCCGCATGGGCGATGTACTTGTTCAGACGCATGGCACCTTCGGCACGGGGTTCCTTAGGTTTTTGCGGAGCGGCTTTTTTCCTCCCCGCTGCGCGGTAATCCATAGATCCATCTTTAGTGGATTTACTAGATTTATGGATCTCGCCGAAGGCGGGAGTCCTCTTTTCCCCCGCTGCGCGGTAATCCATAGATCCTGCCTTCGCAGATTTATTGGATTTATGAATCTCGCCGGAGGCGGGAGACTTAGACCTGCTGTTGTCTTTCTTCTGTATCATTGTTGTTGTCTTTTTGTTTCCATTCTTGCAACTGGGTGATGGCGCGGTGGTGGCCGCCGAAGTGCATCACGTAGGGCCAGGCGTACTCCTTCTCCTGGTAGTCGAGGAAGCGCTCCGTCTCGCGGGCCAGCATGAGGAACACCTCCAGCCGGCGGGCGTAGAGCCACTTCACGGCCTCGGCGTTGCGCCGCGCGGCAAGGGCATACATCAGGTTCACCCTCGGCAGCGCCCGCCCCACCCACTCGACGGCACGCCTGTCGCCGTCGCAGGCGTTGCTCAGGATGGCCAGCCAGGCGTAGTCGTGCTTGAAGAGCCACACCATCGCGTCGTCGTCGCCGCGGACGGCGTTGCTGAAAGCCGCCAACTCGGGGTGCGGCCCCTCCACCAGCACCTTGAAGAAGTCGGTCCTTCCCCCGACACTCTTCACCAGCGCCAGCAGCAGCTTCACATCGTATTGCTCCAAGCCTTGCACGTTTTATAGTTGAAAGTCAATGAGTCAATGAGTCGAAAAGTCGAAGAGTCGAAAAGCCAAAGAGCCGAAAAGCACTTACACTTAACACTTAACTTCACCCCATTTCATTCTTAATTCTTAATTCTTCATTCTTAATTCTTCATTCTTAATTCTTCCACAACGAAGCATCGCACAAAATATTGTGTCGAGTGCCAAGTTTCAGGTGTCATGTGTTAAAAAATCTCGTATATAAAAATAAATACGTATCTTTGCATTTTTGTTTTTTCACGCCACCGACATTATGAAAAGCACATACACGACATTCAAGCAGAGCATACGACAGATCACACACTACTACATGCTTCTGGTTGAGGAAACCAAGAGCCACCGCCTGGTGGGCAGCACCAACGAGTGGGTGCTCGACAACTACTACATGATCAGCGAGCAGGAGAAAGTGCTGAAAGAGGAGCTCCGAGGGGTGGAACACGGCAAATGGAAAGTGACGGCCGTCCGCCAGCAGGTGATATGGGATCTGCTCGAAGGGTTCCTCCACAAATGCCACTACCAAGTCAACAAGACTTTGATATTCCGCTACCTCACGCAGGTGCAGCAACGCCAGAAAGACTACCTGGGCTATCAGGAGGTGACAGCCCTGCTGCCGCTGATGAAGACCATCCTCATCGACGAACTCGCCACGCTCTGCCGCGAACTGGAATCGTCGGGAGCCTACCGCTACTCCCCCACCGACAACACGCGCTTCGATGCGGAGAGCATCAACAGCGCCGCGCAGCAGAACCTGAAGATGATGAACATCTTCAACTCGCTGAAGAAACTGACCAAGCTGCCCATGGCCGAACTCATCGACGCCGTGAGCTTCTCCGAGCGCATGCTCAAGGGAGAGAAGGCCGGCATGTACGACCAGATGCAGGACAAGACCAAGGAGGACTACCGCGCGATGGTGGTGCGTCTTGCGAGAAAAGCCGAAAAGCCGAAAAGCCGAAAAGCCGAAAGGCCGAAGAATGATTTCAACTCTCAACCTTCAACTTTCAACCCCTCCACCAAGTCTACGGAACACGAGCTGGTGAAAGAGCTGGTGGCCCGTGCCGATGCAAAGGACGAGCACGTGGGCTGGCAACTCTTTCCTCCCAAACGGTGGAAGGCGAGGGCAAAAAGCTATATCTGGATTGTTACCCTCATGTCGCTGGCGTTGGCGATGCTCTTTGCCGGTGCCGCCACATGGAGCACAGGCTTCGGCTGGCTCACAGTGGTGCTGGCAGTGGTGTTGTGGCTGCCCATGAGCCAGGTGGTGATAGACCTTTTCAACTGGCTGCTGGGCAAGCTGCACAAACCCCGCGGCACCTTCAAACTCAAATTCAAGGAGGGTCTCATCCCCGACGAGTACGCCACGATGGTTATCATGCCCACCATCCTGAAGAGCAAGGCCAAGGTGGAAGAGCTGATGGGGGTGTTGGAAGTGTACTACTTGAGCAACATCAACCGCGGCGAGGGACGCGACAGTTTCGGCCGCCAGAACGGACAGAACCTCTACTACACGCTGGTGGGCGACGCTGCCTCCTACCAGGAGGCTGACGCTCCCTGGGACGACGAGGTGGTGGAAGCCGGATTGGCCAAGGTGAAGGAGCTGAACGAGAAATACGGTGCCCCGATATTCAACTTTGTCTACCGCCGCCGCGCATGGAGCGAGGGCGAACAGACCTTCCTCGGCCACGAGCGCAAGCGCGGCGCCATACTGCACTTCAACGACCTGCTACTCGACCAGACGAGCGACGAGGAGAAGGCAAGCCGTTTCCGCTGCGAGACCATCAGCCAGTGGCTGGCGGGAAAAGTTAAAAATAAAAAGTTAAAAGTGAAAAGTGGGGAGATCCGGTTCGTCATCACACTCGACACCGACACCGAGCTGGTGCTCTATTCGGCCCAGAAGCTCATCGGCGCGATGGCGCACCCGTTGAACCGCGCCCGTCTGAGCGCCGACGGCCGCCGTGTGGAGAGCGGCTACGGCATCATGCAGCCCCGCGTCAACGTGGATGTGGAGGTGACCAACAAGAGCCGCTATGCACAGCTGATGGCGGGACTGGGAGGCCTCGACGTCTACACCACAGCCTCGTTCGAGCTCTATCAGGACATCTTCAACGAAGGCACCTTCTGCGGCAAAGGCATCTACGACCTGCGAGTCTTTCAGCAGGTGCTGAAGGGGACCTTCCCGGAGAACCTCATCCTGAGCCACGACCTGATTGAGGGTTGCCACATACGGTGTGGACTGATCAACGACGTGGAGCTTTTCGACGACAACCCGTCGAACTATATCGACGACGCGAAGCGGCACCACCGCTGGACGCGCGGCGACTGGCAAATCGTCGGTTGGCTGAAGAACAAGGTGAAGAACGAACGAGGCGAGACGGTGAGGAACCAGGTGAACACGATAGGCCGCTGGAAGATTTTCGACAACCTGCGCCGCTCGATGTTGAGCCTGGCGCTGATGGTGACTCTGCTGGTGGGTTTCAGCGGATGGACGGGGATACACCCGGTGTGGTTTTTGCTGGTGGCGGCGGTGGCGGTGGCTTCGCCTATCGTCTTCTTCATCGTGGGGCAGTTAACCCGATTGCCGCGTTTCGGCAAGCGCTACAAATACTATATGACGCTGATGCGCGGCTTCCGCGTCATCTTCTACCGTTCGCTGGTGCAGTTCGCCCTGCTTCCCAAGGAGGCATGGATGTATACCGACGCGGCGGTGAGGGCCTGCTACCGCATGTGGTTCTCTCACCGCAACCTGCTGGCGTGGATTACCAGCGACGAGGCGGCGAAGAGCACCAAGGGCACCCTCGGTGACTATATGGGCAAGTTCTGGTTCAACTATGTGGCCTCGGGCGCGCTGGCGGTGCTGTGTTTTGTGTTCAGTGTTAAGTGTCCGGTGTTTAGTTGGGTTGACTTGGGGGCGATGCTGTTCTGCGTGGTTGCATGGTGCGGCGCCCCGCTGCTCATGTACAGGCTGGGGAGGAAGTTCCCTCAGGTGAAGAAGAGCCTCACGGCCCAGGAGACCGAAGAGGTGCGCACCCTGGCCAAGGAGACGTGGCACTTCTTCGACAGCATGATCAGGGAAGAGAACAACTGGCTGGTTCCGGACAACTACCAGCTGGGGCGGGAGCCGCTGGAGGACTACAAGACTTCGCCGACCAACATCGGCTACTCGCTGACGGCGGTGGTGAGCGCCGCCGAGCTGGGCTTCATCACCCGCAAGGAGGCTGTGGGCAGGCTGACCCATATTGTCGACACGGTGACGCGGCTGGAGAAATGGAACGGGCATCTCTTCAACTGGTATGATCTGAAGAGTCTGAGGAAGCTGCCGAACTATTTTGTCAGCACCTGCGACTCGGGCAACTTCGTGGCCTGCATGCGTGTCGCCCTTGGCTGGCTGGAGAGTCAAAGAGTCGAAGAATCAAAAAGTGGAAGAGTCGAAAAGACTTCAAGCGAATTTCAACTCTCCTGCCCGCTTCCGCAGGCCTTGAGCACCGCAGAATCAAATTTAATCCAGCGAAAAACTTTCAACTCCCATCTATCAACTCCGACCTCCGACCTGATTAGCCGGCTCACATCGCTCATCGAACAGACCGACTTCACCAAGCTGTACAACCCCGAGCTGGACGTGTTCAGCATCGGCTACGACTTCGGAGCCCACACGCTGCTCCCCTACCACTACAACAACTTCGCCTCCGAGGCACGGTTGACGAGCTTCATGACCATCGCCCAAGGCGACGCTCCCTACAAGCACTGGTTCTGTCTGGACAAGACACTGGTGCAATACAAAGGCTACAAAGGGGTGGCATCATGGTACGGCACCCTTTTCGAATACTTCATGCCGCTCATCTTCCTGCCCACCTACAAGCACACGCTGATGGACGAGACCTACAGCTTCGCCATCCGCGCGCAGCGAGCCTTCATACGCAATGCCGCCAAGGGGATGCCGTGGGGCATTTCGGAGACGGCCTACAACGAGCTGGACGACGCGCAGAACTACAAGTATCACGCCTTCGGGGTGCCCTATCTGAAATTCCAGAACACCACCCCCGACCGCATCGTCATCTCGCCCTACAGTTCGCTGATGGCGATAGGATTCGACGACCGGGCCGTGTACGAAAACATGCAGCGGTTCAAGCGGCTGGACATGCATGACGACTTCGGCTTCTATGAGAGCTACGACGAGGAAGACCATGTGGCGGTACGCGCACACTACGCCCACCATCAGGGCATGATACTGGCAAGCCTGGCCAACTACCTCACCAGCGGAGGAGGTAGCTCTGAAGGGTGCCTGCAGCGCTACTTCATGCAGGACCCCGCGATGAGGAGCATGGAAACCCTGCTGAAAGAGAAGGCGCAGGTGAAGCCCTACATCGACCTGAAGGTGACGCAGTACAAGCGCTACCAATACAGCAAGATGCAGACCGAGAGCGACGCGCGCGACTTCGATGGCATAGCCAACGTGCCGGAGATCGGTGTGGTGAGCAACGGCCACTACACCGTGCTGGTCAACGACCGCGGCAGCGGCTTCTCGCGCTACAAGAACATCCTCATCAACCGCTACCGCAAGATATCGGCCGACCACTACGGCAACTTCCTCTTCATCCGCAACCTGAACAACGACCACGTGTGGTCGGCCACCTACGCGCCGCTCGACGTGATGCCCGAAGGATACCGGGTGAGCTTCGCCAGCGACAAGATACGTTTCCTGCGCAGCGACAACGGCATAGAGACCTGCACCGATATCACCGTGCTGAAGGACCAGAACGCCGAGATACGCCGCTACACCTTCACCAACAGCACCCCCGAGAATGTCGACCTGGAGATAACCACCTATGCCGAGATAGTCATTGCGCCGCGCGGCGACGACGAAAGCCACCGCGTGTTCAACAGCATGAAGATAGAGAGCGAATGGGATGCCGAGCACGAGACGCTCATCTTCAGCCGCCCTGCAGCCAAGGGCACGCACCACTTTGCCCTGCACAAACTGTGGACCTCCGAGGGCGACAGCCTCGTGGAATATGAGACCTCGCGCCTCAAGTTCCTCGGGCGCGGAGGCAGCCTGCGCCACGCCGACATCATCGAAAACTGCCGCACCCTCACCTCCACCGTCGGTACCACTCTCGACCCCATCGCCTCGATGCGCCGCCGCATCCATATCCCTGCGGGCAAACAGGCGGAAGCCTACCTCATCACAGGATTCGGCAAAAGCAGGGAGAACCTGCTGCAGCTCACCGGGCAGTACCAAAGCGCCATGGACATCAACTTCGCCTTCGAGACCGCCTCGGTGTTCAACAACATGCGCACCGCCCTGTCCACCCTCAAGGGAGTCCACATGCGACTGTACAACAGCATCTCGAAATACATCGTCCAGACGGCCACCCTCGGCAACCACCGGCAGGAGCTGCTGGCAAAGAACCGCCTGTCGCAAAGCGGCTTGTGGCGATTCGGCATCAGCGGCGACCTCGCCATCGTGCTCATCGAGATAGACAGCATGTCGCATTCAGGTTTCGCCAAAGAGATGCTGCGTGCATTCGAATACTACAAGGTGCACGGACTGACGCTCGACCTCGTCGTCATCAACGACGTGCAAGGAGAAGACCACGAAAGCCTCACCCGGTTCATCCGCAACATGGCCGACACCGAGCACCTATGGGCCTCGCACAACGACGCCGGCAAGGTGTTCATCCTCGACGGCAGTGGCATCACCAACGACGAACGCACCCTGCTGCGGGTGGTGGCACGTCTGACCTTCAACACCGCCGAAGGCCTCACTATCGAACAACAGCTCCAGCGCCTCGAGGCAATCAACCAGATCTACCAGGACAAAATCGAGTACCCCGTCCTCAAGCCCAGTGTGCAGTTCCGGGTATGGAGCTCGCTCGATTTCTACAACCAATACGGCGGGTTCGACAACGATGGACGCGACTATGTGGTGACCAACACCAACACGCCGATGCCGTGGGTGAACGTTTTGTCCAACCCCCACTTCGGCTGCGTCGTCAGCTCCACCATGGCCGGATTCACCTTTGCCCACAACGCTCAGCAGTTCAAACTGACTGGATGGAGCAACGACATCGTGCGCGACAACGCCAGCGAGATGCTGCTGATTAACAAGCAACAGTTCGTACCGGCCACCGCGCGTCACTCGCAAGGATGGTCGGCTTTCGACGCCGATTACGACCAGTTGCTGGTCAACATTCGCGTATTCGTCGCCGTCGACCGCATGGAGAAATACTACCAGATTCGCCTGGTCAACAAACTCGACACCCCGCAGCAACTTCAGCTCGACATGGTGTATAAGCTTGTTCTCGGCGATACCGAAGAACGCACCGCCCGCTACCTCTACTCCGACTGGGACGAGACGACGAACACCCTTCGGGTGCGTAACGTCTACCACCCCATCTATCACGACCAGACACTCCTTCTCTCTGCCACCGAGCAGCTCACCGACATCTCGCTCAACTACCCCAACCGCAAACGGATGGGACTCACCGTAGAGCTTCCCGCCAACAGCGAAAAGGAACTTGCCTTCATCATTGCCGTCGCCGACAATACTAAGACTCAAGCATTCGAGCATTCAAGCATTCAAGCAATAAATATTGCGTTCCAGCGCGTTGTCGACTTCTGGAACGAGAAGCTCTCGTATATCCAGGTCGATACGCCCGACCGCTCGCTCAACTATATGCTCAATCGATGGTATCTCTATCAGGTCTACTCCTCACGACTTTTCGCGCGCGCAGGATTCTATCAGGTAGGCGGTGCCACGGGCTTCCGCGACCAACTGCAAGATGTCATGTCCATTCTCTACAGCAACCCCGCCTATGCCCGTTGCCAGATTCTCGACCACGCCGCCCACCAGTTCCCTCAAGGCGACGTGCTCCACTGGTGGCACGAAAGCCTGCACCTCGGCGCCCGCACCACATTCAGCGACGACTACCTTTGGCTTCCCTTTGTCACCTACCAATATGTCACCGTCACCGGCGACACCTCCATTCTCACGGAGCAGGTTTCCTTCTGCCAGGCCGAGCAGCTCCGGTCCGACGAGGCGGAACGGGGTCTCAACTACTCCGCTTCGGTCGAGTCGGCCACGCTCTACGAACATCTGCGCCGCGCCGTCGACCGCTCCCTCTCCCGCATGGGCGCCCACGGTCTCCCCCTCATGGGCTGCGGCGACTGGAACGACGGCATGTCCGCCGTCGGTGTCCAAGGCAAGGGCGAGAGCGTCTGGGTGGCTTTCTTCCTGGCCGACCTGCTGCCCAAGATGGAGCAGCTGACCCAGCTGATGCCCGGTGCCGACCTCTCCTACTGCGAACAGCTCGCCTCCGCCCGCAAGAAGCTTGTCACCGCCATCCAGCGCTCCGCCTGGGACGGCGCATGGTTCCTCCGCGCCTATTTCGACAATGGCGACCCCATGGGCTCGCGCAACAATACCGAATGCCAGATTGACCTTATCTCCCAGGCATGGAGCATCCTCACCGATGTCGCCACGCCGGAACAGAAGGAGTCGGTCTTCCGCGAGACCGACCGGCGGCTCGTGAACCGCGAAAACGAGATCATCCAGCTGCTCACCCCGGCATTCAAGGACTCGCAGCCTTCGCCGGGCTATATCGCCAACTATCCCGTGGGGGTGCGTGAGAACGGCGGCCAGTACACCCATGGTGCCATGTGGTACATCATGGCCCAGCTCAAGGAGGGGCGCTATGATATGGCGTACTATCTCTATTCGCTGATCAACCCCATCCACCGCACGCACTCGCTGGGCGACGTGCTGAAGTACAAGGTGGAGCCTTACTGCATTGCGGCCGACATCTACAGCAATCCGCAGCATCCCGGCCGGGGGGGGTGGACCTGGTACACGGGCTCGGCCTCATGGGCCTACAAGACGGGCATCGAGAACGTCCTCGGTTTCCACAAGAGGGGCGACACTTTGACCGTCGAGCCCCAGGTGCCCTCGGAGTGGCCACAGTTCACGCTCCGCTACCGATATGGCAGCGCGGTGTATGTGGTCAGGTTCACGCGCGGCAAGGGGGACGGGAAGACCGTCGTCCAGCTGGTGGACGACGGTGAGGAGCATGTGGTGGAAGTGGGAAGTGAAATGAAGAATTAAGAATTAAGAATGAATAATTAACACTTAACACTTAACACTTAACACTTTATTTCACTTTCGCCCAGCTGTCTTTGAGGGTGCAGGTGCGGTTGAAGACGAGGTGGCCGGGGGTGTTGCCCTCGGCGGGCACGCTGTCGCGGTCGGTGCAGAAGTAGCCCATGCGCTCGAACTGGTAGCGCACTATTCCGTCTTTCCATTTTCCGCTTTCGGCTTTCCACTCGCTGAGGGCGGGCTCGCATTTGGCGGTGACGACACGGAGGGAGTCGGGGTTGAGGTTCTCGAGGAAGGTGTGTCCTTCTTCGACGTCGTCCGGGGCTTCGACGGCGAAGAGGCGGTCGAAGAGGCGCACCTCGGCGTCGACGGCGCTGTGGGCGGCGACCCAGTGGATGGTGCCTTTCACCTTGCGCCCGTCGGGGGCGTCGCCGCCGCGCGTCAGGGGGTCGTAGGTGCAGTGGATGCAGGTGATGCGGCCGTCGGCGTCTTTCTCGACG
>CAMJJD010000012.1 GCA_946406015.1 uncultured Bacteroidales bacterium | reverse complement strand
TGCAGGTCGTCGATGTTCTGGGTCACTATCCGCACGTCGTACTTCTCCTCCAGCCGCACCAGCTGGCGGTGCGCCTCGTTGGGCTGCGCCTGGAACAGCTGGCGGCGGCGCTCGTTGTAGAAGTTGAGCACCAACTCGGGGTTGCGCTCATAGGCCTCGTGGGTGGCCACGTCCTCCACGCGGTAGTGCTCCCACAACCCGTCCGAGTCGCGGAAGGTGGAGATGCCGCTCTCGGCGCTGATGCCTGCGCCGGTCAATACCACTATCTTTTTCATAACAATCCTACAACGCTGCTTCCCGCCTTTTATTGTGTCGCGGGTATATATTTTAACCACCGTCGGACGGCAGGTGGAAGGGCAGTTAGGTCGTGCACGATTTATTCGTGGATGCCCCGCCACATGACCGTGGTTGGACCGTATTTTGTCCGATTTCAGTCGGACCAACCTCGGAGGGACTACGGAGGGACTACGGAGGGATTTCGGAGGAACGGATGTGTAATAACTGTATAGATGTCTGTAAATCAGCTGTTTTATGTGCGGTTGGGAGGGCTTGGGTGCTGTTTTGGGGGCGAAAACGTCCTTTTCCGGCCCCTCGACCTATGGTCGGCGACCGTTGGGAAAACGGCAGTTAGGTCGTGCGCGATTTAAATTTTTCTACCTCAAAGGGGTGAGGGTGGTGCGGCGGTTTTTGGCGCGCCCCTCGGGGGTGTCGTTGTCGGCCACGGGGCGGCTCTCGCCGTAGCCGCGGTAGGTGAGGCGGTCGGCAGCGACGCCTCGCAGCACGAGGTAGTCGTAGACGGCTTTGGCACGGCGTTCGCTCAGGAGCAGGTTGTCGGCATCGGAGCCCACGGCGTCGGTGTGGCCGCCCACCTCGAGGCGCAGCTTCGGGTGGCGCTGCAAGGCTTCGGCCAGCCGGTCGAGCTCGGCCAGCGAGGTCTCGTAGAGTTCGGCGCTGGCGGTGTGGAAGAAGATGTTTTTCAGCGTCACCGTGTCGCCCAGGGTGAGCAGGTTCTCGGCCTGCCGCACGGGGTCGATGAAGGTGATGCGTTCGGGCCGCGCGGGGGCGGGCATGACGAAGGAGTAGAGGTCCTGCTGGCCGTAGCCGCCGTAGCGGTCGCTGGCGAAGAGGGCCGTGCGCCCGTCGGGCGCTACGATGAGCGAGGCTTCGTCGCCGGCGGTGTTGATGGGGTATCCGAGGTTCTTCACCTCGCCCCAGGTGCTGTCGTTCACCCGCTTGGCCACGTAGAGGTCGGCGCCGCCCATGCCCAGGTGGCCGTCGGAGGAGAAGTAGAGGGTCTTGTCGTCGAAGTGGATATAGGGCGAGGTCTCGTTGCCTTTGGTATTTATCGCGGGGCCCAGGTTGCGGGGCTCGCTCCAGCGGCCCTCTTCGAGGGTGCAGTACCAGATGTCGGTGCCGCCGTAGCCGCCGCGGCGGTTACTGGCGAAGTAGAGGGTGTAGCCGTCGATGGAGAGCGAGGGGAACGACTCCCAGTAGCTGCTGTTGACCGGCGCGCCGAGGTTGCGCGGCTTGCCCCAGCGGTCGCCGCTGCGGACGCTCATATACAGGTCGCAGCCCGTGGGCTCGTTGTTGCGGCCGCAGGCGGTGAAGATGACCACGCGGCCGTCGTGCGAGAGGGTCTGCGCCCCCTCGTTGGCGTTGCTGTTCAGGGGCTCGGGCATCCGCTCGGCGGGGCCCCAGTCGAGCTCCATGGTGTCGTAGAGCGAGAGGAAGAAGTCCTCCTCCTGCGGCAGGTCGCGGCGGGTGGTGGCGCGGCGCGGCACGCGGCGCGTGAAGACCAGCATGCGGTAGTCGGCCGTCAGGGCCGGCATGTATTCGTCGGCCTCCGTGTTGACGTTGGGACCCAGGTTGATGGGCTTGAAGGGCACGGGGTTCTCCACCGCATGGCGGCGCCATTCGGCGGTGCGTATGCCGTCGCGGGCCTCCTGCACCCAGCGCGTGCTCGAAGGGTTGAGGTCGAGGCACTGCTGGTAGCACTCCACCGCTTTGGTGTACTGCTCCAGCATCAGGTGCTGGTTGCCCAGCAGCAGATAGGCTTCGGCGTAGGTGGGGTCCACCTTGATGGCCTTGTGCAGCAGCGCGATGGCCTCCTCGTACTGGCCCACGATGCTCTTCTCCACCGCTTGGTTGAACAGCGGCTCGCTCTTCTTGTTCTGCCCCAAGGCCGCCACCGGCAGCAGGAGCAGCAATGCTATCAATAATTTCTCTTTCACGCCTATATAACGAAAAACCGGCACATAAATTGTGTGCCGGTTTTGTACCCTATCGGGTATAGTTATGTGTCCAGGATATGTAAATTATACCCGATAGGGTGTAAATTGATGCTCTGTGTTACCGTAACACCACCACTTTGCGGGCGGGATGCTGGCCGACCTTGACCATGTAGACGCCGGCGGGGAGTGTCTGGTCGCTGGAGTGAGTGAATGTCTGAACCATGCGCCCCGTCACATCGTACACCCTCACCGTCTCACCCTCGGCACCCTCGACCACAATCTTACCCTCGACAGCATACACTCTGCCCTTCAACCTCTGACCTCCGACTTCCTCGATGCCCACAGTGCTGTTGGTGGCAATATTCGAAAGGATGATGTCGCTTCTCTTCGCCGAACTGGAAAGCATGATTCCAACCTGATAGTAAACAGTGCCCTCAGGTGCGCTGTCGTCGGTGTAGGTAGTGTTGCCGTTCGAGGGCATCACGTCGATTTGCTGAATATTGCTCGCGTTGGTGCCGCGGTAGATGACATATGTGCTGTACTCTGCACCTTCGTAGGGAGTCCAAACGAGGTTCCACTCGTTGCCGACACCTTGACTGATGGTGAGGTGCATGGTTTTGTGTATTGAACTGGGCTCCGACTCGTAGCCGTAGAGGTCGGTGGCTGTCATACGGTAGCGGTAACTACGGTTGCGTGGCCGCGAAGCGGTGTCAATCCATTGTGGTTCCGCGTCGTAAGGCACCGTAGCAATTAAGTCGTACTCATTCGAGCTGTTACCCTCTCGGTAGATGTTATAAGCCGTCACTTCCAGCCCTTTCTCCCAGATAACCATGTTGCGGCCATTTTGCACGGTGACCATGGAAATCTCCGGTACTACGTCGTCGGTGAAGATAGCTGTCAACGTTGTGTCGCCAAGTACCGTGATGGTATCGGGGTTGCTGCGGCTGCCGTTGCTCCATTGGGCAAAGTGGAAGCCTTCGGCTGCCGTGGCCTCTATCACCACATCGCTACCATAAGGATACACCCCTATGCCGCTCACTGTACCGTACAGGTCATCGTTTACTGCCAGCGTCACTGTGTGCGTGTCGATGGCGAACGTGGCGGTAATCAGCGAGTCCTGCGTGACCACCACGTTGCGCGTCGCTTCTGTGCTGCCGTCGCTCCACTGCACGAAGTGGTGGTGCGACATCAGGGTGGAGGCAGTGATGCTCACCGTGTCAAGATATTCGTACAAGCCTTCGCCGAGCACCTCGCCCAGCGTTGTATCGTTGCTCTGCAGGGTCAGCACATAGCTGTTTTTGGCGAACAGGGCAGTGAAGGCGGTGTCCTGTGTCAGCGTGATGACACGCGGATTGTTGGTGTCGCCATCGTTCCACTGCGTGAAGTGATAGCCATAGTTGGGTGTGGCGGCAAGGGTACGGCTGTCAAGGTATTCGTACGTGCCTGCCCCCGTCACGCTGCCGTGAATAACAGTGTCTACCGATAGGGCGATATCGTAGCTGTTCTTGTCAAACAGGGCAGTAAACACGGTGTCCTGTGTCAGCGTGAAAGTACGCGGATTGTTGGTGTCACCGTCGTTCCACTGTGTGAAGTGGTAGCCGTAGTCGGGTGCTGCAGTCATTGTAATAGTGTCAAGATACACTGCCGTAGTGCTGCCTGTAACGCTACCACGTATTGAGTCGGCACTCAATACTGCGACATCGTACAGATTCTTGGCAAACAAGGCAGTAAAGATGGTGTCCTGTGTCAGCGTTATGACTCGCGGATTGGTAGTGTCGCCATCGTTCCACTGCGTGAAGTGGTAACCATAGTTGGCTGTGACGCAGATGGAACGGTTGTCAAGGTATTCATAGGTACCTGCTCCCGTCACGCTGCCGTGAATGGCGGTGTCAACCATCAGGGTGATGTCGTAGCTGTTCTTGTCAAACAGGGCAGTAAACACGGTGTCCTGTGTCAGCGTGAAAGTACGCGGATTGTTGGTGTCACCGTCGTTCCACTGTGTAAAGTGATAGCCATAGTTGGGTGCTGCGGTCATTGTAATAGTGTCAAGATACTCTGCCGTAGTGCTGCCTGTAACGCTACCACGTATTGTGTCGGCACTCAATGCTGCAACATCGTACAGATTCTTTGCAAACATGGCGGTAAATGTGGTGTCTTGTGTCAGCGTGATGACTCGCGGATTGGTAGAGTCGCCATCGTTCCACTGCGTGAAGTGGTAGCCGTAGTTGGGGGTGGCTGCGATGGTGCGTGCCGAGAGGTAGTTGTAGTCACCTGCGCCGCTCACACTGCCGTGTATGGCGGTATCGACAGCCAGCGCTATGCTGTACTGATTGTAGGTGAAGTATGCCGTCACGGACATATTGCGTGTGACCTCCAGTTGGATGGTGTCCATGCCGTATAATGTGACAGGGCTACCGTTGTCGTTGAGGTATCGCCAGTAATTCAGGTGGTAGCCATAGTTGGGCACTGCTATCAAAGTGATGGTGTCAAGATAGGCCACACTGTCACTCCCCCAAACACTGCCCCTCGCTGTGTCATTGCATATAGCTGTGACATAATACTGGTTTGTGGTAAATAAAGCCGTAAATGCGGTGTCTTGTGTCAGCGTGAGGGTACGGGGATTGTTAGTGTCGCCATCATTCCACTGCGTGAAGTGGTAGCCATAGTTGGGGGTGGCGCTGATGGTACGCTCCGAGAGGTAGCTATAACTTCCATCACCGCTTACACTGCCGTGAATGGTGGTATCGACCGTCAGCGAAATGCTATATTGGTTGTAGTCGAATTGTGCAGTGATGACGCTGTCGCGGATTACCTGCACGCTGCGCGGGTTAGCGGTGTTTCCATCGCTCCACTGTGTGAAGTGGTAGCCGTAGTTAGAGGTGGCAGTCAAGGTGGCGGTATCGAGGTATTCCAAAGTGCTTGTGCCAGCCACCGTGCCCATCACCGTATCCGCCGACAGCGCAGCGATGCTATAGGTATTCTTGGCAAACAGTGCGGTAAATATGGTGTCCTGCGTCAGCGTGAGGGTACGAGGGTTGTTGGTGTCACCGTCGCTCCACTGTGTGAAATGGTAGCCGTAGTTGGGCATGGCGCTGATGGTGCGCTCCGAAAGGTAGTTGTAACTACCCGCTCCGTTCACGCAGCCGTGGATGGTGGTGTCGACCGCCAATGTGATGCCGTACTGGTTGTAGCCGAACTGCGCTGTGAAGATGCTGTCGCGGGTCACCTGCACCATCCTCGGATTGTCAGTGATACCATCGCTCCACTGTGTGAAGTGGTAGCCATAGTTGGATGTAGCGGTCAGGCTGACGGTATCAAGATACTCTGCAGTTGTACCACCTGTAACACCACCACGCACAGTGTCGGCACTACTGACAGCTACATTGTAGATGTTTTTAGCAAAAATAGCGGAAATCGTGGTGTCCTGCGTCAGCGTGACGACCCGAGGATTATTGGTGTCACCGTCGTTCCACTGCCTAAAATGGTAGCCATAGTTGGGAACAGCATGTATTACGGACATGATGTTCGAATCACAGTATTGTTGTTCTATGACTGCTTCCCCAAACACTTCATTCTCCGGAATGCAATTAAGGACATATTCGTTATCAATAACGCTGAAAGATGCAAGATAATTTGACCACATAGAATTACTATATGCCTCGTATGCACAACTATAAATTACTTTTACCGTATTATAAGGTATAGTGGGCCACGGTGAATATGACCCCTCAACGAAAACAGGAGGGGTTATTGGCTTCAGGAACATGGTGTCAAGATTACTACACTCCCCGAAAGCACCTTCTCTTATGTATTTAACGCCTTTCGGGATGGTGACAGTTCTCAAGCCACTCCTATAAAAAGCAAGTTCCCCTATGTATCTAACGCTATCTGGAATAATAATATTTGTCAAACTATCACAATCCACAAAAAGCCTCCCTGCAATTGTCCTTATTTTGACGGGAATATTGACCGAGGATAGCTTACGGCAGCCTTGAAACACATCCGGTCCAATTGAATCCAGACTTTCCGGAAGTGTTACAGTGACCAGTTTTTGACATGAACTAAAGGCACCATCTTTAATTAAAGAAACACTGTCGGGGATAGTTATTGACTCCAAACCACAACCGGAAAAAGCCCACTCTCCTATACTTTTTAAACTACTCGGCAAACTGATTGAAGACAGATTGCTACATGATTGAAATGCAGAATGTTCGATGGATTGGACACCTTCAGGAAGCGTGATAGACGTCAAACCACTGCAGTAATTGAAAGTACTGTCGCCGATTATCGTAATACTATTAGGCAATACGACGGAGCTCAATGCCCCACACCCATCGAATGTGCCATTGAGCTCCGTTACACCTTCGGGAATGCTGATTGAAGTCAATGAACTGCAATTATAAAACGCATGGTCACCAATATAAGAGACACTGTTCGGAATGTTTATGTTAACCAAACTGTAGCACCGACCGAAAGCCCAACCGCTGATGCAGGTCACCGAATTTGGAATGGTGACGGAGGTTAGGTCGCTACAGAAACCAAAGGCCTGTTCACCAATTGTATCGACATACGAAGGAATAACGACATCTCCACCAGCACCTAAGTAGGCAAGCAGATTGCGCTTTGTGGAATCGGTAAAGGCAAAGTCCCCTTCTGTCACGCGGTTCATCAGGCGAGCCCCCCAGGGGGCACCGGTAGCACTGCCGTGATATTCAATATATTTTACTTCATAAAAGGCATCTACGCCTATGCTGGTCACCGAATTTGGGATGGTGACGGACAGACCGCTACAGCCGCTGAAAGAATATTGGCCAATTTCTGTGACACCGTCAGGGATTGTGACAGAGGTCAGGCGGCTGCAATTATAGAAGGCGTAGTGGCCTATGCTGGTCACCGAGTTGGGAATGGTGACGGAGGTTAGGCCGCTACAGAAAGCGAAGGCGTAGTTGTCGATGCTGGTCACCGAGTTAGGGATGGTGATGGAGGTCAGGCTGAAGCAATGCTGGAAGGCGTAGCTGGCGATCCTGGTCACCGAGTTGCCAATGGTGACGGAGGTCAAGCCAAAGCACCTAATGAAAGCATAGCTGGAGATGGATGTTACCGAGTATGTGTTACCACCATTTGTTACACTATCGGGAACAACAAGACTGCCTGTAGGTGTTGTTGTTGTGTTGTATGGATAAGAGGTGGTCTGACTTGTCACAGCCACCGTATTGCTGCTTGTAATAATGTAATACAATGTCTGACCACTCGGCGCCACCGCTGAGAAGTCATATGCGCTGGCATGGAAAGGTATGGACGAAAGCATCAGTAAGAGTGCAATCAGGGATACTCGATGTTTCATTTTGTCTATTGTTTATTTGTTTCTGTCTCATTCAATAGACATAAAAAAAGCGCGGGAATCTGCTACTTTGCTTATCCCGCGTAGAAGGCCTTCGCATTGCCTTAAGTCCAGAATAAGCAATGCCGAAGCCCACGCATTATGGTATAAATGATAATATACCAAGCAATGGACGAGGAACATTGCGTTATTGCGGGACTTAGTGAGGTTGCGAAGTTCTCTACGCCGCAGATAAACGCTGTTACACGTCTCTTTTATATGTCTGCCATTTCACCTGAAACGACAGTGCAAAAGTACGAATAATATTCGAACTGACCAAATAAAAGTTGCCGCCGCGTGGTTTCCACGCGGCGGCAAGAGGGGGCGTAAATGCTATTCGGCTTAATGGTACAGCAGGCTATGGATGGCGTCGTGAACAATAATCAAATCTTCTCCTTGACTATCAAATGTACGTTCATATGCAAAATGGAAATCTTCGCAAATGAACTCGTGCCAACCTGCTTTTATCCATTCATGTTTAAGTCTTGCTTTTGGGAAAATAGCAGCATAATCCGTCAATGACTCTAACCCATCATACAACCTATCCTTCTTTTGTTCCACGGTCTCATAGCTCAGTGTGTGCCAATGACGGAGAATGGCAGCATCGTAGAAATTGTCGATGGCCTGATGTACCTTATGGGAAACTACCAGTTTCATGCCTCTGGATGATAAACCCTATAAATCTTTTCCGTGATAAGGCGTCTCGATTCTTCAAGAGGCATATACGTAGCCAATTCCTCGTCTGAAACGATGCGCAGATGTTCCTTTGCTACCGTTCCATACTCGGTTGCGGGCTCGCTGACCTTTGGAGTTTCGGGATCTTTGTCTGTATATTCGCGTACCATGGTGGTTGTATTGTTTCAATTTGCAAAAGTACGAATATTATTCGAACTGACCAAATAAAAGTTGCCGCCGCGTGGTTTCCACGCGGCGGCAAAAGGTTATAATCGAACAATATGTTGTTGTCTACAATCTTTAAAATTATACAAACTTCACGATACAATCGATACAGGTGGCCTTCTCGCTCGTCTCGTCAATGAAGACATTGGCAGGATGCATATCTTCTAATGCCATGCGTTCCGAGATATAGTTTACACCCTCCCCCTGCCAATTGTCACGAAAACCTTTTGAAGCCGCCAGCATATCAATCTCTTCTTTCGTCGCCAAGCGTAAACAACGTACATAGGGTTGGGTGAGAATAATCCTCAACAAACCGTCGGAATCACGTGTATAACCTATCACATGCATTGCCGTCTCTGGAAACAAGTAATTGTGCAGAGCTATGGCGTCCAGAGCCTTCTGTGTGGTAGAATAAATTGAGGCCCTTTCCTTAACAACCGAGGTATCTCCCTCTTTGTAGTAGACTTTCGCTTCGGCTCCCTGGGCTATCTTGGGGCCAAAATGTTCTGTCAGTATTCGTTCGGAGTCTTCGACCCAAAGGCGCGCGGCTTTGGCCCACTGCTCAATAAGTTGCTCTTGCAGGGCGTCTACTTGTCGGTTTGTGACGATTGACGGGCTTCCTTGGCCTGCTGGAGCATGGCTACCTGCTCCAAGGCTTGTTGCCGCGTAGCATGCGACGATGGACGCCCCAATGAGAGTCGTACCAGCCGTGCAGAGTCCTGCATGCTCTGGTATAGTGTAGCGAGGAAAGTTTGTGTGTCCATTTTGTATATCATTTGACAACGTATCAATCATATGCAATGTGGATTCGGAGAATCCCTCGACGGCAATAGCCTTGTATATGTTCTGGATACTGCACATTGCTTTTTTTTCTTGTTTCTATTTCACGCTGCAAAAGTACGAACTTTTCCCCGTCCGGCCAAATTATTTTTGCCATATCGGAAATAATCACTATCTTTGCACCCTGAAAACGATAACCCAAACACCCCTTTACACATGAGCGACGACAACAACGCAAAGGATGCCACCTATTGGTATGCCACTGGTATGGAAGCCTACTATGACGAAGATTATGAAGAGGCCGTGCGATGCTTTACCATCGCTGCCGAGATGGGCGATGCCGACGCGCAGTTTTATCTCGCCGACTGTTACAATAACGGCGAGGGGGTGGAAAAGGACGTGGACACCGCCATCGACTGGTATGCCCGAGCCGCCGACAATGGCCGTTCCGATGCCTGGACTGACCTGGGTCACATTGCCGATGAACGCGAGCATTACAAACTGGCCGCCCAGATGTATCTGCGTGCCGTCGAGTTGGGCGAGAAGGGTCCCAAGCCGTTCCTCGGCCTCCTTTATAAATATCGCCGCCCTGTCAACGACTTCCGCCTGTCGTCCCGCTGGCTGCGCGAAGCGGTGGAAGACAATAAAGTAGTAAACGATATATTCTATTTCAACTGGGGCCAGAATCTGGAGTTCGGCCTCGGCGTCGACCCTGACGTCGAGGAGGCCAAGCGTTGGTACCGTAAGACGGCGGGCCATGAAGATGCACAGCAGGCTTTGGCCGAGCTGGAGCGCATCTACAGCGCCCCCGGCACCCCGCACGACTGGCAGCAGAACGGCGTGGCGGCCTGGAACCGCGTCTACGAGGCCTGGGAGGACGGACGCGGCGCAGAGTATGGCTTTAAAAACATGCGCGACGACCGCGACGAGGCCGTCCGCTGGTGGATACGTGCCGCCGAGGCGGGCAACACGCGGGCCATGATCGACCTGGCGGAGTTCTTCGGCCGCGGCAGGAGCTACAGGCCTCTGCCGCCCGACAAGCCCCAGGCCCACTACTGGTACCGCCGTGCCGCCGAGGCGGGCGACGAGGAAGGAATGCGTGTGCTGGCCTACCACTATTGCTTCGGCATCGGGGTGCCGCGCGACCGCAAGGAGGCCCGCAAATGGGCCATCCTTTTTGCCCGCTATTGCTACAGGAAGAACGGTGATGTGCGCTGGTATATGCTCGACGAGCTGGGCATCAAACCCCGCCACTACCGCGTGCGCCGTCCCCGCACCACCACCCGTCGCATCGTCACCCGCCGCGTCAACCTCTGGCCCCTCGTCGGACGCACGCTGCTCTTCGTGCTGGCGGTGTCGGCCATCGGCCTCGTGTGGCACATGGACCGTCTCACTTTCCTGCCCATCAGCGAGCAGGAGGCCCTCGAAAGGGCCGAGACGGTGAAGGTGACCATCCCTGGGCAGACCGTGCGCCCCGTCGACGGCGGCAAGGAGAAGAAACTCGCCGTAGGCACCAAGGTCACGGTGCTGGGTGTCTACAAGAAG
Source organism: uncultured Bacteroidales bacterium (assembly GCA_946406015.1). Taxonomy (GTDB): domain Bacteria; phylum Bacteroidota; class Bacteroidia; order Bacteroidales; family P3; genus Colimorpha. The sequence goes on along the minus strand of CAMJJD010000012.1, from coordinate 31,248 downwards.
AGACTCGACAAGGGCAACTCGCCCCGCGTCTACTGGACCAACCAGCAATATCTGCTGCAGCTGCGCGACGGCAGCCTGGCCTACGGACCGCTGATGGAGACCGCCGTGGGGCATCCTACGCTGCTGCCCTCGGGCGACACCGTGACGGTCAAGTCGGTCAAGCAGGTGAAGAAACGCCCCACGGTGCAGGCCACCGGCGCCGCCAGCGCCTTTGACTACGCCTACACCCTCGAAGGGCGCAAGGAGACCTATGCCCTCGAAGACCTGAAGATGCACTTCCCCGAGCGCGTGGCCTACCTCCATGGCGGCGTCAAGCAGGCTGACATCGAGGCCATCCTGGCCGACACGCTGGCCAACGGCAAGCGCGGCTTCTGGCCTACGGTGCGCTACACGATATATAAGATTACTCCTTCCACCCGCAAGAACGGCTACTTCCTCTACCCACGCTTCCAGCAGTGGAACGAGTTCCGCCTGCAGCGCTGGGCCCGCAACCTGATATCGTTCCTGGCCTTCGTCGGCGCGGTCCTCATCCTGATATACTGGGTGCCCCGCATCCCGCGCCACATCAGGGAGGCTTTCGATTAAAAAGAGGCGCCGCCGCTTCTCGCAAGAGAAGCGGCGGCAGCCTCTTGTCAGCGATTCTTTATTATCCGTTGTACTGCTGTGCCGCAGCGCACCAGGTAGGTGCCGGCCGGCAAGGGCTTCAGGTCGAAGCGGGCGGTGCCATGCACGTCGCGTTGCCAAAGGGTGCGGCCGTCCAGGCTCAGGAGTGTGACCGGGCCTTCGGCTTCGACGGTGACGGCGTCGAGGGTCGGGTTGGGATAGATGTTTAATGCGGAGGTCGGAAGTTGGAGGTCGGAATGGGGGATGCCGACGCTCTGGCTGGTGCTGAGGGTGACGGTGTAATAATGGTGGGTGAAGCCGTCCTCGGCGGTGACGCGGATTCGGTAGAGCACGGTGCTGTCGTCAACCGTCTCTTGCGTGATGAAGATGTCGGCATCGTCGACTTCGGGCTGGGCTTCTATCTCGATATGCTCAAGGTCGTCGACGTGCAGCACATAATCCATCACCCCTTTGTCGAATCCGGCGATGGGCACGCCGTTGACGCTGATGCCGATGAGCCACGAGCTGTAGACGAACATGATGTCGTCGATCGAGAGCGAGTCGTTGCCGTCGCCGCCACCCGGGGTGGCGTTGGTGGTCATGTTGACCAGCATGTAGCGGGCGTCAGTGTTGCCGCTGTAGACGAAGGGCACTTTCATCAGCTGCCACTGGTAGCTGTGTGCCGAGGTGGTGGTGCGGGTGAAGCGGGCCTCGGCCTTGCCACAGTAGAGCGAGGCGTCGTTCTCTTGGTTGGGGGCACGGAAGTCGTTGTCGCCATGCAGGATGGCCGTCACCTGTGCCTGTGAGTTGGCGCTGGAGGCATAGTAGCTTACCCACACATACATCGAGTCGGGCGTCCCCGTGAAGGGCTGGCAGTGGTCGGTGTTCGACCGCTGGGTGTAGTTGTAGTTCTCGCTGCTCGCGGCCGACATCGAGCCGGCGTGGATGCGGCCGGTGGTCATGTTGCCGTTGGCCTTGATGCCCATGATAGACTTAGTGTAGATGGTCACATAGTGGCTTCCCTGCGTGCCGGGACGTCCGCCGATGCGGCGGTAGTGGTGGGGCGATGAGGCGAGGGTGGCATAGTCGCCGTCCGATGTGGCAAAGGAATTCCAGTGCGTCGGCTCCGACGTGATGCCGCCGTCCCACTGCTCGAAGCCTGGGTTGGGCAGCTGATACTGTGCGTAGGCCATGAACGAGGCCATGGCCAGGGTGATAAGTACGATTCGCTTCATGATTCTTACTGGTATTTTACCCTTTTTCGATTGTCTGTGTCAAGCATGTGAACAGGGGAATCCCCTTCCCCATAAGGTCACTCTCCTATCCATTCTTCCAAAGCAGGGAGGCTGTCGATGTTGAGGGGTGGTGTGGTGTACTGCTGCAGTGACCTGGTCGTATTCTTCATAAGGGCTACGGCTTCATTGTCCTCCACAAACTTCATCAACTCCTTTTCGCTGACATCCATCATCTCCATGCTTACGCGGTTGTGGTCCCGCATCTTGGCTGCGAGGTATCGATAATAGGCGGCCTTGTTATGTATCCCCTCAAGCAGCTCGCGATACTTCTTGTCGCGCAGGAATTTGGCTTTCATCGAGGTGCCGGGATGGAGCTCGGGATGGTCCCAGATATCGTCCAATGCAGCCTCGAATTCCGCAATATAGGAGTTGTGTTTGTCCTCTATCTCCTTCATGTTGTAGAAGCACACGCCTGCCCAATTGATGAAGTCGAAATATTTGGTGCTGCTCCATGACGCCGTATTGTTGATGAAGACCATCTCGGCGGTTTTGTCGTAGGCTATACCCAGGGGAACACCGATAAGCTTGATGTTGCTTTGGTAGCCAGGGTTTTCAAGCGAGTCGGCCGGGATGTTCAACAGATAGGTGGCCATGGTGTCGTTCCGCTCCAGATTCTGGGCTCTCTCATCCAGCTTCTGGGCAAATTTCTCAACACTACCCATCACCATCAGGACCGTCATCTTGCGGTCCTGCATGCGGCGATGCTGCTGAACGAGGGCTGAGGTGCCAAAGGTGAGGAGGATAGACATCGTGGTGCCGAGGAAGGTGAGCAGAAGCGTCTTCCAGAGGTTCCCACCCTTGTCTACCTGGGGATTGTCGGGTACGTTGATGAGGCCTTCCATGAGGTATTTGCTTTATGGTAAAGAAAGTGGGTAGCGGTAGCCTTTGTGCACATGCGCTACCCACTACCCACTACTAACTGTCAACTATTTACTTCACCAGGGCGTAGGTGTCGCTGGCGATGACGTACTCCTCGTCGGTGGTGACGACGACGACGGCCATCTTCGAGTCGGGCGTCGAGAGGATGATGTCCTCGCCCATCACGTTGTCGTTCTTCGAGAAGTCGATCTTGATGCCGAGGCATTCCATGTTCTCCAGGATGGGACGGCGCATGAACCAGGCGTTCTCGCCGATGCCGCCGGTGAAGAGCAACAGGTCGCAGCCGCCCATCTCGGCCATGTAGCCGCCGATGTAGCGCTTCACGCGCTGGGCGAACATGTCGAAGGCGTAGGTGGCACGCACGTCGCCGGCATCGCGGCCCGCGCGGATGTCGCGCATGTCCTGCTTGCCGCCGCTGATGCCCACCAGACCGCTCTGCTTGTTCAGTATTTTGGTGATGTCCTTCCAGTCCTTGCCGTTCTCCACAATCTCCTTCTTGATGATGAACTCGATGACGCCGGGGTCTACGTCGCCGGGACGCGAACCCATCAGCAGACCCTCCAGCGGGGTCATACCCATGGTGGTGTCGAAGCTCTTGCCGTGGTCGATGGCACAAATCGAGGCGCCGCTGCCGAGGTGGCAGGAGATAATCTTCAGGTCGTTCCAGTCGCGGCCGATCATCTTGGCGGCCTTCTCGGCAACGAACTTGTGGCTCGTGCCGTGGAAGCCGTAGCGGCGCACGCCGTACTTCTCGTAGTACTCGTAGGGCACGCCGTAGAGGTAGCTCTTCGGGGGCAGGGTGCTGTGGAAGGCGGTGTCGAAGACAGCCACCTGGGGCACGCCGGGCAGCACCTCGCGCATGGCGTAGATGCCGGCCAGGTTGCCGGGAGTGTGCAGCGGGGCCAGCGGGGTGAGGGCCTTGATCTTCTCGATTACCTCGTCGGTCACGACGACGCTCTTGTCGAAAGTCTCGCCGCCGTGGGCCACGCGGTTGCCGACGGCACCGATTTCCTTGAAGTCCTTGATGACACCCATCTGGGGGTCGATAAGGGCGTTGAGGACAATCTTGATGCCGGCAGTGTGGTCGGGAATGGGCACTTGCTCGTAGTGTTTCTGACCGTTCCACTTGTGGGTGAACTCACCCATCTCCAAACCGATGCGCTCCAGCAGGCCCTTGGCCATCACCTGGGCGTTGTTTGCCATGTCGACCAGCTGATACTTGATCGACGAACTTCCGCAGTTGAGAACTAAAATCTTCATCTTTAATATGTGTTTATATTGTTTCTGTTTTGTGGATTTGAAAATGCAAAGATACGAAAAAAAGCGAAACGGGAATAAAATAATTTGCATCGTGCATTTCGAGTGGCTGGGTGGCTGAGTGGCTGGGTGACTGAGTCAACGAGACAACGAGACTTCAAGACATCAAGACTTCGGGACGACGAGACATCAAGATCTTGAGGGCTCACAGACTCTTTGACTTTTCGACTCTTTTATTCTGGCGAGAGGGCTTTGAGGCCGACGATGGAGATGATGAGGGTGGTGAGGAAGAAGAGGCGCCAGAAGGTGGCGGGCTCGTGGAAGACGAAGATGCCCAGCAATACCGAGCCGAGGGCACCGATGCCGGTCCATACAGGATAGGCGGTGCCGATGGGCAACACTTCGGTGGCTTTGGCCAACAACACGGCGCTGAGGATGTAGAAGACTGTGAATCCGGCCATCCACTCCCACCAAGGGAGTCCGATGAGCCCTTTGGCTTTGCCGAGACAGAAGGCGAAGCCTACTTCGCAAAAGCCTGCTACGATGAGTATAATCCAGTGCATTTCTTTTATAGTTTACAGTTTAATGGTTAGTGTTTTGGGGAGATAAGACAAATGCTTCGGTCGACCTATAGTTCTTTATTCCTTTACTCCCTTGTTTTTCAATTTTCACTTTTCAATTATCAATTTTAATGATTTCGGCTGAGGCGGCCACGGTGTATTGGCGGCCTGAGGCGAGGTCGCGGCAGAGCCAGCGTGTGCGTCGGCGCTCGAGGGGCGCGAAGAGGATGTCGGGTTTGCTTTTGAGGCGGAAGCGGATGCCGTCGCTGTTGTCCTTTCCCGCCATCAGGCGGTCGAGGGTGAGGTGTTCTTCGGGCCGGTAGTCGGGATCGTAGTGGTGCAGCAGTTCCTCAATTTGGCGCAGGAGGCTGCGGTTGAGGGGTATGCGGCGCGTGTAACGCTGCAGGAGGGGTTGTACCTCGGACGGGAAGAGGACGGCATGGGTGACCAAGAGGCGGGCGTACTCGCCCTGCCATTCGTGGCCGTGAGGCGCCACTGCGTCGTACTTGAGGTGTGTCTCCAGATGGGCGGCTTCGTGAAGGAAGACCATCAGGAACAGGTAGGGGTTGAGGTCGCCGTTGATGCTTATCTCGTGGTAGTCGTGTCCACGCTGGGGCCACCTGTAGTCGCCCAGCTTGGAGGTGCGCTCGCGGGTGATGTGGAAGTGCACACGATGGAGGTTGAGGTAGTCGTATACCACCCCGACGGCCTGTGCGGGAAGATGATTAAACAGGATGCGGCGGTATTTCTCCTCGGTGGTCATCAGAAGGTGGGGCAGTCGCAGTGGCTGCGGTTGTGGCGGTACATGTGCTCGTTGCTGCTGCACGACTGGAACACGACGGGGAGCGCGAGGAGCGCGAGGAGCACGAGGGTGCGCAATGCAACTCCTCTTCGACTCCTCGACTTTTCGACTTTTCGACTTTGGGTATTCATATCTTGGCGCGGTGTACGGTTAATGTCACAGAGGCGGTGCTGATGGCCATGACGAGGAGGAAGGTGAGGAGGAAGTCGAGGGGGCGCATGGCCACGGGGAAGGTGCTGACGACGAAGTTGCCGTCGCCCATGCGGATGATGCCGAACTGCTGCTGCATCCAGCAGACGAGGAATCCTATGGCCAGACCTGCCGCCACCGCGACGGCGCAGATGAGCATGCCTTCGGTGCGGAAGGTGCGCCGCAGACGCTGGCGGGTGAGTCCCATGCTCTGGAGGATGAAGATGTCGTGTCGCTTGTTGATGATGAGCAACGAGAGGGAGGCCACGAGCGAAAGGGTGGAGATGAGGACGATGAGCGAGAGGATGAGGTAGATGCCAAGCCGCTCGGAGCGGAATATCTTGTAGTAGAGCGGCTGCTGGTCGTAGCGGTCTTTGACGGTCAAAGGAGTTGAGGAGGCGGGAGATAAGGAGTTAAGGAGGGCTCGTTTCACTCGCTTCACATTGGCTCCGGGTTTGAGTTTGATGGCGAGGGCACTGACTTCGTCGGGGGCGTAATCCATGAGTTGGCGCACGAAGTCGATGTCGGTGACGACATACTGCCGGTCGATGTCCTGCTGGATGAAGAAGTAGCCGGCCGGGTAGGCGTAGCCGGTGTTGAAGGCCTGCTCCATGGAGAAGCCCATCGAGGTGGAGCCCCGCTTGGGGATGTGCACCGCCGCCGGGTGGTTGGAGTGGGGCCGCATGGCGAGGGTATAGTAAATCTCGCCGCCAAGGAAGAGGTAATGGAGGTCGGAGGTCGGAGGTTGGAGGTCGGAGGTTGGAGGTTGGAGGTCGGACATTTCGTCCGTTTCGGCCACCTCCGCCTTCCGAGTTCCGAGTTCCGAATTCACCAGCGTGTCGAATCCGGTGACGCGACCGTAGTTGTCGTCGACACCGCGCAGGCGCACGATGGCCTGGTTGCTGCCGTAGGTGAGCCATGCGGTCTCGTTGACCATCTGTGCCACAGCCTCGACGGCGTCGAGGGAGGCGATGTCGGAGAGGGGAAGTTGGAGGTCGGAGGTATGGAAGGTCTTGCCGCGGGCGGGCTCGATGACGAGTTCGGGGTCGAAGGTGGCGAAGAGGCTCTTGGTGAGGTTGCCGATGCCGTTGTAGACTGAGAGGACGATGATGAGTGCCGCTGTGCTCACCATGAGGCCGATGAGAGATATCCACGAGATAATCGTTACTACCGAGCGTCCCTTAGCGGCGGATTTTTTCTGACGTGCAAAGAGATAGCGTACGGCGATGAACGACTCGAGTTTCACTGCTTCAAGAGGCGATTGATATTGTCGATGTAATCCAGCGTGTCGTCGAGGTAGAATTCGAGCTGGGGGATGATGCGGAGCTGTTTGCCCTCGCGCAAGCCGAGCCGACGGCGCAGGTCGGCGGTATTCTCACGGATGAGCGCCATGACGGAGTCGGTGGAGACGCCGCCGAGGGGCATGATGCTGACGTAGATGCGGGCGATGGAGAGGTCGGGTGTGATGCGCACCGCGGTGACGGTGATGAGCGACGGTCCCAGCACGGGCTTCATCTCGCGGATGAAGATGTCGCCCATGTCCTGCTGTATCAAGCGGCATAACTTGTTCTGTCGGGTGGATTGCATGGTTTCAGAAGTCTAAAAGTCGAAGAGTCTAAAAGTCTTTGGGTCTTGAAGTCTTGAAGTCTCGAAGTCTTGAAGTCTTGTTGTCTCGAAGTCTCGTTGTCTCGAACTTACCAGCGCCAGCCGATGCGGACGGGCAGGAAGACGGTCTGCTGCAGGTAGGCGACGCCGATGGTGGCGTAGAAGGAATGCCAGTTGTGCTGCATGTTGCGCAGGCCGTGCATGTAATACCAGTTGACGCCGCCGTAGAGTTCCATCAGCGGGGTGATCGGCGAGCCGTAGTCAGGGTGGTTGAGGATGAGGCTTACGCCGGCACGCGCTCCCACCATGGGGGCCCACTTGATGGTGGAGGGCTGGTAGTCGAGGCCCATGAGACCCTGCCAGATGGGGCGGAAGTCGACGTCAGCGAAGACGTTGGCTCCCATCATCGGCGTCACCTCGCCCTGTATCAGGTTGTGGTAGTAGCAGAAGCCTGCACCGCCACCGACGAACCAATCCTGGCTGATGTTGACACCCGCCATTGCATTGAACTGCGCGGCGTTGTGGAATTTGGTGATGTTGAAGCCGTAGTCGCCGGCTTCGCCCACGTTACCCATGTAGGGGGCGTAGCCGAGTTCCAACTTGAGCATGAACTCGTTCTTGTTTCCCAGCTGCGAATACTGTGCTGTGGCGTTCAGCGTGAGGGCCGCCAGCACGACGGCGAAGAGTAATTTTATCTTATTCATAGCACTATCAATTTCGACTGCAAAGATACACAATTATTTTCAATTCGGACCAAATAAGTTCCCGGAGCCAGTCTGGGACTGATTCTGCGGCCGGTGCGGCAAGCGCGTTTCCGCCACACTTGACGCCCTGCGGTGTCGAAAATGCGCACCGTGAAGCAACCTTCGACGGGGACCTGAAGGGAGAGCTCGTCGCCCGCCACCACGGGGTTGGGGAAGAGGGTCGGCGCAAGGGTGCCGGAGGCCGACACCTGGGGGTCGGCAATGGAGAGCAGGGCGGTGTCGACCACAGCCAGCGTGTATTCGCCTGTGCGCATGTTGTCGACCGTGAACCAGCCCTCGTTGTCGTTGTCGGAGCGCTGGTGGCTGATGGCCTGCCAGGGGTGACCGTAGCCTTCGCGGTAGAGCACTACTATCGAGTCGAGCGACGCAATCCAGTTGAAGAATCCATGGTCGAGGTCGGCGAAGTTGCTGTTGACATTGCCGTCGCGCACGAAGCGGAACCCGACCTGCAGGCCGAAGTATTGGCTTTGTGAGGCGCTGACCACCCAGTAGCGGTTGGTGGCTCGACGGAGGCCCGTCAGCGTGTCGAGGTCCCACGGATGGCCCCAGTGGTGCTCCACGACGATGGAACCGTTCTCCGGCAGGGAGCCGTTCACCTTGACGTGGGCCGCCACATTGGATTTGGCGCTCCCTTTCTTGAATTCGGCCAGCGTGACGGCATCGGACAGCTCGCAGTCGTAGTCGAGGACGTAGTGGCTCGGCTCGAAAGGCAGGCTGACCATCTCGTACCACTCGTCGCCCTCGAAGGCGATGACGCGTTTGGCGGTGTCGCCCTCGTGCGAGAAGAAGGTGACGGGCACGCGGCTGGAGGCCGGTGTGGCGGTGGTGCCCACCCCTTGCTGGCGCACAAAGATGCCCACTTCGTTGCCCAGGCATCCAGGTGTGTCGAGGTGCAGGTGGTAGTTGACGAAGCCCGGCGTGAAGACGTGGAACTGGAAGAAGTCGGTGAGGTCGACACCTGTGTAGGCGCTCAGTGAGTCGCGCACCTCGGCGGCGTCGACGGTGGAGAAGGCTTTTTCGCTCATCAAGCGCTGCATGGCGCTGTAGAAGGCGCTATCGCCCAGATAGCCGCGCAACGAGTGCCACACGAGGGCACCTTTGTCGTAGGTGGTGGAACCGTAGGTGTACAGGTGTGGCATCGGACTCAGGGCTCGGTAGCCGTTGTCGGTGACATGCGTCTGGCGCACCACCGATTCGAGGTTGGTCTGGTAGTATTTCAGCGCCGCCGCACGACCCTTGTTGGCCTCCATGGCCAATTCGCTGCAGAATGACGCGCCGCCCTCGTTGAACCACATGTCGGCTTCGGTGCGGCAGGTGACGAGGTTGCCGAACCAGGCATGGCCCAGCTCGTGGGCGATGGTCATCTGTGCCCGTTCGGCGGTAGAGTTCATAAACTCCTTGGCGAGGGCTATGTTGTTGACGTGCTCCATTGAGCCTTTCGAGGTGGCTATATAGCCGATGCGGCCCCAACGGTAGGGCCCCAGGCAGCGCTCGTACATCGGCACCACCGAGTCGAGTTCGCGGAAAGCCCTCTTCACGAGTGTGCTGTCGCCGTCGCGGTAGCCGAGCGTCAGAGGATAGGTGCCGTGGATGGAATGCACGTTGGAATGGAGGCGGCGGAAGGCTGCCTGGCTTACGCTGACCAGGTAGGTGGGCACCTCCTGTGCGATGCGCCACACCGAGTGCTCCAAGCTGTCGGCCTCGATGGTGCGGCTCTGCAGCTGGCCGCTGCACTCGGCCGTCCAGCCTCGCTTGGCGCGTATGCGCAGGGTGTAGGTGGCTTTGTCGTGGAAGTTGTCGCGGCAGGGCATCAGCACGCGTCCCATCACGTGGGGGTCTTCGTTGAAGCCCACTCCGAGGTTGTAGGTCATGTCGTTGTCGAAATGGAATCCGCCCCAGCCGTAGCTTTCCACATGGCCCGAGCCATGATAGCTGACACGCACCGTCAGGGTGTCGCCGGCGGCATAGGTGGCGGTGGGTATGGCATCGAGGTCGGCGGTGTCGAGTGCGATACCGTCAACCCAGATGCTGTCGGCCGTGCCGCTGAGGCTCAGGGCCAGCGACTGGCAAGGGGCCGTCAGGCGCAGGGTCAGGGTGGCGTCGCCTGCGAAGGGCTTGCCGGCACTCAGGTCGACCCACACGTCGTAGTCAAGCACATCGACCGAATCGGCCGGGAGGGCCGTCTGTGCCTGTGCCGTCAGCAAGCCGACAAAGGCCAGTGCCAAGAATGACAATAGTTTATTGTGTTTCATATATGGTATATATAATCGGCAAAGATAGTAAAAAAACCTTATACGGTGCGAAAAACTTTCAGTTCTCGGCAGCATGTGGCTACTATACCAGCTCCAATGCAACTCTGTGAACGAGCCGACTTTGGAAAGGTGTCTGGCCAGAGCAGGATGCCGTAAGGGAGATGAGGGGTCAGCGGATGAGGGTGACGGAGCCGGAGGTGGTGCGCCACACGTCGGGGTAGTCGGCGGCTTGGTAGCGGAGCAGCCAGACGTAGGTGCCTTGGGCGCAGGGCCGTCCGTCGCTGGTGCCATCCCATCCTTGTCCGAGGTCTTGGGTAGTGAATATCAGGCGTCCGGCACGGTCGTAGATGTACAGCTCGGTGGCCAGCAGGCCGCGTGCGAGGGGGGCGAACAGGCGGTTGGCATCTTCCGACGGGGTGAAGACGTTGGGCGCCCACACCGAGGTGCGGACGAATGGCAAGGTGAGGTGGGTGGTGTCGTAGCAGTAGTTGTCGATTACGGTGAGTATCACCTTGAGGCTGTCGATGTCGAAGTTGTCGAGAGTGTAGTGGAGGTGGGCCGAGGGCTCGGCCAGGAACAGGGTGTCGCCGTTGCCGGGGAAGGTCTGGAGACCCCATTGGCGCGACGCGTAGCGGCTCAGGTCGTGGGCGTCGAATTCGGGGTGCTCGTAGGTGAGGATGGCTGGGTTGACGGCGAGTTGAGCCTGCGGGAACTCGGTGGGTTGCAGGGTGAGTGCCACCGAGGTGGGACAGTAGAGGGTGTCGCGGTGGTCGGAGGTGACGGTGTAGACGGTGGTGGAGGCAGGGGCGACAAGGAGGGTGCGGTCCGACTCGTGGCCGTCGAGGCTGGTGTCGTGGGGCATGGAGGACCAGCTGAGGTAGGGCAGGTCGGTGGAAGCGGTGAGGGTGTATCGCTTGTTGGAGCAGTCGGGTTGGCTGCTGATGCCGATGTGGTCGGGTGGCAGCTGTACGAGGCGTATGGATATGGTGGAGTCGCACCCGTTGGCCGCCAGCAGACGGTCGACGAGGCGATAGGAGGTGGTGTCGGTGATATGTGGGTCGCCGGCGGTTTGGTTGCGCCAGCTGTAGGTGGCGCTGTAGCAGAAGGTGTCGGGCGGCATCTCGTAGTGCGGCGAGGGCAGGATGTGCAGGTTGAGGGTGTAGAGGGTGTCGCAGTCGTCGGCGTGGTGCACGCGGTAGGAGGGACCGAGACCGTCGGTGGGGTAGGCGACGTCGTTGATCCAGAAGGTGTCGCAGGCGAAGGTGTCTTTGAGGGCCGGGATGTAGAAGTCGGGGATGTGGAGGGTGAAGTGGGTGGTGTCGCGGCACGAGTTGTTGGCTATGCCTGAGATGAGGGTGACGATGTAGTCGCCCGAGTCGCGATAGATGTGTTGGGGTGTGTAGCTATAGGACATGTAGGCGTCGCCGAAGTACCAGCGGGCTGTCTCGCAGTGCCAGTCGACGGTGTCGCCGTTGTCGTTGGTGACGACGCTGCGGTTGATGAAGTAGACCTTGTATCCGTCGCAGCCGAGCGACTCGGTGGCGAGGGTGTCGATGACGGCTTGGGGCCAGCGGTGGCCGGCATAGGTGTTGAGGGTGACGTAGCAGGTGGGGTTCTCTTTGGAGATGAGGCGGCAGTGGAGGAGGGCGTCGGTGTTGGTGAAGGTGACGCTCTGTTCTGTGGAGACGGTGTCGGCGGGGTTGTTGTAGTACCAGAGGTAGTTGAATCCGTCGGGGGCGGTGATGGTGTTGACTTCGGTCTCGCCGCAGTATTCGGTGGTGGCACTGTTGAGCCTGCATTCGGCGCTGAAGTAGGCATAGCCGTAGTGGGCTCCTTGTTTGCAGTCACGGGTGGTGAAGCGCACTTTGACTGTCTGACCGTGGTAGGGCGTCATGTCGAACCCCAAGGTGGTCCAGTCTTTCCACACGTTCTGGTGTGCTGCGTAGGAGTTCCATCCCAGCGAGGAGCTGGCAGCGAAGTCGGCCCTGCCGCAGATGGGGTCTATGACATTGCCGCCATAGTCGCGTATCTCCATCGTGAAGTGGGGCTGGTCGGATAAGCCGTGATCCGGGTTTTGAAGCACTACGGCATAGTGCAGCAGCAGGAAGGCGTAGAGGTTGGTGTCGATGTAGAGGTAGTATTCGAGGGCTTCGGCCTCGCTGCCGGCATTCCAGTTGCCGAGTCGGACCGAGGAGCGCGTGCCGGGACAAACGGTGCGCAGCTGGTTTCCGGTGCAGGGGTCGGTCTCGGTGGTGTCGGTGTGGACGGTATGGCGGCTGTCGACCTGGGTGCTCCCTAGGTTGACAAATCCGATGTTTTCATAAGGGGAGTAGAACACACCATGGTAAGCGCGTACCGAGCCACTTTGGAAGTCGGTGAAGTCGGGACAGCCGATGTAGGGGTCACATTCGGTGCGGAAGGTGATGGTGCGGGCGCAGCAGGGGCGGTCAAGGTCGGAGTAGGGCAGCACGGTGACGGTGTATTCGCTGTCGGGGGCGAGCCCGGTCAGGTAGGCTTCGTTGCTGTAGATGGTACGGGTTGTGTTGCCGTATTGCAGCTGGCAGGGGCTGACCGGGCAGGCCCATTGCAGCCGGGCGGTGGTGTTCGTGAGCTGGGTGACGCGAAGGGAGTCGATGTCGTTGAGACAGGAGGAGGCGAACGACGGGTTGTTGTACCAGTCGAGTCCAAAGGAGAAAGTGATGTCGCTGGAGTCGGCGCGATACAGATGGGCTGTCAGCCGTCCGCTGAAGACGGTGACGGTCGTTGGCATGAGAGTCAATCCGCTGAAGTCGGTAATCAAGGTGCCTGTGGCCGAGTCACCGTCCCATATTTTGAAAGTGATGCGGTTTGTGGCGTTGCCTTGTGTCATGTGCGTTAGCACATCGAACGGCACCCCGTTGGTCTCTATGAGGATATAGGCGTCGAGCGATTCGGAGAGTACTCCGGTCGACTGCGACTGAGTGATGTAGAACGGCTCGCCGTGACAATTGGTGATGTGAAGGGTGTCGTGGTTGATGAGTTGGAAGGATTGGAAGGATTGAGACAAAGCTCCCTGCGTTGCTGCCGTCAGCAGCAAAAGCAAGAAGAGCCGGTGTGCCATGTGTCGCATGGGTGAAGTGGGTTAATGGCCGACGTCGGCGAGGAATTTGATGCGCATGAGGCGTATCTCTTCCTGAGTGTAGTCGGGGTCGTCTTCGAATTCGGCATAGGCTTCGTCGAGCGACCCGCTCTCCGACTCACGCCAGTAGTCCATCAACACCTCTTGGTGTTCGGGTTCAATCTGTTCCTCGATATGGTAGTCAATGTTGAGTTTGGTGCCGCTGGAGATGATGTGCTCCATCTCGGTGAGCAGTTCGTCCATGGAGAGTCCCTTGCCGGCAGCGATGTCCTCGAGACTCTTGCGCCGGTCGATGCTCTGGATGATGTAGACCTTGTTGGCCGACCGGTTGGCCGCCGAGCGGATGACAATGTCCTGGGGGCGTTCGATGTCGTTGTCTTCGACATACTGCTTGATGAGTTCGATGAAGGGGCCGCCGTGCTTCTGCGCTTTGGCGATGCCAACACCGGAGCAGTGGGAGAGCTCTTCGACGGTGCACGGGTACTGCAGGGTCATGTCCTTGAGCGAGGTGTCCTCGAAGATGGCATAGGCGGGTATCTTCTCGCGGGTGGCTATGCTGCGTCGCAGGCTCTTGAGCTGAACGTAGAGGGCTTCGTCGCCTGCGGCCGAAGCGCCGCCGGCGTTGGCCATGAGCTCCTCTTCGTCATCTTCGGCGGCGGCGTTGTAGTCATGGTCGGGGGTGACGTAGAGGGAGTACGGGTTCTTGAGGAACTTGTGTCCGGCGGGGGTGAGCTTGAGCACGCCGTATTGCTCCACCTCTTTCTGCACGAGTCCCTCGAACTGGGCTTGGCGCAGGACGGCTTTCCAGAAGAGGTCGTCGTGGTCGGTGCCGGCACCGTATTGTTCGAGGCGGTCTAGGTGGTAGGAGCGTGTGTTGGTGTTCTTGCGGCCCATGAGGACGTCTACGATGTCCTTGGGCTTGAAGGCCTGTTTCATGGCGACGATGGTCTCGAGGGCGAGAGACATCTCCTCCTTGGCTTCGACCTTGGGTCGCGGATGGAGGCAGTTGTCGCAGTTGCCGCAGTAGGCCTCGTCGTAGTTCTCGCCGAAATAGCGCAGGATGTTGAGCCTGCGGCAGGCCGAACTCTCGGCGTAGGAGACCATCTCCTGCACCAGCTGGCGCGCCATCTCCTGCTCGGAGGCGTTCTTGTCGGAGAAGAACTTGTAGAGCTTCTCCACGTCCTGTTCGCTGTAGAAGGCGATGCAGCGCCCTTCGCCGCCGTCGCGGCCGGCACGCCCCGTTTCCTGGTAGTAGCCTTCAATGCTTTTGGGTATGTCGTAGTGTATCACAAATCGCACATCGGGCTTGTCGATGCCCATGCCGAAGGCGATAGTTGCCACGATGACGTCAATCTCTTCCGTGAGGAACTTGTCCTGGTTCTCGGCGCGCACCTTGTTGTCGAGCCCGGCGTGGTAGGGGAGTGCCTTGATGCCGTTGATGACGAGCAGCTCGGCCAAATCCTCCACCTTCTTGCGCGTGAGGCAGTAGATGATGCCGCTCTTGTTGGGATTCTCCTTGATGAAACGTATAATCTCCTTGTGGAGCTGCATGGGGTCGGAGGGCTTGGGGCGCACCTCGTAGTAGAGGTTCGGCCGGTTGAAGCTGGAGATAAATGTCTTGGCCTGCTCCATGCCGAGGTTCTTGATGATGTCCTGTTGCACCTTCGGGGTGGCCGAGGCGGTGAGGGTGAGGATGGGTACGTTGGGGCGGATGGCCTTGATGGCCTCACGCAGACGCCGGTATTCGGGGCGGAAGTCGTGGCCCCACTCCGAGATGCAGTGGGCTTCGTCGATGGCAAAGAAGGAGATGGGTATTTGCTTCAGCAACTCGATGGTCTCCTCTTTCGAGAGGGTCTCCGGCGCCACATAGAGCAGCTTCGTGCCGCCTTTGAGGAGGTCTTCTTTCACCTCGTTCTGCTGCACGCGCGAGAGCGAGGAGTTGAGGAAGTGGGCCACGTCGGTGGTGCCGGAAGTGTAGCGCACCGCGTCGACCTGGTTCTTCATCAGCGCTATCAGGGGCGACACGACGATGGCAGTGCCGTCGAGGATGATGGCGGGCAGCTGGTAGCAGAGACTCTTGCCGCCGCCGGTGGGCATGATGACAAAGGTGTCGTGGCCGTCCAAAAGGCTCTGTATGATGGCCTCCTGGTCGCCTTTGAATTTGTCGAAACCGAATATTTCTTTGAGGTATGTATGTAAATCTTTCATTCTGTTACAATATTTGACGCTGTGGTGCGTTATGTTTTACAAAGATACTAAAAAAGATTGAACCGGCAAAAAAATTTTCCAAGTGAAGACAAATGAGGAGATAAAAAATATTGCTATCCAGGTGATTGCAGATGAAAAAAAAGCAGTCGCAACCCTGGAGAATTATATCAACGATGCTTTTGTGGAGGCGGTGCAAACCATTTTTTCGGCATCTGGGCGCGTCGTGGTGACGGGTATCGGCAAGAGCGCCAACATCGCCACCAAGATTGTCTCCACCTTCAACTCCACCGGCACGCCGGCCCTCTTCCTGCATGCCGCCGACGCTATCCATGGCGACCTCGGCATGGTGCGGCCCGGCGATGTGGTGATATGCATCTCCAAGAGTGGCAATACGCCTGAAATCAAAGTGCTGGTGCCGCTCATCAAGAACTTCGGCAACACTATCATCGCCATCGTCGGCAACACCGACTCGTTCCTGGCCCATGAGGCCGATATCGTCCTCAACACTACCGTCGAGCACGAGGCCTGCCCCAACAACCTGGCCCCCACGAGCAGCACCACAGCACAGCTGGTCATGGGCGATGCCCTCGCTGTGGCCCTCATTGAATGCCGCAACTTCACCGCCCGCGACTTCGCTCGCTTCCATCCCGGCGGCGCCCTCGGCAAGCAGCTCTATCTCCGCGTCGGCGACCTCTACATCCAGAACGAACGCCCATCCGTGAGCCCCGACACCTCCATCGCCGACACCATCCTCGAGATGACCTCCAAGCGCCTCGGCTGCACCGTCGTCGAGGAGAACGGCCTCATCCGCGGCATCGTCACCGACGGCGACCTGCGCCGCATGATGCAGACCTTCCACGAACCTCGTGTGGCGGCCGACATCATGCATCCCAACCCCAAGCGTATCCTCGACGCCGAGTATGCCGTCACCGCCCTCCAGATGATGCGCGCCAACTCCATCACACAGATCATCGTCGTCGATGCCGACGACCGCTACCTCGGCATCGTGCACATACATGACATCCTCCGCGAGGGAATAATATAATTGTATAACACCTCTCCGTATCTCCTTAACTCCTAAAATACTATCACATTCAAACAATCAAACGTTCACACATTTGTCTTATCTCCTTAACTCCTGTCTCCTTAACTCCTAAAACACTAACTCATTCAAACAATCAAGCGTTCACACATTTGTCTTATCTCCTTAACTCCTGTCTCCTTAACTCCTAAATTGAATAATGAAACTCTATACCGACAAAGTAGTCAAAATCTACCGTTCTCGCACCGTCGTCAAGCAGGTCTCCGTCGAGGTCAGCCAAGGTGAGATAGTGGGCCTTTTGGGCCCCAACGGCGCTGGTAAAACCACCACCTTCTACATGGTCGTGGGCATCATCAAACCCAACGCCGGCAGCGTCTACATGGAAAGCACCTGCGAAGCCGACAAGGAGAATGTCGCCTTCCGCGAGCAGAAAGCCTTCTGCCCGACCGACGGCACTCCTTGGCGGCTCTGCATCACCGGCATGCCGCAGTATCGTCGCGCTCAGCTTGGCGTCGGCTACCTGGCGCAGGAAGCCTCCGTCTTCCGTCAGATGAGCGTCGAGGACAACATAGGCTCCATCCTCGAATTCCGCCGCGACCTCACCCGCGAGCAGCAACGCGAGAAACTCGAGTCGCTCCTCGACGAATTCCGCCTGCAGCACATACGCCGTAGCAAGGGCATACAGCTCAGTGGCGGCGAGCGCCGTCGCACCGAGATTGCCCGCGCCCTCGCCAACGACCCCATGTTCCTCCTTCTCGACGAACCCTTCGCCGGCGTCGACCCCATCGCCGTGCAGGACATCCAGGACATTGTGGCACACCTCAAGGATCGCAACATCGGCATCCTCATCACCGACCACAACGTACGCGAGACTCTCGCCATCACCGACCGCGCCTACCTCCTCTACGAAGGCTCTGTCCTCCATCACGGCACCCCCGAGGAAATGGCCGCCGACCCTGACGTGCGCGAGAAATACCTCGGCCGCGACTTCGAACTCCGCCGCGCCCGCACCATGGAAATTTGAAAGTTGAAATTTGAAAGTTGAAATTAGGAATCCATTCGTCTTATCTCCTTAACTCCTGTCTCCTTATCTCCCAAAACCATTAACCATTAAACTTTAAACCGTAAACTGTAAACTTTACAACAATGCAAACCCATATCGTCATCATGGCCGGCGGCATCGGCAGCCGCTTCTGGCCCCTCAGCACACCCGAATTCCCCAAGCAGTTCATCGACATCCTGGGCTGCGGACGCACGCTCATCCAACTCACCGTCGACCGCTTCAAAGGCATCTGCCCCATGCGGAACTTCTGGGTCGTCACCAACGCCGCCTATGTCGACATCGTGCGCGAGCAGCTGCCCGACATCCCCCTCGACCATATCCTCGCCGAGCCCGCCGCCCGCAACACCGCCCCCTGCATCGCTTGGGCCTGCTGGCGCATCAAGGCCGAAGAACCTGACGCCAATGTGGTGGTCACCCCGGCCGACGCTGTGGTGATGAACCCCGACGAGTTTCGTCGCGTCATCGCCAACGCCCTCGACTTCACCGCTCAAGGCAGCGCCATCGTCACCATCGGTATCAAACCCTCGCGCCCCGAGACGGGTTACGGCTATGTCGAGGCCGCCGACACCGTCTGCGGCGAAATAAAGAAAGTCTCTGCCTTCAAGGAAAAACCCAGCCGCGAAGTGGCCGAGCAGTACCTGCAAGCCGGCAACTACCTTTGGAACGCAGGCATCTTCGTCTGGAACGTCCGCACCATCACCGACGCCATCGCCACCTACAAGCCCAACCTCGCCGCCGACATGGAGCGCATGAAGACCCCCGCCGACGTGCAGACCGTCTTCCCGCAATGCGAGAAAATCAGCATCGACTACGCCGTCATGGAGCCCGCCGCTGCCGACGGCAAGGTCTACACCCACCCCGCCGACTTCGGCTGGAGCGACCTCGGCAACTGGGCCTCCCTGCATGACAAGCTGCAGCACGACAACGACGGCAACGGCACCGTGGGCCGAGTCCACCTCTACGAGTGCACCAACTGTGTCGTGCATGCCGAAGAGGCCGGCAAAGTGGTCCTTCAGGGACTCGACGGCTACATCGTCAGCGCCAAGGGCGACCGCCTGCTGGTGTGCCGCCGCAGCGAAGAGCAGCGCATCAAAGAGTTCTCCCAACAATGAGCAACGGCGGGAGGGAACGCCCTCTGCCGGCAGGCCTTGAAGAAAGCAAGAAGCAGGCCGTGGGCTGGTGACAGCCTGCTGCCTGCTTCTCGTTTTAACTGCTCTCTGCTAGTTCAGGAAGAAGTCAATCTTCACACCTTCGACCACCACCGTCTGGTAGCTGCGGGCAAAACTGCGGATGTTCTGAAGCGTCTGCTCCGAGGGTTGTATGCTTGTGCTTGCAGCGGTGGAAAATGTGTCGGTGCTTGAAAAATCATATTGCTGCATCATACGCGCCTTTTTGGTTGAACATTTTGTTTACAACCTTATAAACGACAACACCCCGATTAAATTGTGCGCCGAAACCATTTTAACATATCATAAATAATGTTAAAACACCCTACCCCTGTAAAAAAACAACCCTTTTTCGGGTCTATATATAGTACAAGACAGTCGTAAAGACAACTGCAACGCATGGACACCCCCGAGCCACAAACCCACGTGCGCTTCCGCGACCTGTGGCACCGCTACGAAAAATATGTGCGGTGGCTATGTCTGCGCGCCGCCCGCGGCAACCTCGACCTGGCCTGCGACCTTATCCAGGAAGCCGCCCTGCGCCTGCTGCAACGCTGCGAAGACCTGCGACAACACAACCTGGGACGCGCCGAGAAAGCATGGGTCAAACGGGTGACACTCTCCGCCATCAGCAACACCCGCCGCCGCGACTCGACACAAGCCCTCTCCCTCGACGCCCTCCCCGTCGACCTGGCCGACGACCACGACGACGACAACCTCCGCGAACTCCTCGACGACCTCATGGCCGACCTCTCCCCCGACGACCGGCATCTCATGCAACTCTTCCTCAACGGCTACAGCCTGACCGACATGGCCATCCTCACAGGCCTCACCTACAACGTCGTCTCCACACGCCTCACCCGCATCCGCCATCAGATGGCACAACGGGCACGACAACTGAAAATGATAGACTAATATACATTATAAAGAAACAACAACCATGAACGAACAACAATTCAACCAGATGCTCAAGCGACAGAACCTCGCCTGCCGCCGCCAGCGCCAACGCCAGCTGCTGGCCGGCGTCGCCGACGCCACCGGCCGCTGGACCCACCGCCGCCAGCAGCGCTCCGACCTGCTGCGCTACGCCGCCGCCGCATGCCTGGCCATAGGACTGATAGTGCCCTCAATCAAGGCATCAGCCACCCCTTGCAATAAATGTGAGGGCATTCATTACAACAACTTGGTGAAGACAACATACGAAAACCTGTTGGCATGAAAACACGCCGACTCATAATAAGTTATATCATCCCGGCACTGATAGTTGTAGTCGGGATGGCGTGGTCGGCATGGCGTTATACCCATCCGCGCCAGCTACCTTTGAGCCAGTGTAGTGTGCTCCTCCGCGAATACCGCAAAGTCGAAGGAATTCAGGCCTCCTATCTCAAAGACTTCCCCCTTGACGACACTCTCAGCGTCTCAGTTACCATTCTCACAGCCACCGACAGTGCCAGTTGGATACGTCTGCTCGACGACTTCCATTCGCCGACAGACACTTGCGATTACCCCTCCCCTGATATGTCGGCAGTGAAGTCTTTCATGTGCCCTAAAGACCGGCATGGTCTGCCGATGGATACCACCTCCGTCCTCAACAACGATTATATAATCATCTCACCGCACAACAAGACTTTATGCATATACCATATAGAGTGCGAGGAGCAGATGGAAGCCATACTATTATATAAAATAAGAGAAACCCTAAAAAAAAGAAAAAACCAATGAAGAAAACCATCATCCGCGTCTCTTGCCTGGCACTGCTGGGCCTGCTGGCCGCAAGTTGCCAGAAAGAGTTCCCCGTAGAACAACCCATTTCCGCAGAGCAAAGCTATGCGATGTACACCGTCCGCTACGAGCATGAAGGGACAACATGGCAGACAACCATGAGTGAAAACACCGACTTGGAGGCCTTTATGTTGCAACTGATGGCCGTAGCCCGTGAGGGGTATACCATCACCGTATCCGGCAGCAATGCATCGACCTCTGTAGTCTCCTCCAAGAAGACTGTCGTTTTCCGCACACAAAGCGATGTGGAAGCTGCCGCATGGTCAGTAGCCATGGTAAAACAAGGCTACACGGTGACCATCACCGTCGACGAGGAAACCAACGAGTACGTATGCACTGCCGTCAAAATAGATTAAAAACGTGTTAAAACCACACCCCTGAGCGGGAAAAATCCCGCCAAACCAATTAACACCATGCGAAAGTTCACCTAGCGAAGCCTCCCGCACTGGAGGCGAAAAAAAACGGGCGCCATTGGCGGGGGGAGCCATACCTAAGAATCGTTTCCAGGCTCCCTCCTGCCACACCCGGCACCCGAGGTGCAGAACCTGTGTTCTGCTGTTTCCAATAACGCAGCAAGACAGGCCTTATTATATCCAGCATGAAATATTTCATGCACCCCCGATGACCAATCAACCCCGTTTAATTCAAAAAAGTAAGTAATATGAAAAAGAACAATTTACTGCTGGCCGCCGCGATAGTGGCCGCCATGCTGATGCAGGTGGGCTGCACGCCCGAAGAAACAACCACAATCGCCCCAGGAGGCAATCCCCTCACAGAAGCGGAGGTGGCTCCCGTAAAACCCACATCGCTCGTCGGGACTGAATGGGTATATCATTCTGAGTATCATAATTGGGGTGTGGATGAAAGCGATGACACGCGACTGGTATTTGAGACAGACAGTACAGGCTCGCGGCATACTCATATTTATCCGACATCGACTAATCCCTATGAATTCGACTGGCCGGATGTATACCCCTTCACCTACATCTACGACACAGTAACTGGAGTGTGCGATTGGTATAATATCCCCGGCAATAATCATATCGTGATGTCCTATAACATCGACCTGGATGCCTTTGTTGACACGACTTACTCTTCACGCATCTATTACCGCGTGAAATAACCCACCTCCAGGGGTACCCATTCCCCTTCTGGATTTCCGGATTTCAGCCCGCAGGGCTGGGAACAACAGATCACCTCCCGCCCTGCGGGCGAAATCTAGAAATCTTATAAATTTATTGGATTTACGGATTTCCGCCGCCAGGCGGGGAGAAAAAATCGTGCACGATGCAACTGAGCCGTCTGCCACTCTGGCGGACGGCTTTTTTATACCCTCCGGCGGTGAGGGAGGACAGGATGCCCCGTCGGAGGGCGTGAATGCAATCGGTTGATAATCAGCATGTAATGATTAATTCTATCTGGGGGCGAGAGGGGAGAATATACGTAACGTGCTGTTTTATACGCGTTTGCACCGTAAATACTCCGGGGGTTCTCCGACTTCAGTCGGACCAACCTCGGAGGGACTACGGAGGGACTACGGAGGGGCTACGGAGAGACTCAAGGGGCACTCCGAGATGGGTCGTGCGCGATGTATTTGTTTGGCGATAAATGGTTTTTTTTCCGTCGCATTGGTTGTGTTTCCGGTCGGATGCCGCAAGGTTGTTAATTGTTGTTGATAAGTAGGGTGGGAGAGGGGTTGTAGAAGTGTTAAAATGATTTTGTAAGATGCTGATAGATAGTTGTTCCGAAATATTTTAACTTTATTTAACAGTAAATGTTATACAGGATGTTTGGCGGGATGAAAAAAAGGGTGTATTTTTGCAATTCCGCTTTGGGCATAGAGTGCCCAGGGATGTAACTGAAAAACAAGTAAATAAATAATAATAACAAACAAAAAAATGCCAACAATTCAGCAATTAGTTCGCAAAGGACGTCAGCAGATGGAGTACAAGTCCAAGTCTCCCGCTCTCGACAGCTGCCCTCAGCGTCGTGGAGTCTGCACGCGTGTGTACACCACCACCCCCAAGAAACCTAACTCGGCCATGCGTAAGGTGGCCCGTGTGCGTTTGACCAACGGCAAGGAGGTGAACGCCTACATCCCGGGTGAAGGTCACAACCTGCAGGAGCACTCGATTGTGATGATCCGCGGAGGCCGTGTGAAGGACCTTCCCGGTGTGCGTTATCACATCATCCGTGGAGCTCTGGATACGAGCGGAGTGGACGGTCGTCGCCAGCGTCGTTCGAAATACGGTGCCAAGCGTCCGAAACAGGCCGGCAAGTAAACGTCAGTTAAGAGTTAAAAGTTAAGAGTTAAAAGTTAAAGCATTTTAGCAATGAGAAAAGCTAAACCCAAGAAAAGAATCATCCTTCCGGATCCCAAATACAACGATGTTCAGGTGACGAAGTTCGTCAACAACCTGATGATGGGTGGCAAGAAGACCATCGCCTACCGCATCTTCTACGATGCAATCGACGTGGTCAGCGACCGCACGAAAGAGGACGGCCTCGAGGTGTGGAAGAAGGCTCTTGCCAATGTGACGCCGAGCGTCGAGGTGCGCAGCAAGCGTATCGGCGGTGCCACGTTCCAGATCCCCACCGAGATCCGCGCCGAGCGCAAGCAGAGCATCGGCATGAAGAACTTGATCGGTTTCTCGCGCAAGCGCAGTGAGAAGACGATGGCCCTGAAGCTGGCCGCCGAAATCCAGGCCGCCTACAAGGAAGAGGGCGCCGCCTTCAAGCGCAAGGAGGACATCCACCGCATGGCCGAGGCCAACAAGGCTTTCTCGCACTTCCGCGCGTAACATATTATATATAAACAGCAACAGAGAGAATACAACAGCACATGTCAGACCTCCACTACACAAGGAACATCGGTATTATGGCCCATATCGACGCCGGCAAGACGACGACGACGGAGCGTATACTGTTCTACACCGGCAAGAACTACAAGCTGGGTGAGACGCATGAGGGCTCGGCCACGATGGACTGGATGGTGCAGGAGCAGGAGCGTGGTATCACCATCACTTCCGCCGCCACCACCGTGTACTGGGACTGGCATGACCAGCGCTACAAGTACAACATCATCGACACTCCGGGTCACGTGGACTTCACCGTCGAGGTGGAGCGTTCGCTGCGTGTGCTGGATGGCGCGATTGCCATCTTCTGCGCCGTGGGCGGCGTGGAGCCCCAGAGCGAGACGGTGTGGCGTCAGGCCGACAAGTACGAGGTGCCCCGCATCGCTTTCATCAACAAGATGGACCGCGCGGGTGCCGACTTTTTCTCGGTGGTGAACCAAATCAAGGAGCGCCTCGGCGCCAACCCCATCCCCATCGAGATCCCCATCGGACAGGAAGACCTGTACAAGGGTGTCGTGGACCTGATTTCGAACAAGGCCCTGGTGTGGGACGAGTCGTCGAACGGTCAGCGTTTCGAGGAAATCGCCATGCCCGACGACCTGAAGGATATCGCCGCCGAGTACCGCCAGAAGCTCATCGAGGGTGTGGCCGAGGAGAACGAGGAGCTGATGATGAAGTTCTTCGACGACCCTGACTCGATCACGGCCGACGAGATTATCGCCGAGATACGCAAGGCCACGCTGGCGCGCAAGATTGTGCCGGTGATGTGCGGTTCGGCTTTCAAGAACAAGGGAGTGCAGACGCTGCTCGACGCGGTGGCCGCCTTCCTGCCCAGCCCGCTCGACAAGCCGGAGGTGACGGGTGTGAACCCGAAGAACGACAAGGAGGAGACTCGCAAGGTCGACGTCAAGGCCCCCTTCTCGGCGCTGGCATTCAAGATTGCCACCGACCCCTATGTGGGCCGTCTGTGCTTCTTCCGCGTGTACAGCGGTTCGCTGGAGAGCGGCTCGTATGTGTACAACGCCAACACGGGCAAGAAGGAGCGCATCTCGCGCATCATGCAGATGCACTCGAACAAGCAGAATCCGTTGGAGCGCATCGAGGCCGGCGACATCGGCGCCGCCGTGGGCTTCAAGGACATCAAGACGGGTCACACGCTCTGCGATGAGCAGCACCCCATCGTGCTGGAGTCGATGAAGTTTCCCGAGCCGGTGATCAGCATCGCTGTGGAGCCGAAGATGCAGGCCGACATGGACAAGATGACCAACGCCCTGCAGAAGCTCGTGGAGGAGGACCCCACCTTCCGCGTGAAAACCGACGAGGTGAGCGGCCAGACCGTAATCAGCGGTATGGGCGAGCTGCACCTCGACATCATCGTGGACCGTATGCGTCGCGAGTTCGGCGTGGAGGTGAACCAGGGTCGTCCCGAGGTGGCCTACAAGGAGGCCATCACCACGACGGTGCAGCACCACGAGGTGTACAAGAAGCAGACCGGTGGCAAGGGTAAGTTCGCCGATGTGCTGTTTGAGATAGGCCCTGCCGACGAGGGCTTCGTCGGACTGCAGTTTGTCAACGAAGTGAAGGGCGGCAACATACCGAAGGAGTACATCCCTGCCATCGAGAAGGGTTTCAAGGAGGCCATGCAGAACGGCGTCCTGGCCGGCTATCCGATGGATTCGATGAAGGTTCGCATCATCGACGGTTCGTTCCACCCGGTCGACTCGGACCAGCTGAGCTTCGAGCTCTGCGCCAAGATTGGCTTCAAGGCTGCCTGCCGCAAAGCCAATCCAGTGCTGCTGGAGCCCATCATGAAGCTCGAGGTGCTGACGCCCGATGCCTATGTGGGCGACGTCACGGGCGACCTGAACCGCCGCCGCGGCGTGCTGGAGAATATCTCGGCCAAGGTGGGCGTGCAGGCCATCCATGCCAAGGTGCCGCTGGAGCAGATGTTCGGCTACGTCACTTCGCTGCGCACCATCACGTCGGGTCGTGCCAACTCCACGATGGAGTTCTCGCACTATGCCGAGGTGACGCGCGACCAGCAGGAGGCTATACTGAAGAATAAAATGTATTAAAAATAAATAACAATGAGTCAAAGAATCAGAATCAAGCTCAAATCTTACGACCACAACCTCGTCGACAAGTCGGCCGAGAAGATTGTGAAGACCGTTAAGATGACTGGTGCAGTGGTCAATGGCCCCATACCCCTGCCTACCAACAAGAAGATTTTCACCGTGAACCGCTCGACCTTTGTCAACAAGAAGTCGCGCGAGCAGTTCGAACTGAACACCTACAAGCGTCTGATGGACATCGAGATCAACGATCGCGCCAAGACCATCGATGCCTTAATGAAGCTCGAGTTGCCCAGCGGTGTCGAAGTGGAAATCAAAGTGTGAGTTTAATCAGCCTATGTCACGACAGATAAGCTGAATGTCTAACAATTAAAAGAATCCAACTAAAAATGTCAGGATTAATCGGAAAGAAAATCGGAATGACCAGTCTTTTTGATGCCGACGGAAAGCAGATTCCGTGCACAGTGATTGAAGCTGGTCCTTGTGTGGTAACACAAGTGAGAACAATTGAGAAGGACGGCTATGAGGCCATCCAGCTTGCCTTCGGCGAGAAGAAGGAGAGCCGTACCACGAAGCCTATGCGCGGCCATTTTGCCAAGGCCGGCACGACGCCCAAGCAGTATGTGGCCGAGTTCAGCCGCTTCGAGGAAGGACATAAGAAGAAATATGGCGAGGTGCTCACCGTGGAGGTGTTCCAGGAAGGTGAATTTGTCGATGTGGTCGGTACTTCGAAGGGTAAAGGTTTCCAGGGCGTGGTCACGCGTCATGGTTTCGGTGGTGTCGGTGATCTCACCCACGGTCAGCACGACCGTCTGCGCGCCCCCGGTTCGATCGGTGCTTCTTCGTACCCCTCGCGTATCTTCAAGGGTATGCGCATGGCCGGTCAGATGGGTAACCACCGCGTGAAGGTGCAGAACCTGGAGGTGGTGAAGATTATCGCTGAGAAGAACCTCATGTTGGTCAAGGGTTCCGTGCCCGGTCCCAAGGGTTCTATTGTCAAACTTGAAAGATGGAGTTAATAAGACATGGAGATTAAAGTTTATAACATCAACGGAAGCGAAACCGGTAGAACCATCACCCTCGACGATTCTATCTTCGCCATCGAGCCCAACGATCACGCCATCTACCTCGATGTCAAACAGTATCTGGCCGACAACCGTCAGGGTACCAGCAAGGCCAAGGAGCGCAGCGAGAATGCCCACAGCACTCGCAAGCTGAAACGCCAGAAGGGTACCGGCGGCGCCCGTTCGGGCGATTTGAAGAGCCCCGTGTTCGTCGGTGGCGGTACCATCTTCGGACCCAAGCCTCGCGACTATCGCTTCAAACTGAATGTCAAGGTGAAACGTCTTGCCCGTCGCAGCGCCCTCGCCTACAAGGCCAAGGACAACGCTATGACCGTTGTGGAGAACTTCGCTTTCGAAGGTCCCAAGACCAAGAAGATGATTGAGGTGCTCAACAATTTGAAGTTGAACGATAAAAAGTCACTTTTTGTCCTCGAGAATCAAAATAATTTCGTATCTTTGTCCGCTAGAAACCTTAAGAACGTGAAGGTGGTAAACGTGTCGCAATTAAATACTTACGACATTGTTAACGCCTCCAATATTGTCGTTTGTGAGGGTTCTTTGAGCGAGATTAACCGTGTTTTGTCGACAAAATAAGGCAAGAGAGTATAACGATTTAAGAAAGTTTAACAATGATGAACATTATAGTAAAACCGCTGATTAGTGAAAAGATGACCCGCCTGACCGAGGTTGCTGCCAACCCCGTGCAGACGCGCATCCAGCGTAATAAAGGCATTGCTGCCGCTCCTGCCCGTAACCGTTACGGTTTTGTCGTTGACAAACGCGCCAACAAGATTCAGATTAAGGCTGCTGTGGAGCAGTTCTACAATGTGAAGGTTGTCGACGTGAACACGATGAACTATTCGGGCAAGGTGAAGTCGCGTTACACTAAGGCTGGCTTCCTGACGGGCCGCACGAATGCTTTCAAGAAGGCTATCGTGACCCTCGCCGAGGGCGACAGCATCGACTTCTACGCCAGCATCTAAAGACTAACAGGAAAAAAAGATAATAATAGTTAAGGTCCACTGATAAGAGACCAATAAGAAAACAAAGAAATGGCTTTAAAGAAAATTAAACCTACAACCCCTGGTCAGCGCCACAAACTGGTTGTCACCAACGATGACATCACCGCGACGCGTCCGGAGAAGAGCCTTGTCTACGGCAAACGCAAATCCGGCGGCCGTAACAATCAGGGTAAGATGACCATGCGCTACATCGGCGGCGGTCACAAACAATTGTTCCGCTTCGTTGACTTCAAGCGCAACAAGGA
Source organism: uncultured Bacteroidales bacterium (assembly GCA_946406015.1). Classification (GTDB taxonomy): domain Bacteria; phylum Bacteroidota; class Bacteroidia; order Bacteroidales; family P3; genus Colimorpha. The sequence continues at coordinate 3,405 of CAMJJD010000012.1, read as the reverse complement.
CAACGATCCTGCTGTCGTCAAGAGCATTGAGTACGATCCTAACCGTAGCTCGCGTATCGCCCTTATCCAGTACTCCCACGGCGAGAAGAGCTATATCCTCTGCCCCCAGGGCTTGAAGGTTGGACAGACCGTTATGTCGGGTGCCGGTGTGGCTCCTGAGATTGGCAACACGCTGTTGCTCTCGGAGATTCCTTTCGGCACGCTGATCCATAACATTGAGTTGCGTCCCGGTCAGGGCGCCAAGATGGTCCGTTCGGCCGGTGCCTATGCACAGCTGATGTCGCGTGATGACAAGTATGCCATTATCAAGATGCCCAGCGGCGAGATGCGTATGGTCCTTCAGGCCTGCCGCGCCACCGTCGGTATCGTGAGCAATCCCGAGCATAACCTCGAGGTTGGCGGTAAGGCCGGCCGTAGCCGTCACTTGGGCCGTCGTCCGCGTAACCGCGGCGTTGTCATGAACCCCGTTGACCACCCGATGGGCGGTGGTGAGGGCCGTCAGACCGGCGGACATCCCCGTTCGCGTAAGGGTATCCCGGCCAAGGGCTACAAGACTCGCGCTCCCAAGAAGCAGTCGAGCAAGTACATCGTCGAAAGAAGAAAGAAGTAACTCAGTAAAAAGAAGAAACAATGAGTCGTTCATTAAAGAAAGGTCCGTATATTTTCCACAAACTGGAAAAACGTGTAATCGAGGCACAGCAGTCCAACAAGAAGGTTACCATCAAGACATGGTCGAGAGCTTCGATGATTTCGCCCGACTTTGTGGGTCAGACTATCGCCGTGCATAATGGCAATAAGTTCATCCCCGTGTACGTCACCGAGAACATGGTGGGTCACAAGCTTGGCGAGTTCGCTCCCACCCGCATCTTCCGCGGCCATGCAGGATCTAAAGATAAAGGTAAAAAGTAAACACTAGAAAAGAAAATGGGACGTAGAAAACATAACAGTGCAGAAGCACGCAAAGAGGCCAACAAGACCCTCTATGTGGCCAAGTTGATGAACAATCCTACTTCGCCTCAGAAGACCCGTCTCGTCGCCGACTTGGTTCGTGGAGTCGATGTCGAGAAAGCCCTTGGTATCCTTCAGTACAACCCCAGAGAGTCCGCTCCCAAGATGCGCAAGCTTCTCCTCTCGGCCATCGCTAACTGGCAGGCCAAGAACGAGGGTGTGCGTATGGAGGATGCCCAGCTCTATGTGAAACAGATTATGGTGGACGAGGGTCGCACGATGAAGCGTATGCGTACCGCCCCCCAGGGTCGTGGCTATCGCATCCGCAAGCGCAGCAACCACATCACCATGATTCTGGGCAGCCGTCTCGAGGATGCCCCTGTCGCCAAGGCTGAAAAAGAAGAAACAAAATAAATAATAAAAAGAAGAAACTCAACAATGGGACAAAAGACTAACCCTATTGGAAACAGATTAGGTATCATCCGTGGATGGGATTCCAACTGGTTCGGCGGTAGAAGGTTCGAACAGAAACTCGTTGAGGACGATAAGATTCGCAAGTACCTCAATGCCCGTCTGGCCAAGGCTGGTATCTCGAAGATTTACATCGAGCGCACCCTCAAGATGCTCACGGTCACTATCAACGCCGCCCGTCCGGGTCTGATTATCGGTCGTGCCGGCTCTGAGGTCGACAAGTTGCGTGAGGAGATTAAGAAACTCACCGGTAAGGATGTGCAGATCAACATCAGCGAAGTGAAGCATCCCGAAATGGATGCCGTGCTGGTTGCCCAGAATATCGCCAAGCAGATTGAGGGCCGCATCCAGTATCGTCGTGCCATCAAGAATGCCATCACCACTACTATGCGCACCGGTGCAGAAGGTATCAAGGTGTCTATCAGTGGCCGTATCGGTGGTGCTGAGATTGCCCGTAGCGAGCATTTCAAAGAGGGTCGTACCCCGCTGCATACCCTTCGTGCCGATATCGACTACGCCAATGCAGAGGCTCACACAACCTATGGCCGTATCGGCATCAAGGTGTGGATTTGCCGTGGCGTCATCTACGGTCGTCCTGAGCTCGTGTCCTCTACCATCGGTGGTCAGCAGCGTGAGCATCGTGCCGGCATGGGTGGCATGCGCCGTCCGGAGGGTGCCCCTCGCCGCCGTCAGGGTATGAGAAATAACAATAAGTAAAAATAATGGTTTAGTAGTTGGCGTTAAAACACTAAGCACTAGACACTAAACAATAAGAAGAGATGTTACAACCCAAGAAAACAAGATATAGAAAGCAGCAGAAGGGCAAGATTAAAGGTAATGCCTTCCGCGGTCACGAACTTGCCTTTGGAACCTTTGGCATCAAGTCGCTTGAGACTTGTTTTATCACAGGCCGTCAGATTGAGGCTGCTCGTCAAGCTGTAACACGTCACATGAAACGTGAAGGTCAGATATGGATTCGTATTTTCCCGGACAAGCCCATCACCAAGAAGCCCAATGAGGTCCGTATGGGTAAAGGTAAGGGTGCCCCCGAGTATTTTGTGGCTCGCGTGATGCCGGGTACCATGCTGTTCGAGTGTGAAGGCGTCCCGATGGATGTTGCCAAAGAGGCTCTGCGTCTTGCAGCCCAGAAGCTTCCTATCTCGACCAAATTTGTTGTCAAAAGAGACTATATCGAAGAATAAATAAGAAGCACCCCTACAGTCATGAAGAATGAAATCGTATTAAAGGAGCTCTCGACTGCCGAACTGAAGGAGAAACTCGATACCGAGCGCGCCAACTATCAGAAGATGGTTATGAGCCACGCTGTCTCGCCCCTCGAGAATCCCAACAAAATCAAAGAAAGTAGAAAGAATATTGCCCGCTGTCTTACTGAGCTCCGCGCGCGAGAAATCGCCGAACAGAAGTAACATGGCAATTGAAGTAAAATCCCACAGAAGATGGAAAGAAATTTAAGAAAAGAAAGAATCGGTGTTGTGGTGAGCGACAAGATGGAGAAGTCCATCGTGGTGCTTGTCGAGCGTAAGGTGAAGCACCCGAAGTACGGCAAGTTCGTCAAGAAGTCCACCAAATTCATGGCTCACGACGAGAAGAACGAGGCTGGTATTGGTGACACCGTCCGTATCATGGAGACCCGTCCGCTGAGCAAGAATAAATGCTGGCGCCTCGTTGAGATCGTTGAGAAGGCTAAGTAAAAAATCTCACACCCACTAGAAAAACAAAAAGAAATGATACAACAAGAAACCAGAATGACAGTTGCCGATAACAGCGGTGCCAAAAGCGCGCTGTGCATCCGCGTCCTCGGTGGCACCAAGAAGCGTTATGCTTCTATCGGTGATACCATCGTGGTCGCCATCAAGGATGCTATTCCTTCGGGCAACGTGAAGAAAGGTAGCGTGTCGAAAGCAGTCGTCGTGCGCACCAAGAAAGAGATTCGTCGCAATGATGGTTCCTACATCCGCTTCGACG
>CAMJJD010000011.1 GCA_946406015.1 uncultured Bacteroidales bacterium | reverse complement strand
CACCGCAGCCCCGTCGGTCAATACCGTGGACAGCCGCGTGTCGAACTCGCGGTCGAAATAGCAGTCGGGGCTGCTCTCCTTGCGTTCAATGAAGAAATCGTCTTTGTCCAGCTGCGAACCCAGCTTGGCCCCGACGGGAGGCAGGTCCCTGTTCACCAGCAAACCCTCCAGCTCCTCGCGGAGCATCCTGTCAAAATCGTCCACACTGTCGAAAGGCTTGTAATAGTCCTTCTCGAACTCACGCCACACCCCGTCGACATCCAGCCTCCGCTCGTCGGGCAGGTTGGCCTGCTTCAAATTTGCCCATTCGGCCAACGACTCCTCGTCATTGTGGCAGAAGACATAGACATGGAACGGCATCACCCGTTGGCGCAACCGCCTGATGGCCAAGGCAAACTCATGTCTCGACATCTCGCCCACCGGTCCGTAAATCACCAGCACGAACAGCGGCGAACGCCGCAACTCGGCGTCGGCGGCGTCCTGCGCCACCCCCTCGGAGGCCACCTCCTGGTACACGCGCTTCTCTTTCTCATATCGGAAATCACTGAAACGGAAGCCCGTCATACGCATCGCGGGCATCCGGCTCACCTCGTCGGCCACCTGGGCGACACGCTGGCGGTAAGGCTGCAGCCCTTCTCGCAACGACGAAGCCACAAAAATCTGATAGTCATTGATATTATTCGGCATAGCAACTAGGGGTTGATGACATTATAACGACAAAAAAAGCAAAATATTATGTCAGCCACCCGCAAAAACCGCCCACCGCATACCGCCCCCTGCCCCACCCTTCCACCAGCCACATCCTCAGCCTTTTGTTCAGTTGTTGTTCGTTTGTTGTTCGTTTGTTGTTCGTTTGTTGTTCGTTTGTTGTTCGTTTTTGAAACGAACAACAAACGAACAACAAATGGACCTATAGCGGGCAAAAGGGCGGGTTGACCTGGGGAGCGGCAGGGGGTGATGCCAGTTTTTTTTCAACAACCGACGCACGGTTCATTTTTTTTACGTATCTTTGCAGCATGAAAAAAATAACCTTAGCATTAGTCATTGCAGGTTCTATCCTGCTGAGTTCGTGCGACGTACTGACCCAGGTCGCCGACCAGTTCGCCAGCGTTGCCAACCTTGCGAACTGCGAATTCAACCTTAAAAACGTCACCAACGTCAATGTGGCGGGCGTGAATGTGAAAAACCTCACCCAGGGCAACCTGACGGCCACCGACGTGGTGAAACTCGTGGCCGCCTACCAGAGCAAGAAGGTACCGCTGACGATGGACGTGAATGTGGACATCACCAACCCCACGACCACCAAGGCCGCCATGACGGCCCTCGACTGGATTCTGGCCATTGACGGCACCGACATGGCCAATGGCGTGAACAGCAAGGGCTACACCATCAAGCCGAGCGCCACGACCACCGTGCCGCTGGGTGTGAACGCCGAGCTGGCCGACCTCTTCTCGAAGAAAGGAGTCGACGCTCTCAAGAACTTCGCCAGCAGCTTCACCAACGAGGGCATCTCGTCGAAGGTGGGTCTGCGTGTGAAGCCCAGCATCAGCGTCGGTACGGCACAGGTACCCTTCCCCGACTACATCAAGCTGGAGAAGAAGACCGGCACCTCGACGACCGGCACCTCCGGCACTTCCGGCACCACGACGACCACCAGCGGCAGCGGAAAGACTCGCGCCAGATAAAAAGTCGAAGAGTCGAAGAGTCGAAAAGCCAAAGAGTCAAAGAGTCAAAGAGTCGAAAAGTCAAAGAGCCGAAAAGCACTTAACACTTAACACTTAACATTATACACGATTGCCGGCTGAAAAGGAGCTGAAATCAGGGGTGGCGGATGCATCCGCCGCCCCTGATTATTAATTTTTTCGCTGTGCCAGCTGGAAGAAGAGCCGAGCGGCGGGTTCGACGAGGGCGTCGGGGAAGTCGTAGTCGGGATGGTGCAGCTCGGGTTGCCGCTCGCCGCTGCCGATGCCGAACATGGCTCCCGGCCAACGGAGGAGATATTCGGCGAAGTCTTCGCTCCACCTGAACGGCTCCTCTTTTATTACAGCATTAACACATTCACGCATTAACACATTCACACATTCCGGGTGGTTCTCTGTGGCGTGGAAGGGCTCCACGAGGGTGCGGGTCACCGACAGACCGTAGCACCGTGCGGTTTCGTCCACTGCATTGTTGGCGTCGGACAGCAGTTGTTCCATGTCGGCGTTGGTGAAAGCACGGAGGGTGAACATCACCTCGCCGTGTCCGGCCGAGGTGCCGAAAGCGGGCTGCCCGATGCGGACACAGATGAGTGTTGATTGCCTGAAGTCGCTTGTTTTCCCCGCTTCGCGGAAATCCATAAATCTATTGAACCTATTGATAATTTCGGCAATAGCCAATCCCGGATTGATTCCCAGTTCCGGCGTGGAAGCATGTGTCTCGCGGCCGTCCAGACGGTAGACGACCCCCGTTGAGGCGGCGGCGAAGGTGTGCGGACAGAGGACCACGGTGCCCTGCGGATAGCCGGGGACGTTGTGGAGAGCGTAGAAGGCACGGATGTCGTACTGCTGCAAGATGCCGCTCTCGATGACGGCAGAGGAGCCTGTGCCGGTCTCTTCGGCAGGCTGAAAAAGCAACAGGATGTTGCTTTTAATGTTTGGTGTCAAGTGTTCAGTGTTCTGGTTGGCGGAGTCGACAAGCTCGGCCAGGCGAAGGAGGATGGTGGTGTGGCCGTCGTGTCCGCAGCGGTGACCGATGGGCAACGCGTCCGTGTCGGCTCGGAAGGCAATCGTCTCCGCCTGCGGGTCCTTGCCCCACACGGCGATGACACCGTAGCCGCCCACATGGGTGTAGACCTTGTCGGGGTGCAGTCCTTGCAGATGGCGGACAATCATATCATGGGCAAACTCCTCGCAGCCCGCCGTCTGCGGGTGCTCGTGAAGCTGATGCCTAATCTCTTTGTAGTCAATCATAGTTTTAAAATCTGTTCGCGGAAGAAGTCGCCGCGCACCTCGAAGTTCTTGAAAGCGTCGTAGCTTGCCGCCGCAGGCGAGAGGAGCACCACCCCACCCTGCGGGGTCACCGAGGCACACCAAGGGACTATCTTGGTGTAGTCGTCCTCGATGAAAGTTGAAAATTGAAAATTGAAAGTTGAAAGCTCCTTATATATTCTTCTTCCTGCCTGTCCGACAAACACCAGATTCTGTATCGGGTTCTCCTTGAGGAAGTCGACCAGCGGCGTGTAGTCGATGCCGCGGTCGAAGCCTCCAAGGATGAGCGTGTCGACACGGCCGAGGGCCCGCACGGCGGCGATGGCGGCGGCGGGGATGGTGCTGATGCTGTCGTCATACCACGTGACACCCTGATACACCCCCACTTTCTCCATCCTATGGCGGAGGCCATGGAAAGTTGAAAGTGGAATGCTGAAAGTTGAAATCGGCTGACGCGTCACGAGCGATGCAACCCTGCAAGCGACCAAAGCATTGCTCCTGTTATGCTCACCCTCCAACGGACAAGCGTCGAGCAACAGCCGCTCCTCGTCACTGATTTCATTGATGGAATAGGGGTGACTCTTCGACTCTTCGACTCTTTGACTTTTCAACTCTTCGACTAACAAACGCAGTTCCTCATTGTCGGTGCAGTAGAAGAAGTGGTCGCCCGCTTGCTGCTTCAATCCAATCTGCATCTTGGCCATCTTGTAGCCCATATAGTTCTCATAGTGGTCGAGGTGCTCTTGGAAGAGGTTGAGCAACACGGCGACGTGGGGGCCGCGGTGTATGTTCTCTAGCTGGTGGCAGCTGAGCTCGGCCACCACAATGCTGTCCTCTTGTATGTCGTCGAGGATGTCGAACAGCGGTATACCGATATTGCCGGCCAGAATGCTGCCCGGAAGCAGATGATGTATCAGCGAGGCGGTGGTGCTCTTGCCTTTGGTGCCGGTGACGCCGATGGTAAGGTCGCCGTAAACTTGCAGGAAGAGGTCGGTGAGGGAGGTTAAGTGGAAAGTGGAATGTGGAATGTGGAAAGTGGGTATACCGGGGCTTTTAACGACCATGTCGAAAGGCCAGTCGTTGTGCCATTGCCCTTCCTGGTCTTTCCACCTGCCTTTTTCCACCTGCGTGGCCACGGTGCAGTCGGCCCCGGGCACCAGCCGTCGGATGAGCCGCTCGGCACTCATGCCCTCGCGGCCGTAGCCGGCTATCAGTATGCGCCTGCCCGCCAGCAGGGCTTTCAGTTGCTCTTCTCTGTACATGCTGCTTGCAGTATTTGACGCTCCTCGGGAGTGAGGTTGCCGATGGGCAAAAGGGAATTGAGGGGGAAAAGGTCTATAAAGTCTTTAAGGCCTTTAAGGTCATTAAGGAGGACGGGCCTGCGGCCCGCCTTGTACCAGCGCTCCATGGTCATCGCCAACGCCTGGCGCACCTCACTCACGGTGCCTACGCATTCGAAGGGCTTGGTCTCCGCCTCACCCAGCAACTGACGGAACTCGTGCTGCAGCGTGAGGTCGTCGAGCATCGACTTGCCGAATATCTGGTTGAGCCTTGCCGGCTCTATGAACGGCGAAAGGATGATGTAGGCGAAGAGACACTTGGCGCAGTGGCCGCACCAGATGTCCTGCTTGCTGCCCACGTTGCACGAGCGGAACACGTCGTGATACTGCGTGAAGCGGCTGAACAGCATGGCTATCTGCAGCTCGCTCAGCGGCCTTAAGAAAGAAAAATAGTTGAACGAAGATTCTTCATTCTTCATTCTTAATTCTTCATTCACATATTTCTGGAAGTCATCTTCGAACTCGAGGCTCTTGGAGTATTGGTGGTTGACATCGGTGCCGAGGACGGTGCTCTCGTTGGCCGAGCTCTCGTTGCTGAGCGCCACATTGGGGATGCCGCTGAGGAGCGCCGCCAGCCGTGTGTAGAAGGCCAGCATGGCGCTGAAGGGGGTATGCCCGTTGAGGTAGCCTTTGGCGTTGAGGTCCAGAAGCGTGGGGTCGATGGTGCGGCGTATCACCAGCACCTCGTCGACGGGAAAGCCCGCCACACGGGCGCACTCCACGGTAGCGCCGCGGGGGTTCATAATCAGCGGCCGAATCATCTTCCCTGCCCTCCGCAGCAACTCCAATGTCACCACCGAGTCCTTGCCGCCACCGATGGGCACGAGGTAGGCCTCACCCCCAACCCCTCTCCGAGCGGAGAGGGGGGCTGTAACAAACGACTGGCCCTCGCATTGAATAGTCATAAACACATCACTCCCCTCGCCTTTGGGAGAGGGGTCGGGGGTGAGGCTATTAATATAGTAGAACTCGCCGAGGCCGTTCCAGTAAAGCTTACGCCAAAAGGCCACCTGCTCCTCCGTGAGCGAACCACAAAGCACCCGCACCGTCGGCGGACAGGCACTTTTCCAGTAGCTCACCAACTCCACCATGCCGATATCGAACACAATGGAGTTGATAGCTGAATGAGGAACGTTGAAATCAAGGAACGGACGTCGTTCGACGAGCGCCGTAGGATGGAACTCCACGTCGCCCATGCGGAAGTCGAACCACAGTCGCAGCCCTTCAGCCTCCTCCTTCCAGTGGTAGGCCACATATTCGAACACTGGGTATTGTTCCCTCAGTGCGTGATACTTGTCTGTGTTATTCATACCTCCATTAACGACCCGAATCATGAATTATTGTTCCTCACTATTTTTTTTACGAAGTAGCAATAAAAGAATTGCATGTCCGTTATAAGAGCAAATTAAAAACAAATGTAAGATGCTACTACTCGACATCGCCAATGGCTGGAAGACCGCCATCATGATTGTGGCAATGATTGCCGTATTCTATTTCTTCCTCATCAAACCCCAGAGCGACAAAACCAAGAAAGAAGCCGCCTACCGCGAAAGCCTCAAGAACGGAGACCGCGTGATGACCGCCGGCGGCGTGCATGTCACCTTCGTCAGCGCCGACCACGGCATGGCCACCGTTGAAGCCGCCCCCGGCGTGCGTATGAAAGTGCAGCTCGCCACCCTCCAGCCTATCCCCGAACGGAAGAATGGTTAATGGTTAACGGTTAATGGTTAAAGATTATGGAAGTTAAAGAAGTTAAAGAATTGATCGTTCGCTCCGCTCACTAGAAGTTAAAGACAAATGCACTGCTTGGGGTAATGGGTAATGGTTAATGGTTAATGACCTCTTCCACTCTGTCACTCTTCAACTCTTCCACTCTGTCACTCTTCCACTCTTCCACTCTTCCACTCATTAAGTTTATTTAACACTACAAAAACTCCGAAAACCAGAAACGTTTTCGGAGTTTTCTGTATCTTTGCACCGCCTTTGAAGCCGTATAATACACAAAGAATCACGTGTTATCGTTTACAATTCAAAGGATTGGAAGAAAAGTGGCCACAGAAGAAATAAAAGAAAAAATAGTGGAGACTGCGTTGCAGATGTTCAACTCGCGCGGTTGCCGCGGAGTGACGATGGACGACATCGCCCAGTCGCTCCATATCTCGAAACGCACCCTCTACGAGACCTTCGCCAACAAGGAGGAGCTCCTGGCCGAATGCCTCATGCAGGTCCACGACCGCCTCAACGAGATGCACCGTCAGGCACACAGCAAGGTCGACGAACCCCTGCTGGTGGCCATGTACATGCTGCGCGTCGGGGCCGACAGCAACCACCGCTACCGCCGTCTGCTCGACGAAGCCGAACGCTACTATCCTGAAATCCACGACCGCTTCTTCCGCCTCCACACCGAGGCGCTCCACACCATGATGCACCATGGCATGGAATACGTGCAGCAACACAACTACCTGCGCCCCGACGCCGACATCGACGTGGCCGTCGACTTCCTCTGCGACCTCATCCAGCAACACCGCCTCTCCGATGTCGACGACCAAAAAACCTACCTCCACCGCCTCAACGAGATTTGCTTCACCTACCTCCGCGGTCTCATGTCGACCGACACTATCAAACGCTACGAGGAGTCGGAACCCCACTTCCGCCAAGTGATGGAAGAGCTTGAAGTGAAATAAATAATAATGTAAACATAATTATCTATAATAGATGACACTGAAAAGAATAACCCTGACAATGACACTGATGGCTTTCGGCCTGATGGCTGCGGCACAGGAACAGCCCGTGCTGCGGCTGAGCCTCGCCGAGGCCCAGCAGTATGCCGTCGAGCACAACGCCGCCATGCAGAATGCCGACCTCGACGTGAAGAAGGCCGAGCTCAGCCGCTGGAAGACCCTCAGCACCATGCTTCCGCAGGTGAAGGCGGGATTCGACTACCAGAACATGTGTGGCTACAAGATGCACTTCGGCGGTGGCGGCAGCATGATGTCCATGATGCCCGACTCCATCACCATCGGCGGTATGACCATGCCCATCTCGTTTCCCTCAAGCGGCAGCGAGTCCAGCTCCAGCGACGACGGCATCGCCATGAACCCCAGCGGCACCTTCAGCATCACCGCCTCCATCGCCCTTACCGGCGCCCAGATTGTCGGAACCATGCTGCAGAACATCGCCATGGACATGACCGACATCAGCCGCCAACAGACCGAACAGACCACCCGTGCCAACGTGAAAAACATCTACGTCAGCATCCTGGCCATGGAACAGACCGTGGGCCTCCTCGACTCCTCGCTCGCCAACCTCGAACGCCTCGCCGCCACCAGCCAGGCCGCTGTCAACGTGGGCGCCGCCGAGCAAGTCGACGCCGACAAGCTGCAGGTGCAGGTGGCTCAACTCAAGAGCAGCATCAACAGCACCAAACGCTCGCTCCAGATGCTCCGCAACTCTATGTTGCTGCAACTAGGCGCCGACGTCAACGCACAGCTCGTGCTCACCTCCAACATCGACGAACTGCTCAGCGTCGACAACGCCACCGCCCTGCTGGGCCGCGGATTCGACATCACGAAGAACTACAGCTACCAACTCCTCGAGCAGAACGAGAAACTCGCCGAGAAGAACGTCACCATGGCGTGGATGGACTTCGCCCCCACCCTCTCGGCCTACTACCAATACAGCAACAAGACCTACTTCGGCCGCGACGAAGGCTTCAACATGACGCCGCCCAACATGATAGGCGCCTCGCTCTCCCTACCCCTCTTCAGCAGCGGCACCCGCGCGGCCAACCTCAAGAGCGCCAAAATCGACTACCAGGAGGCCCTCAACAACCGCCAGCAGGCCGAAGACGGCCTACGCGTGCAGTACAACCAGCTCTGCTACGACCTTGCCTCGGCCCTCGAGACCTACGACATCCAGCGCCGCAACATCGACGTCACACAACGCGTCTTCAACAACATCACCGAGAAATATAACTATGGCCGCGCCAGCAGCCTCGAAGTCACCAACGCCTCGACCGACATCATCTCGGCCCAGAGCAACTACATCCAGGCCGTGATGAACGTCATCTCCGCCCAGATAGCACTCGAGAACCTGCTGAATAATTAGGAGATAGGGAGTTAAGGAGATAAGACAATACTGCTACTAGCGACAAACACCTATCCGCGTCAAATAAATGGTCAAAGAGCTCTTAACACTTAACGTTTAACACTTAAACTAGCGAAGCGATAACTACTTTAACTTCTGTAACTACAAAATAAAGAATAAACATTATAATTATGAATAAAGTTTTCAGATCATCGTTGATTATCATGGCTGTCGCAGCCCTTACGGCCTGCGGCGGCAAAAGTGGCGACAACAGCAAAGGCGCCACCACCACCCAGAAAGAGGCCGAACGCGTCAAGGTGCTCACCCTCCAGAACGAGCGCATCGCCAAGACCCTCGAACTCTCCTCCACCCTCGAAGGCTACGAGACCATGAACATCTCGCCCTCCATCACAGGACATATCGAGCACATCTATGTCGAGGTGGGCAGCCGCGTGCAGAAAGGCTCCATGCTCGTCCGCATGGACCAGACCCAGCTCAACACCACCCGCATCAACCTGGCCTCCACCAAGACCGAGTTCGACCGCGTCAGCGCCCTCAAGCAGAGCGGCTCCATCAGCCAACAGGTCTACGACCAGACCAAGGCCGGCTACGACCAGCTCGTCGAGACCGAGCGCTTCCAGGATCAGAACACCTTCGTCCGCGCCCAGTTCGCCGGCGTCATCAGCGCCAAGAACTACGAGGACGGCGAGATGTACACCGGCGCCCCCATCCTCACCCTCACACAGATCAGCCGCCTCAAGGCCATCATCAATATCCCCGAGACCTACTTCCCGCTCGTCAAGCAGGGCATGAAGGTCGAGGTGGAGAGCGACATCTACCCCGGCACCGTCTTCCCCGCCACCATCGAGATTGTCTACCCCACCATCGATGCCGCCAGCCACACCTTCCAGGCCAAACTCAACATCCCCAACGCCTCCGAGAAGATCCGCCCCGGCATGTATGTCCGCACCCGTCTGGGCGTGGGTGAAGTCGACGCCATCGTCGTCCCCTACCAGAGCGTCCTCAAACTCACCGGCAGCAATGACCGCTACGTATTCATTAATGACAACGGCACCGCCCGCCGAGTCGCCGTCACCCTCGGCCAGCGCTTCGACGACCGCATCGAAATCATCCCCGTCGAGGCCGACGCCCTCAAGGCCGGCGACCAGCTGGTGGTCACGGGCCAAGCCCGCCTCGTCGACGGCGCAACGCTTGAAATAGTTGAAAATTGAAAATTGAAATGTGAAAAGTGAAATTATCGGAAACGTTATGACCGGCAACATGCTACATGACAAGAGCCTGCTTTTTGCTGTTCGCACAGTAAACTTCTATAGATTCCTTTCCGAACAAAAGAAAGAGTTTGTCATCAGCAAACAGTTGCTGCGCAGCGGTACCAGCATTGGTGCCAATATTCGCGAGAGCAAAACGCCGAAAGCAGTTCCGATTATATTCACAAACTTTCAATTGCATTGAAAGAAGCTGACGAAACACAGTATTGGCTTGACGTTCTTTACATGTCAAACATCATCGAGGAAACAGAATACACTTCAATGAACAACGATGTCAAAGAACTCATAGCACTTCTAACATCAATTATTACCAAAATCAAATCAAAATTAAATGTATAACCTATGGAAAAGCGAGAGATGAAAATAATAATTTCACCTTTCACTTTTCACTTTTCACTTTAAAACATGGCCATCTATAAAACAGCAATCAACCGACCCATCACCACCGGCCTTATCTTCGTGGCCGTCATCGTGCTGGGCCTCTTCTCCCTCTCGCGGCTGCCTATCGACCAGATGCCCGAGATGGACCCGCCCTACGTCACCGTCATGACCACCTACGCCGGCGCCAACGCCAGCGAGATAGAGACCAACATCACCAAGCTGGTCGAGAACTCGCTCAACAGCGTCGACGGCCTTAAGAACATCACCTCCAACTCGCGCGACAACATCTCCGTCGTCTCCCTCGAGTTCGAGTGGGGTTCCGATATCGACGAGGCACTCAACGACATCCGCTCCTACGTCGACCTGCTTTACGACAACCTGCCCGACGGAGTGAGCCGCCCCATGATCCTCAAGCTCAACTCCAGCGCCATGCCCATCATGATGTACGGCTTCACCGCCAAGGAGTCCTACTCCGGCCTTGACCGCATCCTGGAGGACAACGTGGTCAACGAGCTCAACCGTATCGACGGCATCGGCAACATCACCGTCAGCGGTGCCCCCGAGCGCTACGTCTATATCGACCTCGACCCCAAGCAGCTCGACGCCTACGGCATCCCCCTCGAGCTGGTCGGCAACGCCATCTCGGCCAACAACCTCGACCTGGCCTCCGGCACCGTCAAGATGGGCAAGGAACAGTACCAGATGCGCGTCAAGGGTGAATATGTCGAGAGCTCCGAAATCGCCGACATCGTGGTGACAACCACATATACTGGCAAGCAGGTCTTTGTGCGCGACCTCGCCACCGTACGCGACACCATCAAGGACCTCTCCCTCGACGAGAAGATCAACGGTCAGGACGGCGCCCGCCTCATCATCACCAAGCAGACCGGCGCCAACACCGTGGCCATCGCCCGCGAGGTGAAGAAAGAGATGGAACGCATCCAGAAGACCCTGCCGCCCGACATCGAGATCACGCTCATCAACGACGGCTCCGACAACATCATCAACGCCATCAACGGCCTCACCGAGTCCATCTTCTACGCCCTCCTCTTCGTCATCCTCGTGGTGCTCCTCTTCCTCGGCAACTGGCGCTCCACCCTCGTCATCGCACTCACCATCCCCATCTCCCTCGTCACCTCCTTCATTTACCTCCTCCTGGCCGACAGCTCGCTCAACATCATCTCCCTGGCATCCCTCACCGTGGCCATCGGCATGGTCGTCGACGATGCCATCGTGGTGCTCGAAAATATCACCAAGCATATAGAACGCGGCGAGAACCCGCGCGAGGCCGCCATCTGCGCCACCAACGAGGTGTGGACCTCCGTCATCGCCACCACCCTGGTGCTCGTGGCCGTCTTCGTACCCCTCACCATGCTCCCCGGCATGATGGGCATCTTCATGAAGGAGCTCGGCTGGATCGTCACCATCGTGGTGTGCGTCTCCACCACCGCCGCCATCACCCTCATCCCCATGCTCTCCTCACGCATGCTCAAGGAGCGTCCCTTCTTCTTCAAGAAGGAGGACGAGGAAGCCTACAACCGCAAACGCGAGCGCAACCTCTACAACCGCACCGTGACCCGCACCTTCAACGCCATCGAGGCCGGCTACGCCAACGTGCTCCGCTGGTGCCTCGGCCACAAGAAGGTCACCCTCCTCATCGCCCTCGCCTTCTTCATCGTCTCCCTCCTCCCCTTCTTCTCCGGCAAGATAGGCATGGACTTCATGAAAGAGCAGGACAACGGACGTATGAGCATCAACGCCGAGCTGCAACGAGGCACCCGCATCGAGGAGACCCTCAAGACCGCACGCCACATGGAGGAAGACATCTACCGTCTCCTCGGCGACGACGTCATCGTCGTCTCCACTTCGGCCGGCTCCAACGACGACGCCGGCATGGCAGCCCTCTTCAACAGCACCACCAACAACAAGATTTCCATGACGGTGCGCACCACCAAGAAGTACGAGCGCAAACGCACCATCTTCGAGATGCAGGAGGTGCTGCGCCAGTGCTTCGCCGAGTACCCCGAGATCGTCAACTACCAGGTCAACAGCGGCGGCGGCATGGGCGGCGGCTCCAACAACTCGCTCTCCGTCGAGATCTACGGCTACGACTTCGACCAGACCACCAACTTCACCCAGAAGCTGCGCCAGCGCGTGATGGACAACGTGCCAGGCGCCCGCGACACCAAAATCAGCCGCGACGAAGACCGCGCCGAACTCAAGATTGAACTCGACAAGCAGAAACTCGCCCTCCACGGCCTCAACGAGAGCACCGTGGCCCTCTACGTCCGCAACCGCGTCAACGGCATGTCGGCCGGATTCCTCAAGGAAGACGGCGAGGAATACAACATCGTGGTACGCCTCCGCGAGGAATACCGCGACGCCATCTCCGACATCGAGCAGCTCTCCATCCCCACCGCTACCGGTGCGTTGGTGAAGCTCGAGGAAATCGGCACCATCGAGGAATACTGGTGCCCGCCCACCATCGAGCGCAAAAACCGCCAGCGCTACCTCACCCTCACCGTCATGCCCTACCGCACCTCGCTCCAGGAACTCGCCCTCAACGTGCAGAAGGAGATCGACGCCATGGGCGTGCCGTCCGACGTGCACGTGGCTCTGGCCGGTAACTACAAGGACCAGCAGGATTCCACGCGCGACATGCTCATGCTCGCCGCACTCATCCTCATGCTCGTCTACATCGTCATGGCCTCGCAGTTCGAGTCTTTCAGCAAACCTTTCATCATCATGTTCTCCATCCCCTTCGCCATCAGCGGCGTCTCGCTGATGATGTTCTTCACCGGACAGAACATCGATATGATTGGCATGCTCGGCCTCGTGCTCCTCATCGGCATCGTGGTGAAGAACGGTATCGTGCTGGTCGACTATATCAACCTCATGCGCGAACGCGGCATCGCCCTCAACGAGGCCATCGCCATCAGCGGCCAGAGCCGTATGCGTCCCGTCCTCATGACGGCCTTCACCACCATCCTCGGCATGATACCTATGGCCACCTCCAACTCCGAAGGCTCCGAGATGTGGACCACCATGGGCCTCGTCGTCATCGGCGGCCTCACCGTCTCCACCTTCGTCACCCTCATCGTCGTGCCCGTCCTCTACGGCGTCTTCAACCGCCGCGGCGACATCGAGAAGAAGGAACGCGAACGCCGCAAGTTTGTGTTTATGAAAATTGATTTGAATGAAAATAAGTAGTTAAAGTAGTCAAAGTAGTTAAAGTAGTTAAAGTAGTTAAAGACATTAGCGCCGTCTGGTACATTTGTCTTTAACTACTAGCGAGCAAAGCGAGCGATAACTTCCTTAACTTCTTTAAATACCCCAAA
This sequence comes from uncultured Bacteroidales bacterium, assembly GCA_946406015.1. Classification (GTDB taxonomy): domain Bacteria; phylum Bacteroidota; class Bacteroidia; order Bacteroidales; family P3; genus Colimorpha. The sequence continues at coordinate 29,985 of CAMJJD010000011.1, read as the reverse complement.
AAGAGAAGATATGAAAAGTGTCCTAATCGTCTACAACCAAGCCAACAACGAACGTGCCGAGTATATGCTCGACACCCTTGGCATCCGTGGATTCACCTTCTGGGAGAACGTGCAAGGCCGTGGCCACGACAACGGAGATCCCCACCGCGGTACCCACACCTGGCCCGAACTCAACAACGCCATCCTCACCGTCATCCCCGACGACAAGGTCGACGAACTGCTCCTCTCCGTCCGCAAGCTCGACAAGCGCAACGAGGAAGTCGGCATCCGCGCCTTCGTCTGGAACATCGAGCAGATGGTCTGAGACCAAGTAGTTAAAGAAGTTAAAGTAGTTAAGTAGTTAAAGACAAATGTTTATATAGCATCTTTTGCCTACAGAAGGTATTGTCTATAACTTCTAGCGAGTGCAGCGAGCGATAACTCCCTTTAACTTCTTTAACTCCCAAAATAAAGAAATTCAACCCATAAAAACATACCATTATGAAAAAAATCTTTACCTTTGCCGTCGCGGCTCTGATGACCCTCGGTCTCGCCGCCCAGTCCGTCAGCGAGAGCACCCTCCAGGTGGGTGGCCTCACCGTCCCCGCTGCCACCGTCACGCTGCAGAAAGACCACAAGATGGTGCAGGACGCCATGATCCAGTACCTCAAGGACTCCAAACTGAAACCCCAGAAGGACGAGCAGGGCTACTACGTCTGCGCCAACGCCTTCATCGAGGAAATCGCCATCAGCGACATCAACTTCTACACCCTCGTCGAGAAAAAGAAAAAGAACGAGGCCGTCGTCAGCGTCTGCGCCCTCAGCAGCAACCTGGCCATGAACGACCCCAGCGCCATGCGTGCCGGCGCCCTCCGCTGGCTCCAGGGCTTCGCCTCCTATGTCGACCGCTATGAAGCCGGCCTCAACATGAAAGCCCAGCAGAAGAACCTCGACAAGGCCCAGAAAGCTGCCGACAAAGCCGCCAAGCAGGCTGCCGCCATCGACAAAGCCATCGCCAAGAAGCAGCAGAAGATAGCCGACAAAGAGAAGGACATCAAGAACTACCAGCAGAAAATCAAAGACTGCGAGAAAGACATCAAGAAACTGCAGTCCGAGATCGAGAAAGAGCAGGGCAAGCGCGGCGATGCCGAGAAGAAAGTCGACGCCGCCAACCAGAACGTCAACAACGTCCAGGGCGAGGTCGACCGTTATCGCCAGATGGCGGAATAACGGAAAGTTGAAAGTTGAAAGTTAAAAGTTGAAATTAACTCTTTGACTCTTCAACGAAGGAGATAAGGAGACAGTAGATAAGGAGATAAGACAATACTGCAGCTGTCACATTTGTCTTAACTCCTTAACTTCTTAACTTCTTAACTCCTTATCTCCTTACCTCCTAAATGCGAAAGAGGAAGGGCCCGCTGCGCGGGCCCTTCCCTTTTGTCTTTTACCAGCCCCGGAGGGGCGACACACCAATCCACGCCGGTCTTTGTGTCGCCCCTCCGGGGCTCCCTTTTTTTCCTTCATTTCTTGTCCGTGGGTTAACACCCACGGCTAAATAATGTCGCCCCTACGGGGCTCCGCAATTGTTCCGCCCGATGCTATTGTCTTTAACTTCTAGCGCGAAGCGCGATAAATTCCTTTAACTTCTTTAACTCCCATTAACGGCCAATTCACGGCAATTCACGTTCAAAATCAACCATTCACGTTCACACCAACCGCTGGAAGTAATAGCGGCGGGCTGAACCGATCCACGGGTCGTAGGAGAGTATCATCTGTGTCCCTTCGTGGGTCAGCGTCATACTGAAGTTGTAGCTGTCGCTCGTGGTGACATACTCCTCGCCGTCGTAGTATTCATACTCAAAACTAATCTTCAGCACGTTGGCATCGTTGACATAGTATTCATACACCGCGTCGGCGGCGGGCCAGTCGTGGTAGTCGGAGGCATTCTGCACCGCCAAGGTGGCACCACTGAAGGACAGCGTTGTCGGCAGCGTGTTGCCGTAGTCGTCGAGCATCACCCACATACCCGTGGGCATGTACCATCCTTCCTCCTCTTCGCACGATGCAAAAGCCAGCAGCGAAGCCAGCGCAATCATTATCAGATGTAAACGTTTCATTGTAGCAGTAGTTTTTATTGTTTGTTTCCGATTGCAAAATTACAACCGTTTCCCCAATAAAATTCCTGCGCCAAGACATATTTTTCTTGAAAAGTAGGTAGAGATGTCAAAGAAGTCAATTATGGAAGTTAAAATGGAAGTTAAAGAAGTTAAAGAAGTTAAAGAAGTTAGAGACAAATGTTCCAGCCGATGCTATTGTCTTTAACTTCTAGCGCGAAGCGCGATAAATTCCTTTAACTTCTTTAACTCCCCAATAACAACCATTATCTTAACTCCTTATCTCCTCAACTCCTTTACTCCTTATCTACTGTCTCCTTATCTCCTTATCTCCTTATCTCCTCAACTCCTTTACTCCTTTTCTCCTTTACTCCTTTTCTCCTTTACTCCTTATCTCCTCAACTCCTTTACTCCTTTACTCCTTTACTCCTCAAACATACCTCAGCCCCTTGAGCATCGCGTCGTCGATGGCGCGGCGCGTCTGCTCGCCGGCACGCGAGCAGGCCCTGAGCTTGGGCTCGTAGCGGCTGCCGTCGGCATGCAGCACAAAGCCGCACACCGTCTTCCACTTGTCGCGCTCGCCGCCGCTGCAGTATATCAGGTGCATGTCCCACAGGCTCTTGATGAGGTAGTGCAGCCCCGAGTCGCCGCCCAGCCAGTAGAGCCACGGCGCCCGGCTCGTGCGCTCGGCGGCGTTCAGGGCGATGCCCAGACCGCGCCGCAGGGCGGCCTGCTGCTCCATGTCGTCGCTGATGAAGCCGCCACGCGCCAGGTTCATGATGCCGCCGCTGACCATCTCCACCACCACCTTCGGCTGCTTCGCCACCCATGTAAAATGGCGTTCCGCCAACGTGTCGACGGGCCGTTGCACCCCCTCCGGCGTCGACGCAAAATCGACGCCGACGCCCAATGCCGCCAGCAGCTCGCGTTCCTCCTCCCGAGCATCGACCATCTGGCGCGCCTTCTGGCGGCACAACTCCATCCATGCCGGGTCACAGTGCTCGTGCGACAACCGTATCCATTCGAGACCCTGTTCCCTGTAGGAGAGCTTGTGACGTGTCAGCACACGCTGCACCTCGGCGGCGTCGGCTTTCACCTCCTCGTCACAGCACCGAAGCATCACGTCGTATGTGCCCTGTCCTTCCATCAGCGAACGGATAAGAAAGATTATTTCGTTTTGCAAAGATAAGAAAATGTTTTCATTCCGCAATAACATATTTTAAACTTTTGTCAACACAAAGTATACGACGAGTATACACACGCGACGCCAAAACCACGACCCGTCAAGGGTCGGCCCACGCTCCACCCACGCACAAAAAAAGGGCGCCGCCGCACCCTTTTTAGTTGTTCTTTTGCACTCGCAGACCAATTAAATCAACGTCTTATGACAATCGAACAGCTAAAAGAGATCATGCATCAGCTCCATCTGGACTACGATGCGCAGCCCAGCCTCGTCTATGTCTTCTACCAGACCGACGACGGACTCGTCAACAATTTCAGCATCAGCGTGCATCACGCGCGCCAGCGCAACCGGCAACCCATGACGGCCGCCCAGCTGGCCGACCTCATGCAACGCGAGTACCCCGCCACACGCCAGGCCCGCCTCCTCGCCGTCGAACACCCGCAGCAGGGGCTCACCCGCTGGATCGACACCGCCGACCTCTGCAAGCAGATCCACACCACCCGGCGCACCCTCTTCCGCTGGCGCAGCCAGGGCCTCCTCCACCCCTCCCTCATGGGCAACCGCCTCTACTACGACCTCGACGAGGTCGAAGCCCTCCTCCGCTCCAACGTCATCCAGGAGAACGGCCGCGCCGATATTCTGGGGACACCGGCGCCTCGCCCGCATTCCAAACAAGAATAGCACTGTTTTTCAGTTAATTATAGGAATTTCTTCGGTATTTCTTCGGTAAAAAGCGAAGAAATACCGAAGAAGTACCGAAGAAATAGCATAAAGAACACAAAGAAAATGAAACACAAAAACGGAATCAAAGTCGACGGAAGCCTTCCGTCAGCAGGGGTGACATTATACACCCGACAAGGACAAACAATCATCCGAGCCGCCACTAGCCATCAACCACTTCGACGCACGCAACAGCAATTCGCCCAACGCGAACGGCTGGCTCATAATAATAACCTCTGGAAAGTTGTGAAATCTACAAGTTTCATCACCTATGCGCAGTTCTGCGCCCTGGCGGCGAAGCTGCCGGCGCTGTACCTCACACGTATGGAACATTTCGAGGGCTACACGCTGCTGCTGCCCGGCATACCGGTGGCGTGCGGCACGCTGCCCGACATCGGGCAGCGGCTGGGCAGCGTGGAGGGCTCCCCTGCCCTGCTCACCGACCTGCAGCCCGAGTTGCTGACGGCGGCCGACCGCCTCGTGCTGGTGACGCTGGAGCAGGTGTGCTACGGCGGCCAGCCGCAGCTGGCGGCAGACAGCGAGGCGGTGCTGCGCACGGCCTTCACGGTGGTCGACGGACGGCTGGCGCTGGTCGACAGCCGCTTCGGCGACGACCGCTTCGGCTGGGCCCTCGTGCGGCGCCGCCGCGACCTCTGCTCCACGCAGACCGTCGTCACCGCCGCCACCGCCTACCGCCAGTACCTCACGCCCGAGGCGCTGCAACGCGCTGCCGCCAGCTACGGCGGACTGACTGCATTGTAACCTTTTTTAACGGCGAATTGAACGAATTCCGCGAAGCTTGCGCAGGTGTTGAATTATAGGCTAATTACTCGAATTGTCGGGGCATTTGCATGCGTCAGCATTCGAGTAATTCGCTCTTAATTGACCTGCGTAGCTTCGTTTAATTTGCGTAATTCGCCGTTTTTCACCGTTGCCTTGTACGTCCTTCTACCAGGTGCCGAAGAGGTTCTGCTCGTCGGACCAGGACTCCTGGCTGTTGGGGACGTTGGGGCTGCCTTCGAGGGCCGAGAAGAGGCTGAAGAGCATCATTTTACTGTTGCTGCCGGCATAGCCTTGCTCGGCCTTGAAGGCGACGACGGTGAGCGTCGGAGGGGTGTATTGTTTCTTGGTGTTCATAGGCTGTTTTTTTTAGGGAGTGAGAGGGAGTGAATGGGAGAGAGGGAGTGAAAGGACAATTCTTAATTCTTAATTAATCTCAATGCTCGGTATGGTGTACATGATGTTGCGTTGGATGTCGGTGGCGGCGTCGAGGGCTTTGCTCTTGCTGAAGACCTGGGTGCTGCCGCTGTATCCGGCGACAGTGATGTTCTTGAGCTGGCTAGCCAGCATGGGGATGCAGAAGGTGACGCTCTGGCCGGCGGCGAGGGTGACGCCGGCGCTGCCGGCGGTGCACATCGCCAGCGTCATGTCGCCGACGAACTGGGCGCCCTGGTCGTCGCTTCTCTCGCCCACGTCGCCGTCGGGGATGCCGGGCAGCTGGCCGGTGGCCCAGGCGGGACGCAGGTCCTTGTAGATGGCGGCGCTGCCGTCATTCTGTGTGGCGCCGACCACCAGGCGGTCGACGCTCACGGCGGCGCCCGTGCTGTTGGTGAGCGTGAGCTTCAGGCCGCCGGTGAGGTGGCGGAAGGTGATGCTGGCGTCGCTGCTGGCGGCCGTGGCGGCCATGGGGAAGACGACGTCGTGACGGCCGTCGCCGCGGAAGTTGACGGCGAGGCGGTGGATGTCGATGGCGCAGGCGCCGTTGCTGCCGTTGGTGACGCGTATGTCGTTGCCCAGGGCGTCGCTGACGGTGGCGGGGTAGATGGCGTAGAGCGTGGCGGGCAGCGCCGTGCTGCCGGTGCTGACGCAGAAGCCGCCGTCGCCGTCGCTGGCGATGGTGTAGGGGGTGCCGCAGAGGTCGATGGTTTCGCCGGCGACCCACTCGGCGGCGTCGAGGGCGGCGGGGTCCATGAGGACTTTGGCGCCCGCGGGGGCGGCGGTCATGAGCTCGGCGACGAGGCGCAGGCGCCCATCGTTGTCATTGCTGCAGGCGGTGGCCAGAAGGGCCGCCAGCGCTGCTACTGATATTATCTTGTGAGTTTTCATTTCGTTATATCGTTATGTCGTTATCACGTTATTTCGTTATTTCGTTATCACGATTTTCTGGCTCTGGCCGGCGAGGCGGAGGAGGTAGACGCCCGTTCTGGGGAAGTCGGAGGTCGGAAGCCGGAGGTCAGAGTTGGCTTCGCGGCTGAAGAGCTTGCGGCCCATCATGTCGTAGGCGGTGAGGGTGCCGGAGCCGGTGACGACGAGCTGGTCGGCGTCCTGGTAGGCGAAGGGTTCCGTGTTCGGCGTTAAGTGTTCAGTGTCGCCGAGGGAGAAGCCTTTGGGCAGCGGGGGGAGGCCCTTGGCGCCGCCGGTGGAGGTGGTGTTGCGGGCGTCGCGGTCGAAGGTGAGTGTCGCGGCGCTGGCGGTGTAGACGAGGGCGCCCTGGCCTACGAGGAGGCTGTCGCCGTCGGGGTGGGCCGTCCAGGTGCCGTCGCCGTTGAAGGAGTAGAAGGGCCAGGTGAGCAGCACCTTGAAGGGATAGGGGTTGCCCACGAGGTTGAAGCCCTGCAGGTCGCCAGAGCCGTCGGCGGTGAGGGTGATGCTGTAGGAGGCAGCGTCATTGAACAGGCCGTAGAGGTCGATGGTGTCGTCGGCGTTGCGGCGGTAGAGGTATCCGCGGGCAGTCTCGAGGTCGAAGCTGCTGCTCTTGACGTTCTCCCAGGTGGAGGTGGCTTCGTTGTAGCGGTAGAGGTCGTAGTCGTCGGTGACGAGGTTGCCATTGTTGGGGCTGAGGCAGTCCAGCCCGGCGTCGTGCTGCGAGACGCTGATGGCTTGCCAGTGGCCTGCCTCCACGGGGATATTCCCTGCCGTGCGGGCAATGTAGTAGGTGCCGTCCCAGTAGGCGCCGTGCTGGTAAATCTTGAGGCCGCTGGAGAAGGTGGCAATCTGGGCGCCGACGGCTATGGGGTATTCCTCGACCCGCACGGCGCCGTCGCCCGCGGTGACGTCGCCGCTGCCGGTGCCGGCGTTGGTGGCATTGGCGGTGCCGCCGACGGTGCAGTCGTAGTAGTAGTTGCCGGCGAGGGTGCCGTGGTCGTTGGTGCCGACGATGGCGCCCCTGTAGCCGCTTAAGCCGCTGACGTCGGCGCGGACGGCGATGCTGTTGCTGACGGTGCCGCTGACCAGGTAGCCGACGATGCCGCCGTAGTGACGACAATTGTCCTTGCCGTTGCGGGTGACGGTGGCGGCGCTGAAGCAGCCGTTGACGGTGCCGTAGTCGTTCCGGCCCACGATGCCGCCGTGCCTGTAGGCGTTGTCGGCGTCGGCGTAGATATAGACGTCGCCCAGCACGCGGCAGTCGGTGACGGTGCCGCGGTTTTCGCCGGCGATGCCGCCGACGTTGTCGTGGCCGGTGATGTCGCAGTCGGCGAGGGTGACGTTCTTCACGGTGCCGCTGGATCTGTTGAAATAGCCGAAGAGGCCCTGGTAGTTGCTGCTGCTGTTGATGCGGATGCCGCTGATGGTATGGCCGCAGCCGTCGAAGGTGCCCATGAACCCCTTATGACTGGTCTCGGTGCCGATGGGCGCGTGGTTGTTCTCGCCGTCGAAGCAGACGATGTCGGCGCCGAGCTTGAAGTGCTTACTGTTGGAGTAGTTGTAGCCGTTGTTCACGCGGCTGGCGAGCAGTTCCAGCTGGGGGTAGTCGACGATGATGTAGGGGTCGGCCTCGGTGCCGGCGTGGCCGGTCTCGTAGTCGGTAGTCCAGAGCAGGGCGACGGTGGCGTCGCTGGCGGGCATGGTGACGGTGTTGCCGCTGATGTTGGTGCCGTCAACGGTGTAGTAGCAGGGCTCGACGTAGCCTGCGGGGGCGGTTCCCGTGCAGGAGAGGGTGACGTCGGTGGCGGCGGCGTAGTAGGTGATGCTGCTGATTTCGACGCTCTCGCCGGTAGCGGTGACGCCGTCGGGCAGGGTGAGGTTGTGGACGCTGCGGGCGCCGTCGGCATCATTGCTGACGCCTGCGGTGCTGGTTCCGACGCCGATATTGGTGGTGGCGCCGTTCACGCTGCAGTCGAGATAGTAGTTGCGGGTGAGGGTTCCGTCAAAGTTCTTTCCCACGATGGCACCCAAAAAAGTATTACTGCCGAAACTGTAGGACACACCAGTAACGAGGCAGTCCGAGACGGTCGCGTCACTGATCTGGCCGGCGATGCCGCCCCTGTAACTTCCGCTCCAGTTCAGCGCTGCGGCACTGGTGCAGCCGGTGATGTTGCCGCTGCTGCTGCCCGCAATGCCGCCGTGGTAATTTCCGTTGCCAAGGATGTTGACGTCGGCAGTCACATGGCAGTTCGTTATCGTGCCGCTGTTATCGCCAGCTATACCACCGATGCCCGTTTTGTTGCTGAAGATGCGGGCATTGCTGAGGGTGAGGTTCTTCACCGTGCCGCCTGTGCCGACGAAGCCGAAGAGGCCCTGGCTCTCTTTGGTCTTTTGCGTAATGCGGATGCCGCTGATGGTGTGGCCGTCGCCGTCGAAGGTGCCTTTGAAATAATTGTATGATGTAGTGCCAGAGGGCCCGCCGATGGCGGTGAAGTTGTTCTCGGTGCTGCTGTTTTCGGTGTTGTCCCAAGCTGTAGTGGCGTTGTATGTGATGTCGTTGCCCAGCTTGAAGAACTTGCCGCTGTAGTAGGTGCCGGCGTTCACGTTTGTGGCCAGCAGGTCCAGCTGGCTGGGGTACAGGATTATGTAGGGGTCTTCTGCACTGTCACCGCTGCCGCTCCAGGGAATGGCTGCGACGCTGGCGCTGACCTCGGTGTCGGCGTCGGCCATAGTGAGGGTGCTGCCGTCGATGGTGCCGGCGGTGGCAGTATAGGTGACGCTGTAGCCTTCGGACACGCTGCCACCATAGGCGAGGGTGAGCGTCTGCGTGGCTCCGCTGTAGATGGTCTCGCCGCTCTGGAGGGCGGTGGTGCCGATGGCGGTGAGGCCGCTGACGCTGTAGGCGGTCTCGGCGCCGCTGAGGGCGACGCCTGTACCGAGGGTGACGGTGCGGGCGCGGCGGGCGCCGTCCTGGTCGCTGCTGCTGCCATCTGCACCGACGCCGCCGAGGCTGATGGCGGTGTAGTAGTTGTTGGAGAAGACGCCGTAGTTGTATTCATCGTAGCCGATGATGGCGCCTTTCTTGTTGGCAGCGGTGACGGTGGTGCCGGCGTAGAGGCAGTCCTTCACGGTGCCGCCGAAGTTATAGCCGACGATGCCGCCGTATTGCTTGCAGTCGCTCTTGCCGTTCTGGCTGATGGTGGCGGCGCTGTAGCAGCCGATGACCTTGGAATAGTCGCCGGAGTTACGGCCCACAATGCCGCCGTGCATGAGGGCAAAGTTGGCTCCGGCATTGATGGTGACGGTGCTCTCCACGCGGCAGTTCTCCACGGTGCCGCCCCAGTTGTAACCCACGATTCCGCCGACGTTGTCATAGCCGGTGAAGGTGCTGCTGGCGAGGATGACGTTCTTCACGGTGGCGCCGAGATAGCCGAAGAGGCCCACGTAGCCGTCGGCATTGGTGCTGCCCGTGCGGCTGACGGTGATGCCGCTGACGGTGTGGCCCTGGCCGTCGTAGGTGCCGCGGAAATCGGCCTTGTCACTGCTGCTGACGTAGTAGCCGATGGGGATATAGGTGTCGTCGCAGACGATGTCCTGCGTCTGGCGGAAGGTGAGGCCGGTGCAGAAGTTCTTGGCCGCGTTGACCAGGAGGGCGAGGTGGCGCAGGTCGGTCTTGGTGGCTATCTCGTAGGTGTTGGTGCCGAGGCTGTTGAAGTCTGCCTCGGTCCAGGCGTAGTCGTCGTCGAGGGCGGTGCCGAAGTCGTGGCTGACGGTGCCGCTGAAGGCGTTGCCGGCCAAGTCCTTGATGGTGCCGCTGTGGCCGGTGACGCTGAAGGTGCCGGTGGCGTCGCTGCCGATGGTGCCGCTGAAGGTGAGCACGTTGGAGCCGCTGCCGGCGCAGTAGCTGAGGGTGCCCCACGAGGTGGCGAGGGTGGGCGTGCCGCTGACGGTGACAATCTCGCTGAACGCCACGCTGACGTAGATGACGTTACCCTTCTGGTGGCGCCCGCCGCTGACCTTGTAATTGCTGAGGACGGTGGGGGCGGTGGCGTCCACGGCCTGAATGTGGGCTTTGACGTTCTTGGCAGCCCACTCGTCGCTGCCCGACCCGCCGGAAGCGTTGAGGCGCAGCACCAAGGTGCTGAAGTTGGTGGGAATGATGATGCGTCCGTCGGTGGCGCGGCAGTTGGTGTTGAACTTCTGCTTCGAGAGGGGCCATTTGGTACCGTAGCCCCAGGGGTTGGTGGCACCAGCGTCGTTGCCGACGGAGGTGACGGGGAAGGTATAGCTTCGATAGGTGTCGTCCTTGGAACCAGTATTCATCTCGAAACCAGCCATATAGCGAGAGGCACTGATATTGCCGGGGTTACCGTCGCCGCAGCCGGAGCGGTTGTCGCAGGAGGTGGTGTTGTCGACCAGCAGCTGCAGGTATTCATAGGCGTCGTCGTTCTCCTTGGCCTCGAAGCTGAGGGTCATACGCAGCTGGGCGCTCAGGAAAGCCAGATAGGCCTGCGTGCCGGAGGTGCAGTAGGAGGTGCTGGAGACGCTCTTGTAGCCGTTGTTGTCGTAGCCGTCGTCATCGGCGGTGTACTCGGCGGTCTGGATGGTGACATCCTTGACGTCGAAGGCGCCGCTGCTGGGTACGCTGGTGCCGGTGGTCATGCTGCGGTCTCTCGACGCGAGGATGTAGCCGTCGCGGTCGAGAACCTCGAAGCGGTATGTGCGGCTGCTGGCCGTCTGGTACTTGTAGGCATCAGTGCCGGGGGTGCCTTCGGTGACGGTGACGGTCTTGCTGGTCTCATCGGCGGCGAAGGTCAGCGTGCCGGTGGCAGCAGTGAAGTGCTGGCCCTCGATGGCGCTGAGGGAGACGGTGCGGTAGTTGACGGTCTCGGCGACGGTGGTGTTGCCACTGCGGGTGATGGTGAAGGTGCTGCCCGAGGTGTTGGTAACCGTGAAGGTACCCACCTGCGCCCAAGCGGCGTGGCTTCCGCAGGCCGCGAGGAGCAGCAGGACGAGTAGGCTCTTGAGGAACTCGTCGGGGTGGGTGCGACGGTAGTGCACGGCACGCGCCAGAAGGCGCACGATGAGCCCCAGGGCCACGGCGCCGAGCGCCAGAAGGATAATCATCTTTGTTGTCATGTCTGTGTAGGTTTTTTGCGAGTGCAAAAGTAGCAATATATTGTAAAACAGATTTTCCTCTCGTGGAAATTTCCACCAGAGGAAAATCATTTTCTGCCAAAAATAAAAGATTTCGTTTGGAGGGAAAGACGCCGGAGGCGTCACCTATCAATAGCCGTAGGTGCGCTATGCGCACCTACGGATTAATGTATGCCATTACATTAACATAGCACCCCAAGGGGGTGCCCCACGTTCGGAAAGTCATATATACCGTTCATCGTATTCTATTCCGAACTCCTTCATAATAGATTCCATCTCCTCACGAATAGATACTCGACGATGATGCTCCTTCTGATTAATAATGTGCTTAGGGGCACGCTTTCAGCGTGCTATCTATTACCATTGTTATGTCCGTAGGTGCTATGGACCCACGGTTATTGAAGGGCGACCGCGTTGCGGTCCCTATAGCTCGAGGGGGTGTCTTTGCCCTGGGACTTGAAGGCTTTGGCCATGGAGGCCTGGGAGGAGAAGCCGCACTGGTCGGAGATGTCGGCGAGGAGCCAGTCGGGGTGCTGGTGGATGAGACTGATGGCGTGGCGCACACGGTGCTGGGAGATCATGTCGTAGAACGACTGATAGCCACTGCGGTGGATGGCTTCGGCGAGGTATTTGCTGTTGGTGCCCAGCCGCGAGATGAAGAGGTCGCTGGTGATGTGCGGCTCGGTGAAGAGGCGCTCGTCGGTGAGGAGTGCTTCGAGGCGGGCGGCGAGGTCGTCGAAACGTTGAGTGTTGAGTGTTGAGTGTTGAGTGTTGAGTTGGATATCATCGCCAGGCTGCTCATCTTCACTTAACACTAAACACTGCTCACTTAACACTGATGACACCTTGCGCCAGGGGTTGAGAGTGAGGACGCAGAACCAGACGCTGGCGAAGATGAAGAGGATGTCGCGCCCGAACTTGACCCACGGGTGATCGGCGTAGAAGTTGACAGCCAGGAGGATAAGGATGAGTGTGGGCACCCATCGGATGATGTTGGCGAAGGCGACGGGGAAGTCGTCGCTGTCGGCGTAGCGTTCCTCGTTGGCGCGCTGCACGGCGCGGCGGATACGCAGGGCCATGTGGACCGACTGGAGGAAGTAGAGGAGGAAGAGGAGGCTCACGACTCCCACCATCCAGGGGCGCCACCCCTGGGGCATGGCTATGATGTTGACAGCCTGAAGGAAGAGCGGCAGCAGGACGACGGCGGCGGGCAGGAAGAGCCAGAGGTCGCGGCGGTTGCGGCGCTGGGTCGGGAAGAAGTAGCCTTCGCACATGATGAGCATCTGGATGGAGAAGAAGAGGAGCGAGAAGGCGTTGACGTAGAGCAGCGCGTCGCGGTCGCCTATCTGCAGGAGGTAAGGGAGTTCGAAGATCTGTAGCAGGTAGATGACGCCCACAGAGCGCTGGGCGGGGAAGAGCTCGTGGAAATGGTCGCGGTAGGCCTGGGGGCGGTAGAACCATTTGAGCAGCCAGCTGTAGAGGTGTGTGACGATGAAGGCCAGGTTGGCGGAGAAGAGAATCAGGTATGCCGGGTCGGTCGTTGCCATCGAGTGTATTGTGTTAATGGTTATTTTTTAGGAGATAAGGAGTAAAGGAGATAAGGAGTAAAGGAGATAAGGAATTAAGACAAATGTTTTGGTCGACCACATTGCATGAATGGTTAAGGGTTAAAATCTTTACTCCTTTACGGCTTTACTACTTTTTTATTTACTACTTTTTTCAATAAAATTGAACTATTTCTTTATGACGACCGCGTTGGGGTGCTGCGCGAGGTTGAGCTTGAAATGGCTGTCGCTGAGGCCCACGTGTATCTTGGTGAGTGTCATGGTCAGCTTGGTGCCGCGGGCACCGCTGCGCAGTTCACGCAACACGTAGTTCTTGTCCGACACCTTGACCGTGACACTCTTGGCTTCGACCGAGCTGTCCTTGGGTTCGGTGAAGGTGATTTCGTAGAAGCCGTCCTTCTGCTTCATCTTGGCTTTGCGGTACTGCTTGTCGAGGGCGAGGTTCATCTCCCCCCTGTCTTTCTTCATCGTGTTGCCGCGGGTAATGGTGATGGTGTCGTCCTTGACTTCCCATGTGTTGGTGCCGTCGAAGCCCGACTCGGTGGTTATCTCCATGCCCAGCACCTTGGTGACAACGCGTGTACGGCTGAGGTCGCCTTTCTTGGCCACGACGAAGTGCATCTTCATGGCCAAGGGACCCATGCCGGCCTTCATGTCCATCTCGTACTCGAGGCCGTTTGGGTTGGACATGGCGGCACGGCAACGGTTCATCACGTCGGTCACTTCGGCCGGAATTTGTGCATAAGCGCCGACACCGCCAAACGCCAGGAAGGCAAAAACAATAAGGTTTACAAGCCGCTTCATATACAAAATGAATAAAGGTAAAAGGTTAATGGTTAATGATTAATAGTTAATGGTTAATGAGTTAATTTCAATTTTCATTTTTCAATTTTCATTTTTCAAGTTCAAAGATACGAAAAAACGTGGAATCGTCCACTTTTTTTTCAGGGGTTCAAGTGGGACATTAGGGTACTTTTGTGGGACATTAGCGTACTAATCCGGGTCGATTTTGGCCATTTGGGCAAAACGGCCTTATATTGGAGGCTGTCCCGTCGCGACAAAGAGGACATCAAAACAAGTTACAAACCAATTAAAATCAAGAAAGGAGAAACAAACAATGGGTAAAATGAGAATGGGAATCCTTGACGGATTCGTCGGCAAAGTAGGTACTGTGGTCGGTGCTTTCTGGAAAGGCAAGAAGGTGATGCGTGGCTACAACGAATTCCCCGCCAATCCGAAGACGAGCAAGCAGGAGTTGCAGCGCGCCAAGTTCGGCCTGCTGGCAAGTATCGGCGGATCGCTGCTCCAGGCCTTGCATGTGGGCATGAAGAGCTACTCGGACATGCATACCAGCACGGAGTTGGGAGCTTTCATGCGGCTGAACCTCGGCAAGGTGAGCGGTGAGACACCGGAGGCGCTGGAGGTGGACTACGAGACGCTGAGTGTCAGTGAGGGGCGCCTGACGGCCGTAGCGCTGGGCGAGGTGGACCTCAGCACGCCGCTGACGGTCAGCGTGCCTGTCGACGACAACTACCTGAATCCGGACTTCAACAGCGGTGACGACCGCCTCTATCTTGCGGTGTACAGCAAGACCGGCGGCGAAGCGGTGCTGAGCGACGGCACGGCGAAGCGCACGAGCGAGTCGGTGAGTGTCAGGGTGCCCGGCTACTGGCAGGGCCATTTCGTGGAGGTGTATGCCTTCATGAAGGCCGCCGACAACGCCGCCGACCCAGAGGTGTGCAGCAAGACGCTGTACTGCGGCAGCGGGCGCATCGCGTAAGCGCGGTGGCTGAGTCTCTGAGTCTCTGAGTCTTTGAGTCTTTGAGTTGAAGAGTCGAAGAGGTGAAGAGGTAAAAAGTGGAGCACCCGCGAGGTTTCGCGGGTGCTCCTGTTTTGCTGTCAGGTGCTACACACTATACACTAAACACTACAAACTACACACTATTTATCCATCGTGTAGAGGAATTCTTCGTTGTCGTGGGTGCGGACTATCTGTTTCTGAAGGAATTCCATAGCTTCGATGGGTGTAAGGTCGGCGAGGTGGTTGCGGAGGACGACGCTGCGGGCCAACAGGTCGGGACGAACGAGGAGGTCGTCGCGGCGGGTGCTGGAGGCGGCGAGGTCGATGGCGGGGTAGAGGCGGCGGTTGGCGAGCTTGCGGTCGAGCTGCAGCTCCATGTTGCCGGTGCCCTTGAATTCCTCGAAGATGACGTCGTCCATCTTGGAGCCGGTCTCGGTGAGGGCGGTGGCGATGATAGTGAGGGAGCCGCCGCCTTCGATGTTGCGGGCTGCGCCAAAGAAGCGCTTGGGTTTCTGGAGGGCGTTGGCCTCGACGCCGCCAGAGAGCACCTTGCCCGAGGCGGGCTGGACGGTGTTGTAGGCACGGGCGAGGCGGGTGATGGAGTCGAGGACGATCATCACATCGTGGCCGCACTCGGTGAGGCGTTTGGCCTTCTCGAGGACGATGTTGGCGATGCGCACGTGGCGGTCGGCGGGTTCGTCGAAGGTGGAGGCTATGACTTCGGCCTTGACGGAGCGCTGCATGTCGGTGACCTCTTCGGGGCGCTCGTCGATGAGGAGCACCATGAGGTAGACCTCGGGGTGGTTGAAGGCGATGGCGTTGGCCACTTCCTTGAGGAGGGTGGTCTTGCCGGTCTTGGGCTGTGCCACGATGAGGCCGCGCTGGCCTTTTCCGATGGGGGTGAAGAGGTCAATGATGCGGGTGGAGAGGGTCTCCTGCGGATGGCCGGTGAGGGTGAACTTCTGGTCGGGGAAGAGCGGCGTGAGGCTTTCGAAGGGGATGCGGTCGCGGATGCGGTCGGGTTCGAGGCCATTGATTTCGAGTATCTTCACCATAGGGAAGAACTTGTCGCCCTCGCGGGGAGGACGGACGGTGCCGCGGATGGTGTCGCCGGTTTTGAGACCGTAGGTGCGAATCTGCTGGGGACTGATATAGATGTCGTCAGGCGACGAGAGGTAGTTGTAGTCGGAGGAGCGGAGGAAGCCAAAGCCGTCGGGAGACATCTCAAGGACACCTTCGGCCTCGATGACGCCTTCGGTCTCGAAGGGATAGGTCTTGCGTTTGGAGTGGCTGGGGGACTGGGGGGCAGAGTTGCCGGGGGACTGGGGGGCTAAGTTACTGGGTGACTGGGGGGCTGAAGTCTCTCCGTCTTTTTGACTTTTCGATTTTTCGTCTTTTTGACCTTCCGATGACTCCGATTTCCGACTTCCGGTTTCCGAATTGGTATTGGGCTGCTGGTCGGCAGGCTGCTGGTTCTTCTTGGGACGGCCACGCTTGCGTTTGGCAGGCTGAGATTCGGGAGCCTGGGGGGCTGAAATGCCGAGTGACTGGGTGGCTGAGTTGCCGGGTGACTGAGTGGCTGAGGACTCTTCGACTTTTTGAATTTTCGACTCTTCGGCTTTTTGACCTTTCGACTCTTCGACTCTTTCTTGTTGTTTCGCGGCCTCTTGGCGACGCAGCAGGAAGCGGCCGTCGGGCGAGAGCACATCGGGCACCGTAGGCACTTCAGGCACTTCGGGCATAGCGATGACGCTGTTTTGCTGTTTGGCGGAAGCTTCGTTCTTGCGGGCACGGTTCTCGGCCTTGGACTTCTCGATTTCCTTGCGACGGTCGGCCGTCACGGTGGACTCGGCGAGCAGTTGAGGCTTCATGTGCTGGCGTTTGGACTTCGGGGCGGAGGCATCGGACTTCTCGGGGTGGGAGGCCTGGTGGTCGAGGATGCGGTAGATGAGTTCTTTTTGTTCGAGATGCGAGGCTCGGTTGATGCCCATCTGCTTGGCAAGTTCGATAAGCTCGATATGGGCTTTGTTTTCCAGTTCGGTGATATTGAACATAAATTCAGTTTATACGGTGCAGAAGCACTTTGTAGTATATTCTTGTAATATTAATCTGGATTTCAACGAATTCAGCGCAGGAAAAGCACTTACTCTCATTGACTTTTGACGGTGCAAAAATACACATTTTTCGTGAATTGATTAAAAAAAAGTAGCGGTATGAATATTTTTTTGTAATTTTGCACCGTCGAATTAAGAAGAATAAAACACTTAACAATATTAGTATTATGAACATTCCTGCAAATCTGAAGTACACCCAGGACGACGAATGGGTGCGTGTAGAAGGCGAATTTGCTTTCGTTGGTATCACCGATTACGCCCAGCACGAGCTTGGCGACATCGTCTTTGTGGACGTCACCTGCGAAGGTGAGACCGTCGAGGCCGGCGAGGCTTTCGGTAGCGTCGAGGCCGTGAAGACCGTGGCCGACCTGCTGATGCCCGTGACCGGCGAGGTGGTGGAGTTCAACGCCGCCCTCGAGGATGCCAGCGCCATCAACGCCGACCCCTATGGCAATGGCTGGATTATCAAAGTGAAGCCCGCCAACATGGCCGACATCAACGGCCTGATGGATGCCGCCGCCTACACCGCCAAAATCGGAGCCTAAGCACTAAAGCATCTTGACAAAAGAAAACAGGGAGCCCCCGACCAGGAGCTCCCTGTTTTCTTTCCATCTTGCCTATTTCACAACAACAACCTTCCGCGCTGCATAAGGGCCGACCTTCACGAGGTAGGCACCTGCAGCAGGAACGTCGAAGCGCATCGACTTGTCTCCTTCCTGCCGCGTGGCGAGGATGCGTCCGCTCACGTCCCATAGCGTCACATCGTTTTGCCCGGCACCCTCGACCACTATCTGCCCGTGGGAGGAGTATATCTTTGCCACCAGAGCGTCCACACCGCCTACCCCCACAATGATAGTGTCGTGTATGTACACTGTATCGTAGACATACACAGTGTCGTGGACATACACTGTGTCATGCAGACTGTCCAGGACAAAGAATGCCACCAGCGAAGTGTCGGTTGTGACTGTCAGTGTTCTTGGATTGAGGGTGTTTCCATCGCTCCAGTGGTCGAAACGGTATCCGGTCCCTGCCACAGCCTCTATCACCGCCATCGGCGCGGCACACGTGGGCTGGGTTAGGACATTGACGACCCCGATGTTTCCGTCGGATGCGGTGGCCGAAAACGAGGCTCCCTCCATCTCGACAATGCTGCTGAAGGCAGTCCACGTTGCCTGATAGGATGCCATACTGCCGCAAGGAACAGTTACCACCGCCGACGAGGGGACAGATTGCATTGCACCACTGCTCAGCGCGGGGGCGACGCTTCGATAGCATGTGATGGAAGTGAGGCCGTTGCATCCGTGAAATGCGTTATTACCGAACGAAGCCACGCCACTGCCAACTGTCAGCGAGGTAATGGCGCTGCAATATTCGAAAGCCTCGTTGGGCACTGCTATCAAGCTGTTGGGCAGCGTGACCGACAGCAGGCTGTTGCAGCGCAAGAAGGCTTTGCTGCCCATGAGCAGCAGGCTGTCGGGCAACGTCAGCCACACCAGCCCTTGGCACTGATAGAACGCTTCCGACCCTATCTGGGTCACCGTATTCGGTATGGTCAGCATGGTAATGGAGCTGCAGTTGTAGAAAGCATCGTTCCCGATGGCGACGACATTGTACGTCACTCCGTCGTGGACGACAGTGGAGGGGATAATCAGCGTGCCTGTAGGCTTTGTGTAGCCGCTCCAGGGCGAGTCGGCAGAGGTGCCGGGATAGGTGACGGTCACACCGTTCACCCCGCCGCCGTAGTTGTAGTAGAGTGTCTGTCCCGTGCTGCACACGGCACTGAAGTCGTAAGCCGCCGCCAGCTTCGGGGCAGCCGTAAGGCAAATCACCAATAGGATTGCAAATACTTTTGTGTCTTTCATTGTTGTTGACTTTATTATATTATGTTATTCAATGGTTTTTGTTGATTTATCGTAGTTGTGGTGTAACACTGCCTGCAGCTCGCCGATACCGCCGACATGGAACACCGTGGCTGTGCGGCTGAGGATGGAGACGGCGACGAGGTCTGCCTGCGCAGGGTCGACCGCGGCCTTCGGATTCTCGCCTTTGGCAATCATTTTGGAGAAAACCAGGTCCTTCCGATTATCATAGACAGCCTGCATCAACGATGAGTCCATTTCCGGTATGGAGAGGTCGTCTAGCAGCTGCCGGAAGGCACTGTCGGTAGTGGCCTCGAGCAGGGTGACGTCGAGCAAGAGTGTGTCGTTGACAGGGAAATTGTGGATGTAGCTGGCGGCGATGCCGTCGGCATGCTCGTAGCGGCGGTAGAGGTCGCCGACCTGCTGCCACGGAAGCACGTAGCGCCACACGGCGACGCCCCCCACTCCAAGGGTAGTCAAAAGAACAAAAGTTATAATCCTCCTTTTCATAGGCTTGCCAACATCACACTGACATGGGAATAGGCTTCGGCAGTGCAGCAGCTGAGGCTACCGGTCACATAGGTGTCGCTACGTTGGGGCATGAGCCAAGCCGCCGAACCGACGCAGAGCGCCACCGCCACAATTAGTGTCGCCGACCGCAAGACATTGGCCCGGCGGCGCCGCCGGCGCTCGAACCATTCGTCGTAGCCGTCGATTATGGCTTCCAGTTGTTGTTTAATGTCACCTTCCATATTCTTTCCTCAGTTTATTTATGATACGGTTCATTCGCTGATATACTGCATTACGTTCGATACCTAGAGCCCGTCCTATCTCGGTGGCGTCGTAGCCGTCGAGGCGCATCTGCAGCATCCTGCGCTCCTCGTCGTCGAGCCGTGACATCAGGTCGTCGATGAGCTCGGCCCTCTCGGCCGCGGCCGAGAGGTCTGGCAGGTCGCGTACGGTGTCGAGCGGCACGGTCGCGGGCTTGCGCTTGCGGTAGAAGTCGACCAGCACCGACCGCGTAGCGCGCCAGACCCAGACCCTCTGCTGCCACGGGTTGTCGCCGGCCTCGAGCTGGTCGAAGCGGAGCCAGAGGGCCAGGTAGACCTCCTGCACAAGGTCGCGGGCCAGTTCCTTGTCGTTATGGGCAAAGCGGCAGCAGGCGCGCCACACCGTGACGCGGTGCCGCAGCATGAAGGCCTCGTAGTCGTCATAACTCTTCCTGGCTGGTTTGTCCATACAAAATATATACGACGTAAAAAACGGTCGAAATCTTACACGATGCATAAAAAAAACCGCTCGGATGAGCGGTTTTTCCTATTGCTTCTCAACACGAGGTCTCGAAATATCGCTGGATTAGTCCATGATGGTGTTCCAGTTGTGCTTGTCTTCGGCCTCGCCGAGCTGGATGGCGCGGAGGGCGTTGTAGAGCTTGGTGCTGTAGGGACCAGGCTCCTTGCCAAAGACGTAGCTCTTGCCGGTCTCGGGGTCGTCGAGACGCTCAATGGGGCTGATGACGGCGGCGGTGCCGCAGGCACCGGCCTCCTGGAAGGTGCTGAGCTCCTCGACGTCGATGGGACGACGCTCGACCTTCATGCCCATATCCTCGGCGAGCTGCATGAGGCTCTTGTTGGTGATGGAGGGCAGGATGGATGTGCTCTTCGGGGTGATGTAGGCACCGTCCTTGATACCGAAGAAGTTGGCAGCACCGGCTTCGTCGACATACTTCTTCTCCTTGGCATCGAGGTAGAACTCGCAGGCATACTGGCCGCCGTGGCAAGCCTCGACGTGAGCCTTCAGGGAAGCGGCGTAGTTACCACCGACTTTGTAGATACCGGTGCCGAGAGGGGCGCTGCGGTCGTACTTGCGGGTGATGACATAGGGGTTGGCCTTGAAGCCGCCCTTGAAGTAGGGTCCCACGGGGGTCACGAAGATGACGAACAGGTACTCGTCGGCAGGTTTGACACCCACGGTAATGCCGGTACCGATGAGCAGCGGGCGGAGGTAGAGGCTGGCGCCAGTGCCGTAGGGAGGAATGAAGCGCTCGTTGAGTTTGATGACGCGCTTGCACATCTCGACGAACTTCTCGGTGGGCAGTTCGGGCATCATGATGCCGCGGCAGGTGCTCTGCAGACGCTCGGCGTTGGCTTCGGGACGGAAGATGCGGATCTTGCCATCCTTGCAACGGTAGGCTTTCAGGCCCTCGAAGGCTTCCTGGCCGTAGTGAAGGCTGGAGGCAGCCATGTGGATTTCGATATGCTCGGAGCTCGAGGTTTCAATTTCGCCCCACTCGCCGTTGCGGAAGTAGCAGCGCACATTGTAGTCCGTTTTTACATAACCAAACGGAAGGTTTTGCCAATCTATATTCATGTGTATCAGTTTATTGTTATTAATAAATGCTTTATGATAACTGAGCAAAGATACAAAATAAAATCAATATTAAGGAAATTTATTTCTACACATTGGAAAAAAGTTGTATCTTTGCATCGGATTTAAGGAGGATGGAAAAACATGTATGGCCCCTTAGCTCAGTTGGTTAGAGCAGCTGACTCATAATCAGCGGGTCCTTGGTTCGAACCCGAGAGGGGCCACAAAAGGTGAAAGTTGAAAGTTGAAAGTTGAAATTGCAGACGCATCAGTATTCTTTCAACTTTCAACTTTCAGTTTTCAAACAACAACATGGGACGCATAATGGCCATAGACTATGGACGCGTGCGCACAGGACTGGCGGTGACCGACCCAGAGCGCATTATCGCCACTGCCTTGACGACAGTGGACACCCCTACCCTGCTCACGTATATTAAAGATTACTGCGCGCGCGAGAAGGTGGACTGCTTTGTGGTGGGTGAAGCAAAACGTCTGAACAACACCCCGTCGGAGTCAATGCAATATATCGAGCCGTTTGTAGCCAAACTACACGAGCTGTTTCCCGACAAAGAGGTGGCCCGCATCGACGAACGCTTCACCTCGAAGATGGCATTCCAGACGATGATTGACAGCGGGTTGAAGAAGAAACAACGACGTGACAAGGGGATGATAGACCAGATTGCCGCCACCATCATGCTGCAGGACTATATGAGAGTTATGAGTTAGGAGTTTTAAGTTTTGAGTTTAGAGCTTTAAATATAGAAACAAATGATACTTCCAATTGTAGGCTACGGCCATCCAACACTTAGAAAGATATCGCAACCGATTGACCAGAGCTATCCCAACCTCAAGGAGTTGGTGGCCAACATGTACGAAACCATGTATGCCGCCGACGGCGTGGGTCTGGCGGCACCGCAAGTAGACCTGTCCATTCGGGTGGTGGTCATCGGTTTTCGTCCATACGACGAGAAGACAGACACCTATGGTGAGGTAACCGAGCAACACACATTGATTAATCCAGAGATTATGGAATTCGGCGAAGAGAAGGATTATTTCAACGAAGGTTGCCTCTCGGTGCCCGACATCCACGAGGATGTGCTGCGCCCCACCACCGTGCGGGTGCACTACTGGGACGAGGACTGGAGGGAGCATACCGACGACGCCACAGGTCTTTACGCCCGCGTCATACAGCATGAGCTGGACCATCTGGACGGCAAGGTGTTCACCGACCGTCTGAGCAACCTCCGCAGAACCATGCTACGCAAGAAACTCAACGCCATCGCCGACGGAAAGGTGCAGACGAGGTACAGGATGAAGAGGAGATAATCCAGTTAAGTGTTAAGTGTTTAGTGTTAAGTGTTAAGTGTTAAGTACCTTTCGACTTAATAATAATGGTCAATATGAGACATAAGTTTTCAATTTTCAATTCGCATTTCTCAATTCTCATCATATCAGGGGTACTGCTGCTGGCAGCATGCGGTCCCAACCGTGAGAAGCAACTGAAAGCCATCGAAGAGCAGGAGCAAGCACTGTCGTCGATCGACATGATTACCGACGACAGCGACCTTGATGCCATGCTCAGCCTCTACCGCACCTTTGCCGCAGACTTTCCCGACGACAGCCTGGCTCCCGTCTACCTGCAACGTGCTGCCGACATGAGCATCTCCAAGGGCCGTCAGGACCAAGCCGTGGCCTTGCTCGACACCGTCATCAGCCTCTACCCGGGCTTCGAGGACATCGGAGGCTGCTGGTTCTTGAAAGGGTATGCCTATGAGACCGCCGGCCAATACGACTCGGCCCGTGCCGCCTACACATATTTCGTGGAAAACTACCCCTCCCACGATCTTGCCAACGATACCCGCAAGACCCTCCCCTACCTCGGCATGAGCCCCGAGGAGATGCTTGAAGCAATCCTTGGCGAGACCGAGAATTAAAGACATCGCTTGCCATGAAGGTCACTTCCTTGCGCATCCGCGCCAGCTATCCCAACTTCTACATGGTGAACCTCTACGCCCGTGAAGGTCGCGAGATATTCAACCACGACAACGAGGACCCGCTCAATCAGCTGGAAGGCAACAAACCTGGCACCGTCATCTACCGTCTCGAAGGCGACAGCATCGACACCGTACACGAGTTTCCACCCCGCTGGTACGACATGTACTGTCTCCTCAAACTGTCGGTCAACGAGCGTCGCCACTTCCTCGAGCTCCTGCTGACCGAGAAAGAAGAAGGCACCCCGAGCGAAGAATTGGAGCGCATCCGCGAGGAATTCCACCAGACCTGCTGCCACTACGCTGACGACAATCCATTGGTCGACAACGACTGCCTCATCACGACCCTCTCCACAGGGGACTACACCGACGAGGAAATCAGCTACAAGGGGCGCATGCTGATGGACCTTACGCGCAACAGCTACCCTGTCCCCGACTTCTGCATCCTGACCTCACGGTCGTTCAGCCAGCCCGAGCGGCTGCCAGAACTCCTCGAGGCTGCCATCCGCAACCTGGAGACGATGGTGCACTGCCAACTGGGAGCCAGCCACAATCCGCTGGTCTTTGCCATCCGCTGTGCCATGCCGCAGTATATTCCCGGCCTGATGCCGACGTTGCTCAACATAGGAGTGACCCGAACGGCCTACGAGGCGCTGCGCAACATGTATGCCGACGCAATGGCCAACCGAGTGTACCTCAGCACGCTCCGCTCGATAGGCGAGATGCTGTCCATCGAACAGCGCTACACGCGCAGCGACATCAGCCTGAACAATCAGGAGCAGGAGACCCGCATCGCCGAAATGGAGGCTGCCATCAACGCCATAGACCCGCGCCTGCTGACGGACGCACACTACCAAGCCCTGCGACTGGTGAAGCATGTGCGCCAGTTCTACGTGGACAATTCCGACCTCATCCTGACCTTCATGCAGGGTAAGCAAGCATTCCCGAGCCTTATTCTGCAGCGCATGGTGTGGACCATCGGCAACAACGAGAGCTATCCCGGCGTGCTCTACAGCCGCCACTCGCGCACAGGCGTAGGCAAGCAGGTGGAGAGCTACCGCAATATCTTCGGAGAAGAGATTATGACGGGTGACGTGACGACCGACGACCTCTCCTACGGTGACCGAGCAGAGATACGGCGACAGTTTCCCGCCGTATACCATTTCGACCCGTTGCTGAAGAAGCTCGAAGGGCGCTACAAGACTCCCGTGACTATCGAATTTGCCGTCGAGAGCCGCCCCCACCAGCTGAGCCTCTTCTCAGTGCTACAGCTCAACGCCTCGGAGATGACGGGCCGTGCCGCCTTAGTGTCGTCCATCAACCTACGCAACGAAGGGCTCATCGACGACGCGCAGGTGACGGACCTCATCAAGCCCTACCACCTGCGGCAGATAGTCTCCGCCTCGATCGACGACCATTCGCTCACCAAACTCCAATTCTTCGGCCATGGACTCTCGGTGCTACCGCGCACAGCTATCTCGGCACGCCTCTGCCTTTCGGTAGCCAAGGCGCGCGAGTGGAAAGCCAAAGGACAGAATGTGTGCCTCTGCCAGGAGCATTTCGTTCCCGAAGACACTATCACGCTGAACGAGGTGGATGCCATCCTCTCGATGATGCCCGCCGCCATCCATGTTGTCACGGCCTGCCGCGGCTACGGAATACCAGCTTTCATGGATCTGCAGAGCTTCGGCATACGCATAGAAGGGCAGACCATTGTCAACGCCGAGGGCTTGACCATCCATGAAGGTGACCTCCTGACCGTGAGCTCGCGCCGCCAAAGCATCTTCCTTGGCCAAGCGGACTTCCGCCCTGCCCGATTCACCAAGTACCTGCAGGGGGGGACTGTGGAACTCACCGACACGGAGCATGAATTCTTCGAGGAGATGAAACTGGCCTACCAACAATACCAGGACATCGTGAACAGCCAGCAGGCCATCTACATCACTGACATCAACAAACTCGCCCGCCTAATCCGCTGCGACTTGCAAGACAAACCGAAGAAAGCCGCTGGCATCGTGAACAGCTGGTATGAGTCGCGCCCCGCTGACTACGTCGACGGAGTGTTGCAAAGCCGCATGGGTGACCATAACGACCAAAGCCGCTTATTCAATCTGCTCGACACCAGCCATAAAATCAACTTCTTCCAACGCATCAGCACCGTATGCCTGCAGCGAGGCCTTTCCGGCCTCACCGCCGGTAGTTTCATGATAGGGCGCTTTGTTGCCCATCCCCTGCCGGTCCACATGTGGGACAGCCTTTCCGACACCATTGTCGCTTTCCTCCTCAACGAATATGTACTCTATGAAAAATACCAGCAGGTGCTGCAGGAGGTTGGAGAAATAAAGCTCGCCCGTGCCCATTCACGCATTGAGACCGAAGGCATTGACAACATGGTGCTTCGCAACTTCGACCTCACCAACTTCATCCCGCTGCTCCACTCCAACCATCGGTGGGACCAGGTATCGACCGCCCTCGAAGGCATAGACCACCAAGACAATACCCACCTGCTGGTCGAGATGCTCAGCAAACCACTCGACGAGCTCTTCGACCTCAGCACCCCATGGAAGAGGGCACAGGTAGAGGAGGTGCTGCGGCAAGCCGGTGCCTGATTACTGAAAGTGTTTTTTTGACAGAGGGATGCGGCGGCCATAGCTCCATTCGATGAATTCAGCCTGCCCGCCATGGGCGTTGATGCCTATACCGGCGTAATTATTTCCAAAGTTGTAATATACCCCCAAGCGTTCATAGACTGGCACCATGACACGTGAGGAGGCTGCAAGGACCACACCGATGCCGCTCCTTAGACTGACTGGGCCCCAGAAATGCTCAAAATAGGCCAAGGCACTGACATACATAGGGAAGGTATATGGGTCGTGATAACGCGGAAGCTGCCAAGGATGGCTGAAGTTGTACCAAAGGTCGAGGGTGCCTCCGTATCCGAAAGACTGGGTCCGCCTGTATTCGTAGCTGAGCGCGACATCGTAGCAAAAGAAGACTCCACGCTGCATATTATGTCGACTAAAAGAAAGACTCGGCACAAACATAATGTCTAGGTAGTGATGAGTGGGGAGCACGAAACAGGAGGAATTGTATGGCGGTCGATAAGAGAAAGACCGAGTCTGTCGGTTGGAGAGAGGAATCCCCATCTCGACGCGGAAAAAATTAAGTCCTCGATTGGGGCGCCGCATATTGCCATTGGAGGAGTGGAGGAGTCGAAAAGCAAGGAAACCGCCGCGCTCGTCGATTTGGGCGACAAGTCCCAAATCAAATAGGCAGACAACAGGGGTGGAAATATATACGTTGTTTGTATCTTGTGTTACATAACGGGGCTTAGAGTAGGACGCCAAGCCCAGACCGATATCGGCAGCGAGCCACGGATTCAACGGAGTACGTATCATAAAGGCGGCACCGATACGGTTGCCGCAGATACTTTGTGGCGTGATTCCTAAATCAAGTTTAATGCCGAACGGCTCGTACCACATGGTAGCTTGAAGGCCGGTTCCCCATGTATTGTGTGGCGACTTGAAACTGTAGGCTGTAAGCATGTACTCACCGCCCAACGAGATTTCCCAATGACTTTGCGCCTTCAAAGAGAGGGGAAGCAACAGCAGTATGATGAAGAGTTTACGCATTCACCATATCGAGATATTGCTGTTCAGTGATAATCTGGACGCCGAGTTTCTCTGCTTTCTTGCGCTTCTCGGGTCCCATTTTTTCGCCAGCAACAAGGTATGTTGTCTTGCCACTGATAGATCCAGACACCTTGCCGCCGTGACGCTCAATGTCAGCCTTAATCTCGTCGCGCGAGAAGTGGCTGAAGACGCCGCTGACCACCAATGTCATGCCGTCTAACTCCGAACTCCGGGTTCCGAACTCTGCACTCATCTGTAGGCCTGCAGAGCGGAGGCGTTCGACGATGGCGCGGTGTTCAGGACGGACGAACCAGTCGGCAACAGCACGGGCCGTTACCTCGCCCACATCCTCTACCTGGGCCAGTTCTTCCTCGCCGGCAGTCATAAGAGTGTCGATATTCTGGAAATAGCGGACCAGTTTTTTTGCACCCACTTCGCCGACGTATCGTATGCCCAGAGCGAAGAGAACGCGCTCAAAGGGGACTGACTTGCTGATTTCAAGGGCAGCCAGCAAGTTGTCGGCACCACGGTCCTGAATGGTAGCGTCGGTGCCCAGTCCTATCAACTGGTCGCGGCGCAGGTCATAAAGGTCGGCCACATTACGCACGAGACCGGCATCGTAGAGCATCTCCAAACGCTCCGGTCCAAGCGATTCGATATTCATCGCCCTGCGTCCCACAAAATGCTCTAGCCTACCCAATATCTGGGGTCGGCAGCCATCACTATTGGGGCAGTAGTGACCAGCCTCGCCTTCAGCGCGCACCAACGGGCTGCCGCATTCGGGGCAGCGGTCGATGTATTGTATAGGCATTGCGCCCGCTTGACGCTTTTCAAGGTCGACGCCCACCACCTTAGGAATTATCTCACCTCCTTTTTCAATAAATAGATTATCATTGACATGGATATCCATCTTGGCGATGAAATCGGCATTGACCAAGGTGGCACGCTTGACGGTAGTGCCTCCGAGCCACACAGGTTTGAGGTTGGCCACCGGCGTGATGACACCGGTGCGGCCCACCTGGTAACTGATGCTCTCAAGGGGTGTGCTGACACGTTCGGCCTTGAATTTGTAGGCAATGGCCCAGCGGGGCGACTTGGCGGTCAGGCCAAGACGTTCCCATAGAGCAGTCTGGTTTACTTTGATAACGATGCCGTCAATTCCGAAAGGCAGTTCCCAGCGAGCCTTGTCCCAATGGTCGATGAAAGCTTTTATCTCATCAATATCACGGCACTCTTGTATATATGGTTGCACGCGGAAACCCATCTGGCGGGCCCAGTCGAGACGCCCCGAATGAGTATCAGGAAGGGAGATACCATCGGGCGCCATCATAAAATACATACAGAAGAGGAGCTTGCGTTTGGCGCACTCTGCCGAATCCTGCAACTTGAGGCTTCCGGAAGCCGCATTGCGGGGATTGGCGAACGGCTCGTCGCCGTCGGCCTCGCGCTGACGATTCATGGCCTCGAAAGCCTCAAAGGGATAGACCACCTCGCCACGCACCTCGAAATCGTCTGGATAATCGCCTGATAAACGCAGCGGGATAGTGGGGATCGTCTTGGCATTGATAGTGATGTCGTCACCAGTAGTGCCGTTGCCTCGAGTGACGGCCTGGACAAGCTGGCCGTGGCGATAAGTGAGGCCGATGGCCACGCCGTCATATTTCAGTTCACAAGTGTAAGTGAACGGAGTGCCGTCGAGCAGTTTGCGCGTGCGCGCCTCGAAATCCTCTATCTCCTCAATGGAGTAGGTGTTGCCCAACGAAAGCATGGGAAATCGGTGCTGCACCTGACGGAAATTCTTGTTGACCTCCCCTCCCACCCTCTTGGTGGGCGACAGGGGACTAGCCAACTCGGGATATTGCCGCTCAAGGTCTTGCAGTTCCCGCATCATGCGGTCGAACTCCTCGTCACTGACCAGCGAACGGTCGTTCATGTAGTATTCGTAATTCAAACGGTCAAGCTCCTTGACGAGTTTGTCCATTTGTTGCCGCACCGGCTCGGTGTCTATTGCGCTGAAAAGGTCCATGTGCCAGTGAAGTTTAAAGAAACAGGTCCCGTGAGCCATACATTCCCGTATACCGTGCCGGTGTCCTCGAAGTCAACGCAGAAGTCACCGCCGCGGGTCACCAGACAGTGGTTGCCGCCAACAATGGCGCAAGCCGTCACGCCAGTGCCGCAGGCCCAGGTCTCGTCTTCGACCCCGCGCTCATAGGTTCGCACAGCAAGACGTCCGTCAGACAATTCTTCAATGAAATCAATGTTGGCACCCTCAGGAAAGAGGTCGGTCCGATGGCGCAGTCGACGGCCTTCGCCCACCACGTCGTAGTGTTTCAGGTCGACAACACGTTGCACATAGTGTGGCGACCCCGTGTCGAGGAACCATCCGTCAAGGCAACGCCGCACTTCGGAAGCAGCCACGGTGCGCATCCCCAACTTGACGATACCCATCCTCTGAGTAGTGTCCCATTCAAGTATCTCAGCATCATGAGGTCCGTCGTAGCCTTTGAAATGAAGCAGCCTACCCATGCCGAGCAAGTGGGCGAAAGCTGCAATACAGCGGCCCCCATTACCACACATCGACCCCAGACGGCCGTCGCTATTGTAGTAGTGCATCTCAAAATCAAAACCCGCTGAAGCCGCGTCAAGGGTCATCAACCCATCGGCGCCGACACCGAAACGGCGATGGCAAATGCGGGCAATCTCCTCGTCGCCGAGATTACATTGACCATTCCTGTTGTCGACAACGACAAAGTCGTTTCCAGCACCGTCAAACTTGTAAAAATCCATGGTCAATAATCAATTTGAGGGAATAACTTGCGCAGTTCGACCAAATTGGGGTTTATCTGTAGCATAGCTTTATATTTGTCCTGCGGTGAATAAATGACCTCATCCTTCTCAATGTAGAGAGGATTTACCTTGCACTCGAGCATGGGCATACCGCTCTTTTGCCGCAAGACCTCCATCACATCAATGCGGTGAGGCTTGAATTCTTCGTGGAAGTAGGTCGATAGGGCATCAATCTCGATACGACCAAGTTCTCCTAGTCGTGGTTTGCCCTTCTCCATAAGCAACTGCAGGTTCAGTTGGGTGGCTGTCTCCTTCCAATAACGGTCCAAGTCTTCCTGTGTCAGCGGTTTCACTTCGGACTGCAGTTTCGGAGTCTCCACTTTTTTCACTGCCAGGTGGCCGATGGAGATACCTCCTGCCAATCCAGGACTGACAGGACTAGATGTACTAGCAGGACTAGGCATACTAGCAGAACTGGGGGCACTAACAGAGCTAGATACACTAGCAGGATTAGGCACACTAGCAGGATTAGGCACACTAGCAGGATTAGGCACACTAGCAGGATTAGGCA
>CAMJJD010000010.1 GCA_946406015.1 uncultured Bacteroidales bacterium | reverse complement strand
TTAAGAAAGGCGAATGGCTTGAATTACCCGAAGGGGATTAATTGACGGCAATTCACGTTCTCACAAAAGGATTACGCGCAGCGGGAGAAAAAGAAGAAAGAAAGCCCCTCCGGCATGGAGGGGCTTTCGTGTGTTTGCAGGATGTCCCGACGGGATTACTGCAACTTGACGTGCTTCTTGCCGTTTTGGATGTAGACACCGCGGAAGGTGGCTGGGACTTCGGTGCCGAGGTAGCGGCCGTCGATGGTGAAGACGCGCGGGTCGTTGACAATCTGCTGCCCGGCCTCCACATCATCAATGCCGACACTGCCGTCTCCAACATAGCAATTGCCTTCGAAATAAGAGGTGCCGTCGGTGACGTTGTTGCCGGTGGCAAGAGAGGGAGTGCTGGGGGCGGAGATGACAAGTCCGCTTGAATTGCCACCACCGGGGCCGCCACCGCCGGGGCCACCGCCAGTGCTGATGGTGGGAGTTTTGAAAGCTACAGCGTTGTCGCCATAGGTGACGGTGTACCAGGTATTGCTGCTGACAGAGGATTGCTGAATCTTGGGCTGGTTGTAGGTGGCACCGTTCTCAACGCCACCCACGGCGATAAGAACACCGCCATTGACATAGACCTTCTTGCCCTCCTCGCTGTTGGCATCGATGGCATTCTCTGCACCGCCCGAACCGATGGCATAGACCAAACCACCGTTGAGGTAGACATTGCCGTTGGCGTCGATGCCGTCGTTGTTGTTGGAGCGGGAATAGACATAGCCGCCTGTGATGGTGAGGTCCTGAGCCGAGTTGATGCCGTCGTCATAGGCGTTGACATAGATCTCACCGCCGGTGACATTGAGGTAGTTCTTGCTCTCGATGCCCTCAGCGTTACGGCCGCTGGTGGTCACCTTGAGTTTGCCGCCGCTGATAACCATTCCGCCGCCGTAGGTGTAGCTGTTGCCCACCTGCGTCTTCACGCCGGCCTTGATGCCCTTGGGCGACGAGTAGTAGTCGCTGCTGATGTGGTCGGTGTTGCCGGTATAGTTGGTGTTCTCTGTGGTGCCGTTGTTGTAGTATAAGCCGCCGGAAGTAGTCACCGTGATGTCGCCGCCGCTGATGGTCAGCACACTGTCGCACTTCATACCCTTGCCGCCCGAGCCGGTGGCGGTGAGCGTGAGGGTGCCGCCGCTGATATCGATGTCGCCGTCGGCACTGATGCCGCAGGCGGCATTGGTTTCAAGGTCCTCTTCGTCCCTTTCTCCATTGCCGCTGGTGGTGACATCGATGACAGGCTCGCCGGAGATGAAGATGTCGCCAGCCGCCTTGATGCCCTTGGCGGCGATGGCTGCACAGTTGACGGTGATGTTGCCGCCCTCGATATAGATATTGCCGCTGTCCTCGTCCTCGTGGTCCTCGGTGATGGCGGTGGCTGTGTCGCCCTCAAGATCGCACTGGATGCCGTCGTCGCCCGTGCCGCTGATGTTGATGGTGCCACTTTCCATCAGGAAATACTGGTTGCACGAGATGCCGTCGCCCACAGCCGAGGTGATGTTGAGCGTAGCGTTCTTCAGGCTGATGTACTCGCCGGCCTTGATGGCGTGCTTCACGTTGCCCACCACGTTGAGGGTGCCCTGCTGCTTGAATTCGGCGTGGCCCTTCACATAGAGGCAGCCCTTCTGCGAGCCGGTGGCGGCGTCGACAAGGGTGTTGGTGGTGCCGGTGATGACCTTCACGTTGATACGCTTGCCGTTCTGGATGTGTACGGCGGCACCGCTGTAGACAGGCGTGGCGTTGGTCAAGGTGAGGCCATTAAGCTCGATGGTGGCCTTGTAGCTGCCCGACATATAGAACTCGCCGTCGGTCGACGTGCCGCTCAGCGTGTAGGTAATCTCGCTGGCCACAGAGTCGCTCTGCGCGATAGAGACGTGT
Organism: uncultured Bacteroidales bacterium; assembly: GCA_946406015.1. Taxonomy (GTDB): domain Bacteria; phylum Bacteroidota; class Bacteroidia; order Bacteroidales; family P3; genus Colimorpha. The sequence continues at coordinate 49,068 of CAMJJD010000010.1, read as the reverse complement.
GCCCCCTGCTGGCTGACGGTCAGATACTGGCTGATGTTGTCGGCCACGGTGACCGTCGCCGAAGTGCCGTTGTAGACAACCTGAACAGAATTGTCGCTCTGCGCCTGTGCTACGCCGCAAGCCGCGAAAGCAAACAGAATGAATAAGATGGCGGTGTTTTTCATAGAAAAAAAGTATTAATATTTGAAATGCAAAACTACAGCAAACCAGTCACCCACACAATAACATATCGTCCGCAATGTTTGGCAAAAAATCGGATTATGCTTTCCATATCAAAAATAATCCGTACTTTTGCACTATGAAAAGAGAGCAGTCATACACTCACCCGATGAACCTTTACCCTCAGAGAATCAGCGAGGAAGGTATCGTCGTGTTCGACAATGTCAGAGGGTTGCCTTCGGGCGACGAGCCGTTCACCTCGTCGGATTATGTCATCTGCATCGGTCACCGCGGACGCATCGAACTGATGTACGACGACATCTCCGACTTTTCTGGGCAGCACACGGTGGGTGTCATCTTCCCCAACCACTGTCTCCGCAAGGTTAGCGTAACCGACGACTACCTGGCCACCCTGATTATTGTCGACGCAGCAGTGCTCAACGACCCCCTGCTGCAGATCATCAAACAGATGCGCTACCGTTATGAGCCGCACCCCAACGTGAAGCTCGACAAACACGAATACCGTATTATCACGCACGTAGTGGAAGGGATGCGCGAAATCACACGCCTCGACCTCCCCGACCGCCGGATGCTGATGACACGCCTGCTGGAGTTCCTGCTGAGGCTGCTCAGCCAATACCGCAAAAGCAAGCTGAACGAAGCAGTCAGCGACAAGCAGGTCAGCGCGCGCTTCCACAGCGACCTCAAGCAGCATTTCCACAAGCACCGCGACGTGGGCTTCTACGCCGCGCAGGCCTGTCTGTCGACCAAGCACTTCAGCGCCGTTGTCAAGCAGGAGACAGGCCATACCGCCGCCTACTGGATTCATCACCAGGTGGTGGCTGAAGCCAAGATGCTGCTCCACATACGGCACGACCTCACGGTGCAGGCAATCGCTGACTTGCTGGGCTTCGAAGACCAGGCCACCTTCAGCCGCTACTTCCGCCGCGAGACTGGCCTCTCCCCCACCGAGTTCCGCAAAAACTGAGTCCTTGAGTCAATGAGCGGACCTGGAAGTCGTAGAGTAGAAAAGGAGTGAAAGGGAAATGAAGAATGAAGAATTAAGAATTAAGAATTAAGAATTAAGAATTAAGAATGAAGAATTGGACTCAAAGACACAAAGACTCAAGGACTCAACGACTCAAAGACTTAAGGACTCAAAGACTCATAAACGCATTCACACATTTGTCTTTAACTTCTTTAACTTCTTTAACTCCCCCAAAACATTAAACATTAACCATTCTGTTATATGTTTAGTGGTGGGTTTAATTCGTATATAAATAACGAAACACCAACCTTTGGAGCACCGTTGATGCACCAAAGACAGGTGTTTCGTTATACAGCCTCGGGTTTACTCGACCACTTCGGCCATGGCCGTGCTGCCGCGGTAGGCGGGGCAGGTGTGGTGGGTGCAGCTGGCGGCAACCAGGGTGAACACCACGACGGCGAGGAGGGTTAATGCTTTCTTTTTCATATTCTCATTCTTTATTGTAGTTAAGTAGGTAAGTAGTTTTTCACTTTATTTTTTTATTCAGCGGTGTTCAAAGCCTTAAAAGGCAGATCGCTTCGCTCGCCCTGCGGGCAGTAGTTAAGACAAATGCACGTCTTGTCGGTATTATCTTAACTACTTAACTACTGTCTACTTAACTATTTTTACTTATAATCCAATCTTCTCGTTGACAATCTTGAGGATTTCGGCTTCCTGACGGATGGCTTCGTCCTCGATGGCCTGGGCGCGGGCGAGGATGTCGGCCTTGAAGGCTTCGTCCTTGAGCGAGGAGGCGTTGATCTTGACGTTGAGGTGGGCGCCCATGACGGCCGAGCGGGCGGCCAGGGAGCCGACGCCGCCGTCGGTGACGCTGTTGGGGTTGCCCCACTCCACCATCGCGCGGCAGACCTCGAAGGCTTCGAGCGAGCGCTGCATGGTGCGGAAAGGCACCTCGGTGGCGAACTTGGTGGCCTCCTGGATGGCGGCGCTGCGGGCAGCCTTCTCCTCGTCGGTCTTCTTGGGCAAGCCGAAGGCATCCATAATCTTGTTGAAGGCGGCGGTGTCCTCGTCGACGAGGTGCAGCAGCTCTTCTTTCAGGGCCTGACCTTTGACGGCCACATCGGAGAACTTCTCCCACTCGTCGTCGTAGGCGGCCTTGCCGCCGGTGAGGTTGGCCACCATGGTGCCGAGGGAGGCGGCGAGGGCACCCATGTAGGCGCTGACGCTGCCACCGCCGGGGGCGGGGCTCTCGCTGGCGGTCTCGTCGCAGAATCCGCGGCAGGTGAGGTCGACAAGTTTCTTCTTCGAATGGTCCTCGATAAGGTATTCAATCACTTTTTCCTTGGGGTCGAAGGGCTTGAGGTCGTCGAGGCCCATGCTCTTGATGGCTACCTTCATGATTTCCTCCTCGCTGACGCCGAGGCTGCGCTGCTGTTTGGCCAGATAGTATTTGCCGGCGTCGATGAGGACGCTCTTGGGGATGAGGCCCACAATCTCGCAGCCGGTGACGCGCAGGCCGCGGTTGGCGGCGCAGCGGCACACCTCGTCGAAGCAGAGGTGCACGGGGGCCACCTTGATGGAGGTGATGTTCATGGAGACCTGGGCGATGCCGTAGTCCTCGATATACCAGCCGATGGCCTTGGTGCCTTTCAGGGTGCCGGGAATCATGATGGGTTTGCCGTTCTCGTCCTTGAGGGGCTTGCCGCTGGGTTTGCCACCCTCGCGGGCGGGACGGCCCTTCTCACGCACGTCGAAGGCGATGGCGTTGGCGCGGCGGGTGGAGGTGGTGTTGAGGTTGTAGTTGATGGCCACGAGGAAGTCGCGGGCACCCACCTGGGTGGCGCCGGTATGGGCGGTGTGGTCGTTCCAGGCGTTGGGGCCGAAGTCGGGCTTCCACTGCTCGGTGCCGAGGCGGGAGCTGAGGCTCTCGTACTCGCCGGTGCGGCAGTAGGCCAGGTTGCGGCGCTCGGGGATGAAGGCGGCGTTCTCGTAGCAGTAGATGGGAATCTGCAGCTCCTCGCCGAGACGTTTGCCCAGCTTGTGGGCATACTCAACCACCTCTTCCATCGTGATGTTGCTGACGGGGATGAGGGGGCAGACGTCGGTGGCACCCTGACGCGGGTGGGCGCCGTGGTGCTGGGTCATGTCGATAAGCTCGGCGGCTTTCTTCACCACCTGATAGGCGGCCTCGAGGACGGGCTCGGGCTCACCCACGAAGGTGATGACGGTGCGGTTGGTGGTCTGACCGGGGTCGACGTCGAGAAGCTTCACACCCTCGACCTTCTCAATCTCGGCTGTCACCTGATTGATGATATCCATGTTGCGGCCTTCGCTGATATTAGGCACGCATTCAATAAGTTGTTTCATAATACAATTATATTTAGATGCTGCAAAGATACATCTTTTTTTTGAAACAACATAAAAAAAAGCATAACACTTAACACACAACACTTGCTACTTAACACTTATCTTATTCAGACGTTCTTCTTACGTTCTTCTCGAATTCGAGAAGAACGTAAGAAGAACACCAATATAACAGATTAAGAAACAACGGATTAACCTTCACCATCCTTTTGCCGTTCCTTTACTGTCTTTTTACTGTTCTTATGGAAAAGGAAAAGAACAGAGGTCAAGTAGTTGAAAACCAATACTATTATAGCAGAAGAAATTATATTTCGCGCAAGTATCGGAATTATTTCATATCTTTGCAATTTGCATTTATGCGTAGCGGGAAGTACATAACACTGTTCATCCTGTTGGCAGCGTGGCTGTTGCCGACAGATGTGGCGTGCCAGGTGAGCATCAAGACGCTGAACCTGCAGCGTGACATGTGTGCCGGGAGCAGCCAGCAGGTGACCTTCGGCATGCGCAACATGAACACTGTCGTGGTGAGGCAGCAGGAGGCCACGCTGGGCCACAGCGAGCAGGTGTTCCTGCCCGACGGGGTGGAGTGTGACGGCAGCTGCAGCTACCGCTCGCCGGTGACCTTCACGGCGTTCGACGACGGCGCCACCATCACGTCGGTCAACGACATCAAGTATGTGAAGCTGAGGATGGAGCACTCCTTCATCGGCGACATCTATATCAACATCACCTGTCCGAACGACCAGAAGGCCGACCTGATGCGATTTGCCGGCAGCGGCTCGTCGGCCTGCGACGGCGCGATACCGCAGAGCTCGAGCCACTGGCTGTCGGGCAACAACATCGACGAGAGCAACTACTTCGGGCAGGCCTACGACCACGAGAATTCGACGCAGCCCTGCGACGCGACTGCGTCAGGCAACCAGCCGGGCGTGGGGTGGAACTACTGCTGGAGCAGTAACGACAACAGCGGCTACCAGTATGCCTCGGGCGACGGCATCATCTACCGCGAAGGCCACGCCCACAACGGCCATGTGGACTCGTCAAATGTGGCGGCCCGAACCAATTTCTACCATCCCGACGAGAGCTTCGCCAGCCTGGTGGGGTGCCCGCTGAACGGCACCTGGTATATCGAGGTGGTGGACGGCTACTCGGTCGACAACGGATACATCTTTGAATGGGAGCTTTCGCTCGACGCCTCGCTGCTGCCCGACGTGTGCCATCCTGAGACTTTCGCCGTGGTGGGCGGCGCCGTGCAGCAAGTCAACGACTCGACCTTCATCATGCAGGCGCCCGAGAGCGTCAGCGCCGACAGCGCGGTGCTGTACCGCTTTCTGGTCGTCACCTCCTGCGGCGACACCGTCGACACCACGGCCACCGTCGTTTTCCACCCCAACCGTGAGGTGAGTGTGGCCGACACCATCTGCCAGGGCGACGAATATTTCGTGGGTCCCTACCCTGTCGACACCAGCGGCACGGTGCACCTTGCCACCGCCGACGGATGCGACTCGACGGTGAATCTGGCCTTGACAGTATACCCCGAATACGACACCCTTATCAAGGACAGCACCTGCCTCAACGTGCCCTATGCCTTCGAAGGGAGCATGTACAGCACAGAGGGTACCTACACCCACCGTCTGACGACGGCACATGGTTGCGATTCGCTGCGGCGGTTGCAACTGACGATACTATCGCGCAATCTGAAAGCCGACTTCTTCGCCCACCCGCTGATAGTGACGGAGGACGGTCAGACAATACACCTCAAAGACCTCAGTCACAACCACGTAAGCAGCCAATGGCTGATTGAGGGCAACAGCTTCACGCTACCCGAGTGGGACCTCACCTACCCCGACACACAGGATTCGCTGGTCATCCAGCTCGAAGCCGTGAGCCGCGAGGGCTGCCACGACACCGCCACAGCGGTGGCCCGCTACGACCGGTCGCGCGTATACCTGCCCAACATCTTCACCCCCTCGCTCGAGGAGAACGACCGCTGGCGGCCGGTGACACAGGATGTCGTCGAGTCGGAGGTGTGGATATACAACCGGCAGGGTAACCTGGTGGCCCACCTGGTGGGGCCCGACGACGCGTGGGACGGTGGCGACTGCCCCCAGGGAACCTACGTGTACCTCATGCGCTTCCGCACCCGCGCCCACCCAGGGTGGCTGCAGGAACGGTCGGGCAGCGTGGTGATGATTAGGTAATGGTTAATGGTTAATGGTTAATGGTTAATGATTAATGGTTATTTTTTTAGAAGATAAGGAGACAGGAGATAAGGAGATAAGGAGTTAAGACAAATGTTTTGGTCGACCACATTGTATGCAAGCTACGCAGGTTAATTGAAGACGAATTACTCGAAGGGAATTAATTAACGGCAATTCATGGACAATTTACGGCAATTCACGTTCTCACAAAAGGATTACGCGAAGCGCAGGGATCTCCAAGATGAGGCCGACCCGACAAGAAGAGAGAAAAGATTTACTGGATTTATAGGATTGCGCGCAGCGGGAGGAGAAAAGAGTTAAGAATTAAGAGTTAAGAGTTAAGAGTTATAAGTTATATGCAACAACTGATTGAACAAGCGTGGGAGCACCGCGAGATGCTCAACGAGAATGCCACCCGCGAGGCGGTGTTGGAGACCGTCGACCAGCTGGACCGCGGTCTGCTGCGGGTGGCCAGACAGGAGGAAAACGGGGAGTGGAGAGTGGAGAGCTGGGTGAAGAAAGCCATCCTGCTCTACTTCCCCCTGATGGGTATGGAGACGCTGGAAGCGGGTCCTATGGAGTACCGTGACAAGATACCGCTGAAGCGGGGACTCGAAGCGCGCGGCGTGCGCGTGGTGCCGCCGGCGGTGGCACGCTACGGCAGTTACCTGGCGCCCGGTACGGTGATGATGCCGAGCTACGTGAACATCGGTGCCTATGTGGACAGCGGCACGATGGTGGACACGTGGGCCACCGTGGGCAGCTGCGCCCAGGTGGGCAAGGAGGTGCACCTCAGCGGCGGCGTGGGTCTCGGCGGCGTGCTGGAGCCCGTGCAGGCCAACCCCGTCATCATCGAGGACCACTGCTTCATCGGCAGCCGCTGCATCGTGGTGGAAGGGGTGCATGTAGAGCGCGAGGCGGTGCTGGGCGCCGGCACCGTGCTCACGGCCAGCACCAAGATTGTCGACGTCACGGGACCGGAGCCCGTCGTCTACCACGGCCGTGTGCCGGCCCGCAGCGTGGTGATTCCCGGCACCATGCCCAAGCGATTCCCCGCCGGCGAATACGGCGTACCCTGCGCCCTCATCATCGGACAAAGAAAGGAATCGACAGACAAGAAGACCTCGTTGAACGATGCATTAAGACTATTTTAATTTTAAGATGAGAAAAAACAATATACTCCGTAGGAGTTTACTGATGGCAGCCGCCATCCTCTGCCTCACGCTCACCTCCTGCGCGGATCACGAAGAGATTGCTTTCGAGGGCGTTGTGGTGGGCACCCGCGGCTGTTCCGGCTTGGTGATGGACAACAACATGGGCTTCCTCGTGAAGCTGTTCAGTCCTGACAGTATCGGTGGCACCCTCACCTCGACCGAGGGGGAGACGATGACCAACGTGGTGGTGCTCTACGAGACCCCCCGGGTGCTCTATGTGAGGGACACCATCCACGGCACCTTCTATCTGGACGACAAGTATTCGCGGGCCAACTGCAGCCTGGTGTGGGACGAGATGAACCTGCCCGAGGGAGTGTTCCTGAGGGTGGTTGTTGATTAATAGTTGAAAAGAAATAGGAATTAAGAATGAGAAATTAGGAAATAATTGGTAATTTTGCAGTCTCAAAGGAATAATAAAAAACAGAGAATAAAATGAAGTTTATCGTTAACAGTCAGCAGCTTCTCAAGCAGTTGCAATCGCTCAGCGGTGTGCTTGCCAGCAACAACACCATGCCTATCATCGGATGCTTCCACTTCCATCTGGAGGAGGGGAAACTCACCGTGAAGACCACCGACCTCACCACCACCCTCGTCGCCACCCTCGAGGTGGAGACCTCGCGTATGGAACAAGCTGAAGAGGTGGCCATTCCCTCGAAGATGCTGCTTGACATCCTCAAGACCTTCGACGACGTACCCCTCACCTTCGACGTGGACCAGAGCAACTACTCCATCGCCATCGTCTCGGGGCAGGGCGAATACAAGCTGGCCGGCATGGACGCCGCCACCTACCCCACCATGCCCGTGGCCGAGAGCACCAGCAGCATCGTCCTGGGTTCGAACTCCCTCGTCGAAGCCATCAACAAGACTGTCTTCGCCACCAGCAATGACGAGATGCACCAGCAGATGAGCGGCATCTTCTGCGAGATGACGCCCGACGGCATCACCTTCGTGGCCACCGACGCCCACAAGCTGGTCCGCTACCGCCGCAATGACGTCCACAGCGACGAGAGCACCAACTTCATCCTGCCCAAGAAGCCCATCACCATCGTCAAGAACATCCTCGCCGCCCGCAAGGACGATGTGGAGATCACTTTGGCCTACAACAACACCAACCTCTTCTTCACCTTCGACAACTTCTACATCGTCTGCCGTTTGGTCGACGGCCGCTATCCCAACTACGAGGCCGCCATCCCGAAGAACAACCCCAACAAGCTGATCCTCGACCGCCTGTCGTTCCTCAACACGCTGCGCCGCATCAGCATCTTCGCCAGCGAAGCCACCCGTCAGGTGCGCCTCTCTATCAGCAACGACCACATCGACATATCGGCCGAAGACATCGAGTTCTCGAACAAGGCCCACGAGACCATTCCCTGCCAGTACGAGGGTGACCCGATGGACATCGGATTCAACGCCAAGTTCCTCACCGAGATGCTCACCAACCTCGACAGCGAGCAGGTGCTCATCGAACTCTCCCATCCCTCGCGCGCAGGCATCATATTCCCCTACTACGCCGAAGAGAACGCCGAGAAGAGCGATGATATACTGATGCTCGTCATGCCCGTCATGCTGGCCAACTAAGGGAGTTGAGTGTTAAGTGTTGAGTGTTAAGTGTTAAGTGTTAAGTGTTGAGTGTTAAGTGTTAAAAGTTAAAAGTTGAAAGTTGAAGAATAAAGTCAATCTCTGGGGAACCCACGGCGCCACGGTGCTCGGCATCACACTGGTGCTCTTCATGCTCGGCCTGTTGCTGAGCATCGAGTACCACTCCTACCGCCTCACCCACGACGCCCAGGAGCGCATCACCTACAAGGTGGACCTCTCGCCCGACGTCAGCGACTCACTGGCCCTGGCGCAGAAGGCCGTGATGGAGAAGATGTCGTTCGTGAAGCACATCGACTACATCTCCAAGGCACAGGCCGCCGAGATATTTACAGAGGACCTGGGCGAGGATTTTGTAGGCTTCATCGGCTACAATCCTCTCTACCCCTCGCTGATGGTCAACTTCAACGTGCAGCTGCTGCCCGACAACTCGACCGAGGTGCTCGACCGCTTCTGTGCCGAAGTGAGCCGGCTGGAGGGAGTCACCGGAGTGGCCTATCAAGAGAACGTGGTCAGCGAACTGCGCGAGGTGTTCTACAAGCTCTCGTGGTTCCTCATCGTCTTCGTGCTCCTGCTGCTGGTCATCACCGTGGTGCTTATCGCCAGCCTCATCCGCATCGCCATCTACAGTCGTCGCGAGACCATTGCCACCATGCGTATGGTGGGTGCCACGGCTTCGTTCATCTCGCGCCCGTTCCTCTGGCGCAGCGTACTTTATGGTGCATTGGGCGGCGTGATAGCCTCCGTGTTGACACTCGTCACACTCTGGGCCTTCGGCAACCAGTTCAGCCTCGCACTCATCGCCCCCGAGCACTGGCTCTGGTACGGTGCCATCGCCGTGGTGCTCATCGTCGCCGGCATCGTGGTGTCCTACCTCGCCACCGCCGTCACGGTGCGCCGATACATAGTTAAGAATTAAAACAACAAGTAATAATACAATATGGAGAACCAACAAGACAACGGCCGCTTCGAGCTGGCCTTCGGCAAGATAAACTACATCCTCATGGCTGTCGGCCTCGTCCTCCTCGCTTTGGGATACATCCTCCTCAGCGGCGGCGGTTCGGACAGCCCCGACACCTTCAACCCCGCCATGTTCGACGCACGCCGCCTCGTATGGTCGCCCATCCTCATCGTCCTGGGCTTCGTGGTCGAGATTGTGGCCATTATGTACAAGAAGAAATAAGGTTGTATATCACAGTCGGCGGCCAGCAAAACCGCAAACTGCAAACTGTAAACTATAAACCGTAAACTTTAAACTTTACATCATGGAATGGTTTGAAGCATTGATACTTGGTGTCATCCAAGGACTGACCGAATACCTGCCCGTCAGCAGTAGCGGCCATCTGGCCATCGGAGCCCACCTGTTCGGGCTCAGCGGCGAGGAGAACCTCACCTTCACCGTGGCTGTCCATGTGGCCACCGTGCTCAGCACCATCGTCATCCTCTGGAAAGAGATTGTGTGGCTCTTCACCGACCTCTTCAAGTTCAAATGGAACGAGGGTACGAAGTACATCGTCAACATCATCATCTCGATGATACCCGTAGGCATCGTGGGGCTATTCTTCAAAGACAAGGTGGAAGCCATCTTCGGGAGCGGCCTGCTGGTGGTGGGCATCTGCCTGATGATCACTGCCTCGCTGCTAGCCTTCAGCTACTGGGCCAAGCCGCGCCAGCGTGAGCATATCTCCCCCTGGCACGCATTTGTCATAGGTATTGCCCAAGCCCTTGCCGTGCTCCCCGGCCTCTCGCGTTCGGGCAGCACCATCGCCACTGGTTTGCTGCTTGGCAACAAGAAAGAGCGTCTGGCACAATTCTCCTTCCTGATGGTCATACCTCCCATCCTCGGCGAAGCCTTGCTCGACGTGAAAGACATGGCCGAGATGGGCGTCTCCGAAGCGATGGCCGGTCTCCCCACCCTCTCGTTGGTCGTCGGATTCCTGGCCGCCTTCGTCTGCGGCTGCCTGGCTTGCAAGTGGATGATCGATATCGTCAAGAAAGGCAAACTCATCTGGTTCGCCCTCTACTGCGCCGTTGTGGGCTTGGCCACCATCATCCTGCCTTACGTACTGTGATCACCTTTGAGCAGCTGCAGGACGGCATCGTCCTCCCCATCGACAAACCCCGCCAGTGGACATCATTCCAGGCGGTGAATAAAATAAAGGCCGTAGTGCGCAACACCTACGGGCAACGAGCCACAAACGGCTCGAAGGCCGACCCAAATGTCGGCCTTAAAAAATTCAAGATAGGCCATGCCGGCACCCTCGACCCGTTGGCCACAGGCTTGCTACTCGTCTGTCTTGGCAAGGCCACCAAGCGCATCCCCCTGCTGCAGGACGGCGACAAAGTCTATACCTGCACCCTTGTCTTCGGCGCCACAACCCCGTGCTTCGACCTAGAGCAGGCCGTCGACCAATACTACCCCTACGAGCACATCACCCGCCAGCTGCTGGAGGATGCCCTCACCCATTTCACGGGCACTGTCATGCAGGTGCCGCCCATGTTCAGCGCCGTGAAAATCGACGGTCAGCGGGCCTACGAAATAGCGAGAATCAATAATGAAGAATTAAGAATTAAGAATGATGGGTCACGGGACCTCCAACCGCCGGCCTCCGACCTCATCAAGCCCAAGCCCGTCAACATCTACAGCATAGAGCTCACCGACTTCAGGCCGGGGAGTTCAAGTACTACCAGCCAAGCCAGCCCTGCCGTTGCGACCAGCCTTTCCAACCCTATCAGGAACCTCTACAAAGAACCACAGGGCGAGGTGCCGTCCCACCTGCCGCAGGCCGACCTGCGCATCCATTGCGGCAAAGGAACCTACATTCGCTCCCTGGCTCGCGACCTCGGGCAAGCCCTCGGCAGCGGCGCCTTCCTCAGCGCTCTGCGACGCGAGCAGATAGGCGACTACTCCGTCGACCAAGCCCTGCAACTCGACCAAGTGGCCTCTTTCTTCGCCTGATGGCCGCCTGACGAATGTTAAAAAAAGAGACCATTCGATTTTTTTTATCAAGGAATGGAAAAAAATGTGTATCTTTGCACCGCAATTTTCGCATCGAAACAAAGTATAAACAATGGAACTTAAAGGTAAAATATCGCAAATCATTGGTGCCGTCGTCGACGTCACCTTCCCCGACGGCGAAGCACTTCCCGACATCTACACCGCCCTCAGCGTGCGCCGCAACGACGGCCACGAGGTCATCCTCGAATGCCAGCAGGACATCGGAGAGAACACCATGCGCTGCATCGCCATGGACTCCACCGACGGTCTGGAGCGCGGCATGGAAGTCGTCGACCTGGGCGGCCCCATCTCCATGCCTGTGGGTGAGAACATCAACGGCCGTCTGTTCAACGTCATCGGAGAAGCCATCGACGGCATGCCGGCACCCGTTTGCGAGAAACGCTACTCCATCCATCGCGACCCTCCCAAATTCGAAAACCTCAGCACCAGCCAGGAGATTCTCTACACCGGCATCAAGGTCATCGACCTCATCCAGCCCTTCCTCAAGGGTGGTAAAATCGGACTCTTCGGCGGCGCTGGCGTAGGCAAGACGGTCCTTATCCAGGAGCTGATCAACAATATCGCCAAGAAGTACTCCGGCATGTCGGTCTTCACCGGCGTCGGCGAGCGCACCCGCGAGGGTAACGACCTGCTGCGCGAGATGATCGAGGCCGGCGTCATCAAGTATGGCGACGAATTCGTGAAGAGCATGGAAGAAGGCAGCTGGGACCTGAGCAAGATTGACCCCGAGGCGTTGAAAGATTCGAAGTGCACCATGGTCTTCGGCCAGATGAACGAGACCCCCGGCGCCCGTGCCCGCGTGGCTCTGGCAGGCCTCACCCTTGCCGAATACTACCGCGACGGCGACGAAAAGACCGGCGGCCGCGACATCCTGCTCTTCATCGACAACATCTTCCGATTCACGCAGGCAGGTTCCGAGGTGTCGGCCCTGCTGGGCCGCATGCCCTCGGCCGTGGGCTACCAGCCCACGCTGGCCACCGAGATGGGTCTCATGCAGGAGCGCATCACCTCCACCAAACGCGGCTCCATCACCTCGGTGCAGGCCGTCTACGTCCCCGCCGACGACCTTACCGACCCCGCCCCCGCCACCACCTTCGCCCACCTCGATGCACAGACAGTGCTCTCGCGCAAAATCTCCGAGCTCGGCATCTACCCTGCCGTCGACCCGCTCGACTCCACCTCGCGCATCCTCTCGCCCGACATCGTCGGCGAGGAGCACTACAACACCGCCCAGCGGGTGAAACAGATGCTCCAGCGCTACAACGAACTACAGGATATCATCGCCATCCTCGGCATGGAAGAACTCGGCGAGCAGGACAAGCTGGTCGTCAGCCGCGCCCGCCGCGTGCAGCGCTTCCTCTCACAGCCCTTCTTCGTGGCCGAAGCATTCACCGGTCTGGAGGGCAAGTTCGTCAACATCGAGGACACCATCAAAGGCTTCAAGATGATACTCGACGGTGAAGTTGATTATCTGCCCGAGCAGGCATTCCTGATGGTGGGTACCATCGAAGAGGCCATTGAGAAAGGTGAGAAGATATTGGCAGAAACCAAGAACTAAGTGTTAAGCTGTGAGTTGAATTGAGAATTGAAAATTGAAAAATGAAATTATTGAGCATTGCTGTAACCAGTTTCACTTTTCATTTATCAATTTAGCTTAAAACTTAAAGCAATGAAGATCAAGATAACCAAACCCGACAGCATCCTCTACGACGACGAGGCCAAGCTGGTGCAACTGCCCGGCACAGGTGGATTGTTCGAGATATTGAACAACCATGCCCCCATCATCTCGTCGCTTGCCAAAGGCGTCGTGCGCCTCGTGAAAGATAACGACGAGGAGGTGACCTTCGACATCCGCGGCGGTGTTGTAAAAGGCCAGCAGAACGACCTTCTGATATTGGTGCAGTAGCCTCACCCCCGCCCCCTCTCCTATTAGGCGAGGGGAGGTAATATCAAGAAACTATGGGTGGAGAAACTCTTATCATCAACAACGCTATACTAAATGGCAAGGCCGTCGACATCACAATTGTCGATGGCCTTATCAATGATATCCAGCCGCATATCAACACCTCTCTCCTCCCAGGAGAGGGGCAGGGGGTGAGGCTGGATGCTTCCGGCCTCGCAATCTTCCCCGGGCTCTGCAACATGCACTCTCACGCCCCCATGACCCTCTTCCGAGGCCTCGGCGACGACCAGCCACTGAATGTATGGCTCAACGAATACATCTGGCCGGCCGAACAGAAGCTCACCGACGAACTCGTCTATCGAGGCACCCTGCAGGCCTGCCGAGAGATGCTGGCCTCGGGTACCACAGCCTTCAATGACATGTACTTCCGCTTGCCGGCAATGGCTCGGGCTGTCACCGACAGCAGCATCCACGCCCGTCTAGGCCTCAATGTCTTCGGCGACGGCGGCGAACTCGATACCATCGATGAGCTGATGAGGCTGGGCGTGCCGGTGTCTATTGCGCCGCACTCGATATACACGGTTACGGAAAAAGGTCTTCGCCGTTGTGCCGATGCCTGCAAAGAGCTGGGCCTGCCGATGCATATCCACATGAGCGAGACGCAGAAGGAGGTGAACGACTGCCTGCACGAACATGGCTGCCGCCCATGGGAATATCTTGACAGCATAGGCATCCTGGATAAACTAGAAGATAATATCATCGCCGCCCATTGCCTGCATCTCTCCGACAATGAGATACGCCTCATCGGTGACCATCATGTCACTTGCGTCCACTGTCCCAACTCCAACCTGAAGCTGGGCAGCGGCTACCGCTTCCCTATGCTTGAGCTACTGGATGCCGGCGCCCGCGTGGCCCTCGGCACCGACGGCTCGGCCTCGAGCAACAACCTCGACATGATAGAGGTGATGAAGACCGCCACCCTGCTACAGAAAGGTTGGCGCGGCGACCCCACCGTGGTGCCGGCGTCACAGATATTGCAACTCGCCACCCTCGGCCACATCATTGCTCCCGGCCAACCCGCATGCCTCTTCCTGGCCGACGTAAATAGTCTCTCCGACCTCGTCTATGCCTCACACGGCGACAGTGTCCGCCTAACCATGGTCGACGGCAAAGTGGTCTACCGTCGCTGATTGTCCAACCGCATTATCTTCACTGGCTTGTCGGCGCCAAGCTGTAGTTGGCTGCAGCGGTTAATGCGGCCGGTGTCGCGGAAGCCACATTTCTCCATCACTCGGCCGCTGGCAGGGTTCTCGGGAAAGAAGTCGGCCCAAAGGGTGTGAAACCCTTTTTCGCGGAAGCAGTAGTCAATCAGCAGTCGCAACGCTTCGGTGCAGATGCCACGGTTCCAGTAGGAGCGCGCCACCCAGTAGCCAGCTTCGGCATCATTCTCCCCAATCTCGATGTTACTCTCACCATAGGCATAGTAGCCGATGCAGCCAATGGGCTCACCTGTCTCCTTCCACTCGATAGCCCAGATGTGGTCGCTGTGGAAGAGCGTGCGGATGATCTGCAGACTCTCCTCCACACTCTTATGCGGCGGCCATCCGGCACGGGGACCCACCTCGGGTTCGGAGGCATATTTGAAAAGCGCTTCCGCGTCGTCGTCGCGCCAGGGGCGCAGCAGTATTCTGTCTGATTCCATTGTCATTTCTGTAGATTGCACCGTGCTTCACTATTGTGGGCATGGACTGTTGCCAATTTTTCACAAGAATCCATCTGGGGGAGCAGTCGCCGCATGTCTCCACACCTTTCTGCGACACATCGGCGTATGGGGCAGAAAATACAGCAGTCGCACTCTCTAGGGTCACTTCCTATGAAATTGCCACGTATCGGAGTGACCATCGCGATAGGTGAAACTCCACTGCAGCAGGTCGGCCGTCAGGGTGTCAAGGTGAAACCTGTATTCGTAGTCAATACCAGAGCTATAGGTGTCAATAACCTTCTGCGCCAAAACACTCACCGAATCGGAGCCCATCAATTCCATGCGGAAACCTTCTTTGAGGCCAGCGAAATAGAAGTCGTCGCCCTCCATGCGCCAGCGGCTGGGACTGATATAGTTGAATATCCACGTCGCAGTGTCGCCGTCGGCATGTGACACGAGGTACACTTGACGTGCCGAATCGAGAGCCGTGCCATCGGCATAAAAGTCCATAGTACCCGTCTCGCTCACGTCGAAGTGGCTGTCATCCATATCGTAAGAGAATGAATGCTCGTAGGTATAGAAGCCCTCAACCGTCGGTTGTGACGATGTGTTGGTGTGACAGGCGCTGAAGACAAACAGCAGCGTTGTGTACAAAACCAAGGCCTTTTTCATATCTTACAACACATCGTGAATGACACTTGAACTGCCAGAGACACTGCATGCAGAGGTAGAGGCGTTGCCAGTGTAATGCAAGTCGCTACTGCCCGATACGGAGCCACGGATAACACCGTCGCAATGGATATAGGCGTCGCTGCTGCCCGAGACGGAGCATTCGCAATTGTTGCATCCAAGGGAGTAACGCCCGTCGACTATCTTCTGCTTGAGGCCGCTGGAGCCGGAAAGATTCATGTCGAGCTTGGCGACGGCACCGTCGATGGTAGCGCTGGACGAGCCACTCAAATCAAGTTCCAACTCGTCGGCCTTGACACTGCCGTAGAAATCCGAGGCACCGGATATTTCTATATCAACCTTTTGTCCCACAATGGCAAAAGCAGAACGGAAGTCGGAAGCGCCGGAAAGCTCAACACTCTTCAGGTTGGAATTGTACGGCAGAACCACTTTCATCTCTCCACTGCTGACAGTCCAGCCTTTGAGATAAATTTTCAGTGTATTTCCATCCTTTTGTACACGGACCTTCGACATGATGTTGTCACCCGCCGTGACGACTGCCTGGCTCACCTCGTTGCTGACTGTGACTTCGAAAGCGTCCTGAATCTCTAATTGTGTATAGGTGCCGTCGACACTGAATTCTTGTGTGACAGGGGTCCCTGCCCATTTCTCACAGCCACAGAAGGCCATCAAAGTTAATGCAGACAATACAATCAGACTCTTTTTCATCTTGTTGTGTGTTTAGTTGTTTATTAAGGATTCTATTTTTCAAATTGCAAAAATACAACTTTTTTCACAATAGTGCCACTTTTTTATCTTCAAAAGAATCACCCCTGACTTCCGGCCTCCGACTTCCGGCCTCCGACCAAATTAAGCACAATAAAAATGAAGACAGCCACGTTATGAATCGAAAAGTAGAAAAGTAGAAGAGCCACTCCGTCACTCAGCGACTCTGTATAAAGAAACAAGGAATGAGAAGAAATTTTACCGTTTGCCTGTTATTGTTGTCATTGCTGACGCTGACTTCGTGCCACCGCCACCGTCATGACGACAAAATGATTTTCCGCTACAACGAGAGTGCCGGCATCACGACGCTTGACCCAGCGTTCGCCAAGGACCAAGCCCTCACCTGGGCCTGCCGTCAGCTCTACAACGGTCTGGTGCAGCTCGACAGCGCCCTGCAGGTGCAGCCCTGCATCGCCAAGCGATGGAGCATCAGCTCCGACGGACGAACCTACACCTTCACGCTCCGCAAGGACGTATACTTCCACACCAACGCCCTCTTCCCCACTCCCGACAACACGCGCCGCGTGACGGCGGACGACTTCGTCTACAGTTTCTCGCGCCTGTCCGACCCTGAGGTGGCCTCGCCGGGTGCTTGGATTATCCGTGATGTGGAGCGCTTCAAAGCTCCGGACGACACCACCTTCGTTATACAGCTCCGGGAGCCGTTCGCTCCCTTCCTGAGTCAACTGGGGATGGTGTACTGCTCGGTGGTGCCTCGCGAGGTGACGGAGCACTACGGCAAGGACTTCCGCAACCACCCCTGCGGCACCGGACCTTTCCGTTTCCAATATTGGAAGGAAGGTGTGAAGCTGGTGTTGCGCAAGAACCCGCTATACTTTGAATATGACACCATCTGGAGAGTCAAAGAGTCGAAGAGTCGAAAAGAAGAAAAGACCTCTGCCTCTCAGCCACCCAGTCACTCAGTCACCCAGTCACTCAGCGACTCTGTGACGCCTCAGATTTATCGCCTGCCCTACCTCGACGCGGTGGCGGTGACCTTTATCATCGACAAGCAGACGGTGTTCCTGGAATTTGTCAAAGGCAACCTCGACTTTATGAACTCGCTCGACGCCAGCTACAAGGACGAGATCCTGAACCCGGACGGGTCGCTGAAGGAGAAGTACGCCGACCTCATCGACATGGTGTCGACCCCCTTCCTGAACACAGAGTATCTGGGTTTCAACATGGAAGAGAAAGACAACCCGTTGCGCGACCGACGGCTGCGGCAGGCCATCAGCTGCGGCTTCGACCGCGGAAAGATGATGCAGTATCTGCGAAACAATATCGGCGCTCCCGGCACCGGTGGCTTCATCCCCAAGGGATTGCCAGGATACAGCGACTGCGGATACAAGTACGACCCCGAACGGGCCCGAAAGCTGCTGGAGGAGGTGAAAAAAGAACGCGGTGAGCTACCGAAGCTGAAGCTTTCGACCACGGCGAACTACCTTGACCTCTGCAAATACATACAGCAGCAACTGGGATTGCTGGGACTCGACATACAGGTCGACGTGAACCCGCCGGCAGCGCTGAGCGAGCAAGTGGCGCAAGGCAAATGCCAATGGTTCCGCAAGTCGTGGGTGGCCGACTACCCCGACGCCGAGAACTACCTGATGCTATTCTACGGTCCCAACCGCACTCCTGCAGGTCCCAACTACACGCGCTTCAACAACAAGCAGGCAGACATGCTATACAAGAGGATGCGCACAGAGACCGACGCTGACCGCCGACTGCAGCTCTACCGCGAGATGGACAGCCTCATCATGCAGGAGGCGCCGGTGATGGTGCTTTACTACGACCAGATACTCCACTTCACCCATAAGAACGTGCATGGCCTGCGTAGCGACGCCATGAACACGCTCGACTTGAGGAGAGTGATTAAGAATTAAAAGTTTACGGTTTACAGTTTAATAATAGGAATTAGAAATTAAGAGTTAAAAATAGAACGTCATATACAAAAAAGGGCTGGCGCAGATGTGCGTCAGCCCTTTTTTATTCTTGATTACTAATTCTTAATTCTTCAACCACTGGTCGAACCAGTCGATGAAGTTACGGTGCCAGAGGAGGCTATTCTGCGGACGCAGCACCCAGTGGGTCTCATCGGGGAAGTAGAGATAGCGGCTGGGGATGCGACGAATCTGGGCGGCGTTGTAAGCGGCCATACCCTGCGAGGCCACTATGCGGAAGTCAAACTCACTATGGATGACGCATATAGGAGTGTTCCACTCGCCCACATACAGGTGAGGCGAGAAGCTCATGCTCTTCTTGATCTTGGGATTCTGGTCTCGCTCCCAGTAGGGGCCACCGAGATCCCAGTTCTCGAACCACATCTCTTCGGTCTCGAGGTATTGCTGCTCGAAGTTGAACATGCCGTTGTGGGCAAGGAAGGCCTTGAAGCGGCGACCTTCGTCGTATCCCTTCACGTCGTGGTTGTGGCCAGCGAGCCAGTAAACACTGAAGCCGCCGAAGGAGGCGCCGCAGGCACCGATGCGCTCATGGTCGATCATGGGCAGGTTGGCAGCCCAGTCGGCAGCAGCCATATAGTCCTGCATGCAGAGTCCGCCGTAGTCACCACTGATTTCCTCAAGCCATTCCATGCCGAAACCAGGCACACCGCGACGGTTGGGGGCGATGACGAAGTAGCCGGCGCCAGACATCACCTCGAAGTTCCAGCGGGTGCTCCAGAACTGGCTGACGGGGCTTTGCGGGCCACCCTCGCAGAAGAGCAGCGCGGGATAGGTCTTGGTGGAGTCGTAGTCGTAAGGATAGATGAGCCAGGTGAGCATATCCTTGCCGTCGACAGTCTTCACATAGCATTCCTCCACCTTGCCCATGCGCACCTGCGAGAGGACATCGTCGTTGAAGGTGCTTATCTTAGTGCCTTCGGCGCGGTCGTCGCCGGTGGTATAGGAATATAGGGTGCCGGGGTACTGGATGGAAACCTGGTTGGCAATAATCTTGTCGCCATTGAGGGCGATGGCGTTCACGTCGTGGTAGCCGTGCGAAAGCTGACGGACAGCCTTAGTTTCTCGATTGAAACCAAAGATTTCACTCATACCACGGTACGAGACCACAGCGAAGAGTTCATTGTCGTCGTTGCTCCAGAGAATATTGCCCACGCCATAATCGAAGTTGGCGGTGAGGTCGGTCTTGGTACCGCTGGCGAGCTCCATCACCATCAGGCGTAACTTGTCGGCTTCGTAGCCGTCGCGTTCCATACTCTCCCATGCAATCATCGTGCCGTCGTGGCTGAACACGGGGTTCTGGTCGTAGCCCATGATGCCCTCACTGATGTTACGGGTCTCGCCGGTCTCTACATTGTAGAGGTAGATGTCGCTGTTGGTTGAGTGGGCGTAGTCGTAGCCGGTTTTCTTGCGGCAGGTGTAGGCGATGGTCTTGCTGTCGGGGCTGTAGTTGTACTGCTCCGTGCCACCCCAAGGACGCATGGGACTCTCGAATGTGCTGTCGATGATATTGACGACCTTGTCCATCTTGGCCTTGCCGTTCTCCAGCGGAACGTAGAATATCTGGGGAATTACGTCCACCCAGTTGTCCCAGTGACGGTACATCAGATCCTCATTGATACGACCGGTAGTCTTGTCAAGACCGGCATAGAGTTTGTTCAAATGGTCGGGGCGTTCAACGGGGATAGTGCTGATATACACCAGCGACTTGCCGTCGGGGGCCACCTTGAAGCCCTCAAAGCCACGTTCGCATTCAGCCACCTTGCTTTCTTTCTTGGTTTTGAGGTTCATCGACAGAATCTCGGCTCCGCGGCAGTACATAATGGTGTTGTCGTCGTACCATACGGGACAGAACTCACTCTGTGCGGTAGAGGTCAGGCGCTGTGCCTCACCGCCCTCGGTGGGCATCACATACAGCTCTGCGTTGTTCTTATTCTGCTCCATATCGGTGTAGCGCAAGGTGTAGAGCACCTGATTGCCGTCGGGGCTGACGGCATACTCGCTCATCACACCGAGGCTCCACATCACCTCGGGGGTGAAGCGGCCGTTTTCGACGGCCACCTGGGGTTTCTCCACGGGTTTCTCCGCAGACTTAGGCTGGCAGGCGACAAGACACAAGGCACCTGCTGTCAGCATGAGAATTGATTTCTTCATATAAAAATAAATGTTACTAAACTATTCCAATCGCGGTTGCAGGCGGGTGTGAATGTCGACACCATAGAAACTGAATCCCGAGTGGCCAGGTTCGATGATGTTTATCTTCACCGCCTGACGTTCTACAGGCTCGAAAGTGAGGGTGTAGTTGAGCATGTCGTAGCCACCGATGTTGTGGGCAAAAAAGGTGCGCTCGGGCTCGAGCGATATGCCCTCCGCCTCAATCAATGCGGAACGACGCCCCGTGGCCTCATCCTCCAGATAAATCTCCGGCATAAGGCTGATGCCATAGTCGGGGACGGGGCGTTTTTTCGGGGTACGTGCATGATAGCGGAAATGAACCTTCACGTTCTCCTTGTTTACCTCGATACGCTCAATGCTGACCACATCGGCATTCGGGGTCCGACGCTCCACCTCCGGGAAGTCGATTGTGCGCGGAACCTTCGGATTCTGCCACGCCCATCGGTTGGGGTCACGCTCCGGAGCCACCTCTTTCTTCGCCTTCACACGCAAGTACTGCAGATTGCTGTTCACTGCATAGCAGCGCATCTTCGAATTGAAAAGGAAGGCCACGTCGCCCGTAGGCTCGTCAGTCTGGTGCGTACTCTTGTTGCGCATGTTGTACTGACGATACATTCCAGCGGCGCGGGTGCCCAGCAAGCTGACATTCCTGTAGATAGCCCGGGTGCCCTGGTTTCCATCGTCCACCGTGGCATTCGGACGGCCGAAGTCGTCAAGCACCTCATAGTAGCTCTTGCCCACATACAGTGCTTCCAGCTCGCTGTCGGCCGACACATAGCGGCTGCCCCAGCATCCGGCAAAGAGCACTGTCAACGGCAGGATTGCCACATAAAATAACCGTTTCATCTTATCTTATTTCTGTATTTTACCAGCACGGAAAGTACCTTCGGAGACAGTACCGTCGGCACCGACATAACGGCCTTGACCGTTGTACATATCATTGTTCCAGCTTCCGGAGTATATGGCTCCGTCGTGGTATTTGCAGATACCCTGACCCGACATGTGACCCATCGAGAACGAACCCTCATAGCGGTCGCCGTTGGGCCATATCTTTATGCCTTCACCGTGGGCGGCGCCGTCCTTGAAGGTACCCTCATAGCGCGTGCCGTCGGCCCAGGTGGCCACACCCGTACCGTTGCCCATCTCGGTCCATTCACCGTCAATCACACAGCCGTTGGGCATCGTGATGGTGCCGCGGCCTTTGGCCACATTGTTCTCCCACTGCCCCTGATAGATAATACCGTTGGCATAGGTAAAGGTGCCCTCACCATGGGGTTTGTCCTTCTTCCACTGCCCCTCATATTGGTTGCCATTGGGCCACACCATGCGGCCGACACCCTCTTTCTTGCCCTTGCCATTGAACTGACCTGTGTAGGTGCTGCCGTCTTTGTAAGTCTTGGTTTCCTGAACCTGGGCATAGACGCTTCCGCTCACGAGCAGTCCAAGAGCCACCATTGCCGCCAGTTTAACAGATTTCTTCATAGTGATTGGTATTTTTTTTAGTTAATATTATCCCTAAATAAATGTCACAAAGGGATATAGCACAGTCATGCCATACCATTTGCATCACGCAAATTTACAAATAAAAATCAATATAGCGGTAAATAATTTACAATTATTGTCTTTTTTTCTCACAAATTCCCCCGCCGTCTCATCAATGCAGCCACTCCAGTATCGGCCCGATGGCATTGCTTGTGACATACGGTTTCAACCTCTCACGCCGGAAGTTCATCTGCTCTTCCCCAAAGTCTTCCTTCATCAACCGCATCACCGCCTTTTGCATCCCTGCCGCGTCATCTTCCACCACACACAGTTCCTTCAGACCCGTTCCTTCCACCATCTCGCTGTTCACCAGACAGTGACGTCCCCTGAACAGCGCATTCAGCAATTTGATTTTCAAACCAGTTGCTTGACGTGTGGTCAGAATATTCACACTGCTCTCCTCCACCAGCCGCCACATCTCGTTGTCCGACGGATCCGCCACCAAAGACACATTGTCATACCGGCCGGCCAGCTTCCTCAACGCCGCCGACGGGGCATGACCCGCCACCACCAACTCGCAGTCAAAACCGGCGAAGACATTCGCAATCAAGTCGCGCGCCGCCGCATCGTTCTCCGGCACCGAAAGGTTCCCGTGATACAAAGCCCGCCTCACCGACTGCCCGCCCCAGTGCGGCTCTCTGTTCGGATTGCCGCAGGGCACCGTCGCCACATGCCGGCAACCCATTGCACGGAAACAGTCCCTGTCGCCATCCGAAACGGTGAACACCGCCGATGCCCTCCGCAAAAGCGGTTCATAGTGGCGCAACTTCAGCGATTCAAGGTGCAGATAGCTTCTCCGCCACCAGTTCGTCTCCGACTTGTAAAGCATTGAATAGTAGTTCATCTCCACATTGTGAGCCCTGACCGCCACACGGCGGTCGTCCGGCAACACACCCTCCTCCAGCAGCCAACAGCAATGCACACCCTCGAGCAGCACCGGCAGGCAGTCCGCCAGCAGGCATTCACGCAGCTCCGCATTCTCGCGCGAACTCACTATGAAAGGACGGCGTCCCAGTTGAA
Source organism: uncultured Bacteroidales bacterium (assembly GCA_946406015.1). Classification (GTDB taxonomy): domain Bacteria; phylum Bacteroidota; class Bacteroidia; order Bacteroidales; family P3; genus Colimorpha. The sequence goes on along the minus strand of CAMJJD010000010.1, from coordinate 25,769 downwards.
GCCACCACGCCATATTGCGTCGGTAATAGTCAACCGATGCACATACACTTTCCAACTCGGGGGCTTTGGGACGGCCGTAAGTGAAACAATGAAGATGAATCTTCACGCCCGCTTCGCACATCGCCCGCAGACGGTAGTACACATCCATCACACCGCCATAGTCGGCCGGCCACGGAACGTTAAACGCCACCACATGCAGTTCGTCGGCCATAGGTCAAAAAACAATCTGAAGACCGTCATACGCCAAACTCACCCTCTCCGGCAACTCACACTCCACCTCCGCATGCAGCCCTATCTCGTGGCTCATGTGCGTCAGGAATGCCCTTTCAGGCTGCACCTGCGCAATCACTTCAAGCGCCTCACGGAGACAATAGTGCGAGAAATGTTTTTCTTTTCTCAAAGCATTCAGCACCAACAGACTCACACCTTTCAGTTTACCCAACTCTTCAGGAGCGATATAGTTGGCATCGGTGACGTAAGCTATCCGACCGATGCGGTAGCCTAGTATGGGCAGATCCTTGTGCATGGCGCGTATCGGCACCACCCTCTCTCCTGCCGCTTCGAAAGGCAGGTTTCCAACCTCATGCAGTTCTGCCTCCGGTAGCCCCGGATAGATATGCGGCTCGAAAATATAGTGGTAATCACGCAGGATAGCCACTTGGGCCTCGGCGTTCAGATAGACATCCATCTTCTTGTGCTGCACATAGTTGAATGACCTTATATCATCCAGCCCTCCAACATGGTCGCGATGGGCGTGCGTTATCAATATTGCATCCAGTCGCTCCACCCTGTTCCGCAACATTTGCTGGCGGAAATCGGGGCCGATATCGAAAAGCACATTTTTTCCTTTGTCGGTGCAAAGCAATGCCGACGTGCGCAGCCGACGGTCACGCTCGTCCGTCGAGCTGCACACCCCACAATGACATGCAATCACCGGCACACCCTGCGATGTCCCTGTGCCCAAGAACGTCAGCCTCATACTAACGTATTAACGAATTCACAGATTCACTCCTTGTGTGTCAACTTGAAGCCAACGCCGTGTACATTCACTATCTCCACCGTCGGGTCGGCCTTCAGATATTTGCGCAACTTGGTGATATACACATCCATCGAGCGCGCGGCGAAATAGCTGTCGTCCTTCCATATCTTCTGGAGCGTTGTGTTGCGGTCCACCAGCTGGTTGAAGTTGATGGCGAAGATACGCAGCAAATCGCACTCCTTGGCCGTCAGGCGCTGCACATTGTCGTCGATGGCCAGCGTCTGGTGCACATAGTCGAAAGTGAAATTGCCGATGCGGAACACATTCTTGTCGGGTCTGTCTTCGTTGAACGAACGGCGCATCGTGGCATTCAAGCGCGCCAGCAGCTCCTCCATCGAGAACGGCTTAGTCATATAATCGTCGGCGCCCACCTCGAACCCTTTCAGTTTATCCTCTTCCAGGTTCTTGGCGGTCAAGAAGATAATAGGAACCTTCTTGTCCACTTTGCGAATTTCTTTCGCCACGGCGAAACCGTCCTTCACCGGCATCATCACGTCCAGGATGCAGGCATCCACATCCTCTTCGTCGAAGCAGTTCAGCGCCTCTTCGCCGTCCTTGGCCCACACCACAGTGTAGCCTTTCTGAGTCAAATAAGCCTTCAGGATAGTACCCAGATTCGGGTCGTCCTCGGCCACCAACAGTTTGATTCCAAGATTCATAATCTATTCCTCCACTATTGTGATACTTTCAATCAAATCATTAGGACGGATGGCGTCGATAACGGGCCAGTCCTGCTCCTCCACACGGCCGAAGCAGGTGTGCACCCCGTCCAGATGCTGCGTATTCATCCGGTTGTGACAGATGAAGAACTGACTGCCACCGGTATCCTTGCCGGCGTGGGCCATGCTCAGCACCCCGCGGTCGTGCCGCTGGCGCGGAGCAGATGTCTCACACTTGATGGTCCAACCGGGACCGCCCATGCCCACACGCGGGTCGCCCACATTGCGGCTGTAGGGGCAGCCGCCCTGGACGACGAAATCAGGTATCACCCGATGGAAACGCAATCCGTCATAGTAGCCGCTCTTGGCAAGTTTAACAAAATTGGCCACAGTGCCCGGCACCTCCTTGGCATAGAGCTCCACGTGCATTGTGCCTTTTGCGGTTTTGATTACAGCTTTCATATTATCGTATCAATAAAGTTCCGACTCAGAAACAAAACACCAACCACCACTCACTATTCATAACCATTAGTGCCCCTTTAACAGCAAAAATTGCATTTTATTGTGCAAATGTTAATTTTTTTTTGTTAATTTAACGTCTGAACCCTTTCGTCAACTATCGGCAAATATACGAACGGGGCATTCTGATGATTGTATTTCTATTTATTTTTCAATCACTTACATTTACTTCTTCCAAAAAATTTATAGGAGACAGCCTAAGAACAAGCAGACACCACTCGCAGTCTAACACCACTCTTTTTCAATCAATTGGTGTCAGTTCTTTAGGTGTTCTTTACGGATTTGTAAAGAACACCTAAAGAACAATATAAAGAACAAACATGGTTTACAGGAGCTTTGCTCACCGCATCCATAGACCAAATTCCATTTGATATACACTTATTTACATTAAGAGCTTTGGTATCTGTTCGGAAAAAGTCGAAGAAATGCCCTCAAAAAAAGGTTTTGGTTCAATGCTCAATGTTCCGACAAAATAACGATTCGTGTATTTACTCTAACGTGTTTGGTTCGCATGTTGAACCTAAGCAGTAAGCTTTTTTTACATATCTACATTTATTTTGGGATTTTTTTGTAAATTTGCAATTGGATTGAGAGGCTGTTTTGCATTCCAAACCATTGGATTTTATGCAGATAGAACGAAAATACGCTATCGGGTTCGACTCGGAATGGGACGTAGTGTCTGCGCGCGACATGGTGCGCGACGCCCATCGCGTGGTGTTGGTGGCCCACACCAACGCCGACGGCGATGCCGTGGGGTCGGTGACAGGCACGTATCAGTTGCTATGCCAAATCGGCGTGGCAATGGTGACACCTATGCTGCCCGATGGTGTGCCCGACGAGTTGTCGTGGTTGCCGTGTGCCGACATGGTGGTCGGTGGTGAAAAAGACGCCAGCCTCTGCCGCGAGGCCATCGGGGCAGCCGACCTCATCATAGGACTCGACATCAGTGGCTTCGACCGCACCGGCCGACTGGAAACCTGGCTACGGGAGTCACCGGCGCGCAAACTGCTGGTAGACCACCATGAATGCCCCGAGCGCGAGGCATTCAACATAGTGGTCAGTGAACCTTCGGCTTCGAGCACATGCGAGCTGGTCTACTGGCTCATGTGCGAGACCTTCGGCATTGAGGTGTTCACTGCCGGCGCCGCCGAGTGCCTATACACTGGCATCTGCACCGACACAGGCAATTTCAGCTACAGCAACGATCGGCAGAGCGTATATCTAGCAGCGGCCGAACTGCTGCAATGCGGCATTGACCCGATGCGCATCAACCGTAGTATCAAGAATGTTTTCACCGAGCAACGTCTGCGCTTCTTCGGCTTCGCCATGGCCCACCGCCTGACGGTATACGAAGGACCACAAGTGGCCCTGATGGTGCTGACAGCCCAAGACATGGCCGACGGCGGCGTGGTGAGCTCCGAGCTCACGGGCCTCATCAACGAGGTGATGAAGCTGCGAGCCATCGACTGCGGCATCCTTGTCCGCGAGGAGGAGGGCAAAGTGCGCCTCTCGCTACGGTCGAAGGCGAGTTACGACGTCAACCTGCTGGCCCGCGAATTGTTCGACGGCGGCGGCCACAAACGTGCCGCCGGTGCAACAAGCACCACAAGTCTTGCGGAGACCGTGGAAATAGTAAAACAAAGACTGAACCTTGAAGACCGTTAAGTACATACTGCCGTTGCTGTGTCTGCTGGCCACAGCCTGCCGCGAGGTGCCCTCCTACGACCTTGCTGCCCCCAAAGGCGACACGCTGAAGGAGAATATGATCAACGCCAACCGCATTATCGCACAGAGTGAAGAGCAGCAGATTGACGCTTATCTGGAACGCCGGGGGTGGCCCAAGAAGAAACTGTCAAACGGCGTGTGGGTGGCGGAATACGAGAACAGCGAGGTCGCGCCGGGACGAGCAATCGGTTATGAAGACACCGTGACCATCCGCTACAGCGTGTCGACTTTGGGCGGCAACGACATCTACGCCTGGCATACCGACACGGTGATTGCTGGCCATCTGCAGCCCACCCGCGGGCTAGACGCAGCGTTGCGCACGCTGCATGAAAACACGACAGCGCGCGTCATCGTACCCTCGGAACAAGCCTACGGCATCGTGGGCGACGGCGACCGCATACGCACCCGTACAGTGCTGGTGTATGTCATAGAGATAATGGAAGTGAAGAAACTAAAGAATTAAAACATAAAACAATCAATATCACAATGAAGAAACAACTGAGAATGGCCACCGCTCTGGTGGCAGGGACAATGCTGCTGGCCGCATGCGGCAGCGGCGACATGAAGGGCTACAAACAGACCGACGAAGGCCTATACTACCGCTTCGAACAGCAGTGCAAGGACTCGCTGCAAGTGCAGGAAGGTGACGTGCTGGTGGGCGAAATGACCATCCGCCTCGACACCAACATCCTGCGCACCAACGTGGGCCGCACCGAGCGCCTGATGCCTGTCGTGCCCATGTACGACGGCGTGCTTCACGAGGGTCTGCTGATGATGCACAAGGGCGACCGCGCCACCTTCGCCATCGAAGCCGACTCTATGGCCAAGTTCATGCAGCCCAACCAGATGCCCCCGATGTACGAACAGGGCAAAGGCATGAAGTTCTACTACGAGGTGAACCTGCAGGACATCGTCACCAAAGAGGAGTTTGCCGAAGAACAGGCCAACTACCAGCAAGAGATGGAGAAGGCCCGCACGGAAGAGCCCGAGATCATCGCTGCCTACGTCAAGGAGCATGGTGTCAAGGCTCAGCCCAACGCCAAAGGTCTCTATGTCATCGTCAACAAGAAAGGCACCGGCGCCCAGGTGGCCGTGGGGCGTGAAGTAACCATCAGCTACACTGGCCGCCTGCTTGACGGAACGATGTTCGATTCGAGCGACGAAGCCGACTGCGCCGTTTCGGGCCTGCAGTGCCACGAGCCGCTGACTTACGTGGTGGGCCAGATGAGCCTCATCCCCGGCTGGGACGAAGGTGTCATGGGTCAGTCCGAGGGCACAAAACTGCAGCTCATCATCCCGTCGGCCATGGCTTACGGTTCGCAGGGCGCCCCGACAATCCCCCCCTACTCGCCCCTGGTGTTCGACCTCGAAATTCTCTCGGTCAAGTAAAAATCTGTAAGCTCTGAGCTGTAAGTTTTAAGTAGCTACGCAGTCAGTTTTACTTAAAACTTACAGCTTAATACTTAAAACTAAAACACATGAAGAATATCGTGATTTTCGGAGCCCCGGGCGCCGGCAAAGGCACCCAGAGCGATTTCATAGTCGAGACCTACAGCCTCACCCACGTCTCGACTGGCGACCTGCTGCGCAAGGAAATTGCCGAGCAGACCGAACTGGGCCTCCGCATCAAGAGCATCATGGACAACGGCCAGTTAGTGAGCGATGACATCGTGGTGGAGATGATGGACAAAACCATCGCCGCCGACACCAAGGGCATGCTCTTCGACGGCTTCCCCCGCACTGTGGCACAGGCCGAAGTGCTCGACAAATTGCTGGCCAAGTACGGCCGCAGCCTCACCTGCATGGTGCAGCTCGAGGTGCCCAAGGACGAGCTGATGCGCCGCCTACTGGAACGTGCCAAGATACAAGGTCGCGCCGACGACAACGAGGCCACAATCAACAACCGCCTGCTGGAGTACAACAACAAGACCAAGCCCGTGGCTGACTACTACGCCGCTCAGGGCAAACAGCGCGTGGTTGACGGCCTTGGCTCCATCGAGAACATCGCCGCCCGCATCCGCCAGGCCATCGGCTGAAAGCCAACATGACAAGGTAAAACTCACACAAGCCCCCGTCCTCACCCGCCGGGGGTTTTCTATATTCCGCATTTTAAATCTAGCAGGTACAATAAATAAAGAATCATTGCGTTGTAATGGCAGAAAAGCAAAAAAAACACACCATGGCAAGAACACTATTTTTGTCATATTGGGGAAATGTCGTATCTTTGCATTTTGAAAAAACATAAGCAATGACTTCTAACTTTGTAGACTACGTCAAGATACTTGTCAGGAGTGGCAAGGGGGGCGCGGGCAGCGCGCACCTGTTGCGAGTGAAATACAACGCCAAAGCCGGTCCCGACGGCGGCGACGGTGGCCGTGGCGGCCACGTCATCCTGCGCGGCACCACACAGCGCTGGACCCTGCTGCACCTAAAGTACACCAAACACGTCTTCGCCGAGGACGGTGAGCACGGGGGCGAGAATCTCTGCACCGGACGCACCGGCAAGGACCAGATTTTGGAGGTGCCGCTGGGATGCGTATGCCGCGATGCCGAGACGGGCGAGTATCTGGGCGAGGTAACCGAAGAGGGGCAGGAGCTGATTATCGCCAAGGGCGGCCGCGGCGGCCTGGGCAACGACCACTTCAAGAGCGCCACCAACCAGACGCCCCGCTACGCCCAGCCCGGCGAGCCCGCCGAGGAGCGGTGGGTGATCATAGAGCTGAAAGTGCTGGCCGATGTGGGTCTTGTAGGCTTTCCCAACGCAGGCAAGAGCACCCTGCTGAGCACCGTCAGCGCCGCACGACCCGAGATTGCCGACTACCCTTTTACCACCTTGGTACCCAACCTAGGCATAGTGAAATACCGTGACGACCGTTCATTCTGCATTGCCGACATTCCCGGCATCATCGAGGGTGCCGCCGAGGGCAAAGGCCTCGGACTGCGCTTCCTGCGCCACATCGAACGCAACTCCATCCTCCTCTTCATGGTGAGCTGTGAACAACTGGAGATTGCCAAAGAATACCACGTGCTGCTGGACGAGTTGAAGAAATACAACCCCGAACTACTGGACAAACAACGCATACTGGCCGTCACCAAATGCGACATTATCGACGAGGAGATGCAGAAGCAGCTGCGGCGCCGCCTGCCCAAAGGCATCGAAACCGTATTTATCAGCGCAGTCAGTGGGCAAGGAATTGACGAATTGAAGGACAAGATATATGAGAAGTTAATAGGGCGTGAAAAGGAGTGAAAGGAAGTGAATGGACAAATGATAGAGACGCTCAAAGAGGTAGACACGCAATGGTTCCTTTGGATCAATAGTCACCACAACACGGTGTTGGATTGGGTGTTGTGGACATTGAGCCAACATTGGTCGTGGGCTATCGTGATGGTACTTTCCTTCTGCCTGCTCACGCTGCGCCACGAACCGCGTCGTTGGTGGTTGGTGCTGGCAGGCATAGTGCTCTGTTTCTTGTTGGCTGACCAAGGGAGTGTACACCTCTTCAAGGAGACCGTCGGCCGTCTGCGCCCCTGCCACACGCTGGAGAACGTACGCATGTTCCGCACCCACTGCGGTGGACAGTACGGCTTCGTGAGCTCGCATGCAGCCAATGCCTTCGCCATCATCACCTTCCTGATTGCCCGCTACCGTTGGCACGTGCTGCCGACCCTCGTGCTGACACTCTGGGCTCTGGCCACCTGCTACAGCCGTGCCTATCTGGGCAAACACTACCCTGGCGACCTTCTCTGCGGCGCTCTGTTCGGTGTACTTATCGGGCTGGTTGTATGGAAGTTGAGCTTGTGTATTGAAAAAAAGTGCTGTTCGGTGAAACAAAATGAATAGTCCTGCGTTATATATGACGTGCTTGCTTATTTCTATCAGAGATGATAGAGAGAAGAAAATGTGTTATTCGAGCGTCCTTCCCATCGGGCAGGACGCTTATTTTAATATTTATACCCTATGACTGTGCTTGATATACTACTGGGATTGCCGCTGCTCTTCCTCATCTTCATGGGTTGGAAGAAGGGGCTGGTGCGCGAAGTGGCCACCCTGGCCGGCGTGCTTGTAGGCATCTGGGCGTCGGTGCACCTGTCGCAGCAGGTGGCTCCGCTACTGGGCCTTGACGGCGAAAGCGCGGTGCTCATCGCATTCATCGTCACCTTCCTCGTGGCATTGGTGCTCACCTACCTGCTGGGGCGCTGCATCGAAGGGTTGATGAAAGCCGCCAAACTGAGTGTCCTCAACCGGCTGTCTGGCGCTCTACTTGGGGCCGCCGAAGCTCTCTGCATCTTGGCCGTGCTACTCAACTTCCTGGTGATGATTGACGGCAACGAGATGATACTCAAGCCTGCCACCAAAGAAAGGAGTGTGCTCTACAAGCCGGTATACACCACCGGCAACTGGCTCACCACCCACCTGAAAGACTATATTATGGAGAACAAGGACAGCCTGAAGGAGGTGGTGAAATGATACTGGCGCCGATGCAGGGACTTACGGAGGTGCTCTTCCGCCGGGTGTACGAGGAATGCTTTCCCGGAGCTCTGCCGTTGGCGGTATCGCCCTTCATCGCACTGACCCGCAATCTGCGGTTCTCGACCGACAACGCCCAGATACGTGATGTGATGCCGGAAAAAAACCTGGGGTCCATCCCCGTCATTCCACAGATACTGGGCAAAGAGCCCGAGGAGTTTGTCATGCTGGCCAACCACTTGTACGGCATGGGGTACGACGAGGTGAACTGGAACATGGGCTGTCCCATGCGTGCCGTCACCGCCAAGCACCGCGGCTGCGGCCTGATGGCACACCCTGACGAGGTGCGCACCATACTCGACGCCGTGGTGCCACGACTCAAGGGACAGCTGAGTGTCAAGGTGAGACTGGGGCTGAAAGACAAGGAGGAAATCTTCGCCATGGTGCCGGTTCTCAACGACTATCCGCTGAGAAGCGTCACCGTGCACCCCCGCCTGGGGCGCCAACAGTATACCGGCGTGCCCGACCTCGACACCTTCGGGCAAGTGCTCCCACTGATAAAACATCCTGTCATCTACAACGGAGACCTCTGCACGCCCGACGACATACGGCGCATCCGCCAACGCTTCCCACAGGTGGCCGACTTGATGGTGGGGCGCGGAATACTCTACCGCCCTACCCTGCCGCAGGAAGCCAGTGGCCAATGTCCTGCGGGAACAAAACACTTCATCCGCCGCCTCATGGAAGCGATACGGGCCAACATCCCCTACGAAGAGGCCGTTGTCCGCAAGACGAAAGAGTACTGGAGCCTGCTCTGGAAGGCACTGCCTATCAGCGAGGCACAGGCCCGGCAGGTGTTGCGGACACAGGAATTAACCATTGTTGATAACTTGATTGACACATACACACAATAAAAAAAGGAATCCTACGTAATAAGGGCAGAATGTATTATAAAAAAACACCCCTCCTGATAGCATTGCTGGCACTCGTCTTTGCGGGATGCAAGCAGAGTTCATCTGATTTTGATTCCCTTACCGACAGCGAGAAGCTGGAAATCCTCGACCTGCGCATCGAGCGCCATCCCAAAGATGCCGAAGCCCTGGCCGACCGTTCCCTGGTACTCTTCAATCTGGGTCGTACCAACGAAGCCCTCTCCGACATCAACAAAGCCGTCAACCTCGCCTCCGACAACGTCGACTACCGCCTGCGGCAGGCCGACATATACTTCGCTGGCGGCGATGTAGAGAACAGTTACAAGGCTCTCTCCGAAGCCGAGAAGCTCGCCCCCGAGAGCAACGAGGTGCAGCTCAAGATGGGCGAAGTGACCTTCTACAGCCGCGACTACGACCGCTCGCTGCGCTGTCTCACCAATGTCACCGAGCGCGATCCTGACAACCGCACCGCCCTCTTCATGAAAGGGTTCATCTACAAAGAGAAAGGCGACACCGCCAGCGCCGTCACACTCCTACGCCGTGTATGCGACCTCTATCCCGACTATGCAGGTGCATTTGAAGAACTTGGCATCCTCTACTACACCCGCCACGACCCGCTGGCTGTCGAATACCTCAACACAGCCCTGCAACTTGAGCCCAACAACACCAACGTACTCTATGCCCTGGCCATGTACAGCCAGGAGAGCGGCGACCTGGAGCAGGCCGAGAGCCTCTACCGCCAGATACTGACCCTCAACCCTGCCAGCGCCGACGCATGGCACAACCTGGGCTACATCGAACTCACCCACTACCACGACTATCCTCGAGCCGCCGCATACTTCGACAGCGCCTTGCTGGCCGACCCCACACACGCCTCGGCTCGTGCCAACCGTCAACTCGCCGAAGAAGCAATGAAGTAAAAACAAAACATAAACACCATCATATTATGAGCACTTTAAAAGGACGCAACCTGATTTCCATCACCGACTTCTCCAAGGAGGAATATATCGAGGTGCTGGACATCGCCGAGGGATTCGAGAAGAACCCCAAGCAGAAAATCTTATCGGACAAAGTGGTCGCCACCCTCTTTTTCGAGCCTTCCACGCGCACACGACTGAGCTTTGAGAGCGCCGCCAACCAGTTGGGAGCCCGCATCATCGGCTTCAGCGACCCCGGTGGCACCAGCGTCCAGAAAGGCGAGTCACTGCACGACACCATCGTCATGGTCAGTTCATACAGCGACCTCATCGTCATGCGCAACCCCAAGGAAGGTTCCTCGCGCTATGCCTCCGAAGTGGCTTCGGTGCCCGTCATCAATGCCGGCGACGGCGCCAACCAGCACCCCACCCAGTGCATGCTTGACCTTTACAGCATCCGTAAGACCCAAGGCACCTTGGAGAACCTGCAGATTGCATGCGTCGGCGACCTTAAATACGGCCGCACTGTGCACAGCCTCGTCCAAGCCATGTGCAACTTCAACGCCACCTTCCACCTTGTCTCACCTCAGGAGCTCAAGCTCCCCAGCAGCGTCAAGATGAGCATCAAGAACGCCGGTCTCAAATACTACCAGTACACCGATCTGCGCGACATCATCCCCACTGCCGACATCATCTACATGACCCGCGTGCAGCGCGAACGCTTCCCTGATCCGATGGAATATGAACGTGTGAAGGACAGTTGCATCCTCAGCGCCGACATGTTGGCTGGCTGCAAGCCCAACATGCGTGTGCTTCACCCGCTGCCCCGCGTCAACGAAATCACCACCGACGTTGACCGTACCCCCTACGCCTACTACTTCCAGCAGGCACAGAACGGCGTCTACGTCCGTCAGGCCCTCATGGCCGCCATCCTCGGCGCAAAATAACACACTTATCGTTCAACATTCAAAAAAATGAATATCATGGAAAGTAAGAAAGAAATGGTGGTTTCCGCTATCGAGAACGGCACCGTCATCGACCATATTCCGACCGAAAGCGTCTATCAAGTCATCCGCATCCTGGGACTCGAGCGTTACAAAGACGAAGTACTCATCGGCAACCACCTCACCAGCGGCAAACTTGGACGCAAGGGCATCGTCAAGATAAAGAACAAGCACTTCTCCGTCGAGGAGGTCAGCAAGATAGCCCTCGTGGCGCCTTTCGCCTCCATCATCGACATCGAAGACTACAAGGTGGTCAAGAAGTTCAAGGCGGAAATCCCCGACCATGTGGAGAACTTTGTGCGCTGCGCCAACCCTAAGTGCATCACCAATGCAGAGGCCGTCCCCACCAAGTTCGACATCGTAGACAAGGAGAACCTCAAACTGCGTTGCCACTACTGCGAGAAGTTCACCACCAAGGAGACCATGAAGTTTGCCGAATGAAACGCTACCTGATATCCCTGCTGGTGGTAACGCTGGTACTGGTGCTAGCCAGTTTCGTCGTCATGTGGACGATGCCGCAGTATTATCTGCCCATCATGCCTTTACTGGCGCTTTACTTCGGCGTCGTCTGCGGCCTGCAGCACTGGCTTGTCACCCGCGCCATGTATCGTTCGCCCAAGACATTCATCCAGATGTTCCTAGGCTCGGTCATCGGCGTCCTCTTCATCCACCTCGCCGTACTGGCAGCCTACCTCTTCACCCATCCTTCCCACGCCCGCCTCTTCACCATCGCATTCAGTGTTGGCTATGCCGCCAGTCTCGTCTTCGAGACCATTGCCTTGGTCCGCTTTGTCAACCGCGAGAGAGCCAAAAGGATGTAACACTCGTTTGAAAACAACAGAAAAAGGCCGGTGCCCTTGGCGGACACCGGCCTTTTGTCTTTCGGAAGAATATTGTCTCGTAAACTCTATTTCACGTTGGGGTTGGTCTTACTGAGCGTGCAGCTGATATCGCCACGCTCCATGTTGTCGCCGCCATAGATATAGCGATACTTACCGCTAATCTTCAACTTGTTGGGAGTGGCTTCATAGACAGTGAAGGCAATCACCCAGCTTTCATCGACGTTGGCAAGAGGCTTGCAGGTGGCGGTGACATTGTTGCCTCGGAGGGTCCAGCGGAATATTTTACCTGGGGCGGAATTGACAACAATGGTGTCGGGGATAACCACCATCTCGGCACCGGCCCAGTTGAAGCCCGTGGTGGTGTCGGGGGCCAGGTCGAGCGGGAAGTACCATGTGCCGCAAATCTGGCTTTCCTCCACCTGGAATTCGTCCTTGCAAGAGACGGTGAACAACGAAGCAACAGCAATGACCACTGCTGTCGCGATAAGGCATATGTTCTTTTTCATTGTCATGTGTTTTTATTATTCTAGCACATTGAACGTCGATTATTCGGTTTTATTGTACGGACAAACTATTTTTTTATTATTTTGGCACTGCGCCCTCCGGTACAAAGGGTGTAGACACCTGCCGGAAGGTCACCCAAATCGACAACAGGACCTGCCGATTCTTTCAGGCGACGTCCTCCTACGTCATAGACCGAAACCACGGCATCCGGCGCAGCCCCAACAACAGTTACGCGGTCGGTCGCTGGATTGGGATAGATCTGGAGGTCGGAGGTCGGAGGTCGGAGGTCGGAAATACCAACACCTTCGGGCAAGTTGTGTATCTCGGCTATATAGTTGATGAACGAAGGTGCAAGGAAACGCCAGTACCCCGGCAACCGCTCACTATTAAGGGTCTTCTGGGTAGAGATTTCCATTGTCACCTCCAAACAGCCGTGATAGTAGTTGACATAATCCTGCCGTCCACCATGGATAACGTACCAGTCGCCACCGGCAATCACACCATTGTCTGCCTGATAGACATCACGGAAATGACTATTGTCGTAGACACGCGCGGTATCCACAAAACGATGGCACACCTCTTGCCACCATTCAGCCTGGGGATGAGGGTTCTGTAGCGAGGTGAAGCAGTCCCACGGATAGTTCATTACTTCGCTGCCGCCATGCAGATTGGCGCTAAGCTTGAAGTTATGGGCCGTGAAATAGTCTATCATGGCCTCGTTCTCCTGCTGCAACGCCGCCTTGGTGGTGCCAAAAGGATCGGGGAAGTTACGGTTGAGGTCTATATTGTTAGCGTTGTAACGCACTGCCCCCGATACAGTGTGGTTTCCCTGGCGATAGGTACCATCGGGGTTGGCGAGTGGATTAATGTAGATATCTGTCTCATTGACAAGATCCGTCAAACGTTGACTGATACCATAGCTGGAGAGCAGTGTGTCGATAAGGCGTAGCATCATGACGTAGCCTGTCACCTCATCGCCATGGATCGTCGAGGAATAGAAGAACTGAGGGCGACAGAGGTCCGCCGTCCGGTTCCCTTCGATATGGACTGCCAGAATGAGGCGTCCCTGTACTGAGGTTCCAATGGTGTCGAGCGTGCAGATGGCTGGATATTCTTGCGCCCACTGCTGCATCATGGCCACGTAGGTCTCATAAGTCGGATAGCGGTCCCACGAGGCCATCTCCTCCACTGTGGAGGCCATCGTTATCGCCTTGGCGTCGACGGTCTTTTCCTTCGGCGCAAAAGCATCGGGACGCAGCTTCAAGGGACCGCTCTGCGCCCATATACTGCCGGCTGCAGCCAGCAGCAGCACCATCATCAGTTCCTTTTTCATCTCTTCTGCTTCTTATCCTTTACCACAGGCTTGTCCGACACCACTTTTGTGTCACGCCCGATCTTCTTCATGGCAGCCTGCAGCTTCTCCACGTTGGTCTTCTTGGGGTCGTAGGTGATGGTCACCGTCTGCCGCTCGCGGTCGGTCTCAATCTTCACCACACCTTTTTCGAAGCGCAGTTCACCCTTGATTTTGTCCTCACAGCTTTGACAGTGCATGATGGGGTCGGGTGTCAACACAACCTGTCGCAGTTCTTTAACTACGTTCACGTTGCTACATCTCGGCAATACAAGCAAGTTTGCATTGCGCTCGACTTTTGCAGCGGTTCCTCCGACAGCCATCAACAAGGCCGTCATAATCAAAAACAGTGCTTGTTTCATATCTTCAAATAATCTGTTTTATTTATACTTTAAACTGTAAACTTTATTATTGTATTCTCCAGAAGTTCATTCTGACACCAACATAGCCCATAACACCCATCACAGGCCCCCACACCATCGTGGGGTCGAAGTGGGTTGACGCAGGATTGGATGCTTCCACCACCGGCACCGGCTGACGGTAGTTGGTCAGGTTCTCTCCACCCACATATACGCTGAAGTGTCGGAAGTCGCGCGTAAGTTGCAGGTTGAGCTGCGGGTAGGCCGGGAAAGTCTCATCCCACGAAGGACTCCCGTCGGCAGTGGAATAGGCTTGGGGCAGGCGCCCCGGACCGTTGAGCTGCAATGTAAGGTCAACATGCCAAAGCGCCATCATGGGCTCCCAGCTCACAGTGAGCAGCCCCTTGTAGCGGCTCTGCAGCGGCTTCTCCATCAGCACGCCGCCGTAGGTGCAGCGAACGTCGTTGTAGCGGAATGCAGCCATCACCTCCCACTCGTCGCTGAAAGCATAGGTAGCGTCCACCTGGAAGGTGTGCGAGAACGACTTTCCGCTGAGATTGGTGATATGCAGCACCGTGGGGTCGCTGTCGTAGTCAAGCACCGTCTGGTGCTGAAAGTCGGTGTAATAATACTCTGCATTGAGGGTTATCGTGCGGCCACCCACAGGAATGTAAAATGCGGCGCTCATACCGCCGTTCCACGCCTCTTCCATCTCCAGCGGGTCAATCACCAGCGTGCGGCCCGAGGCCAGCAGGTAGTGGTTCTCCGCCAACGCATGAGAGGCTCGGTAGCCCTTGCCGGCCGATGCACGCAGCGTCACCCAGTCGGCGGCCATCCACTTCAAGTGGAGTCTCGGGGTGATATATGTACGGCCGTAGCGCGAGCTACGGTCTACCCTCAGACCGCCCATGGCCGTCAGTCGGTAGGAGGGTTTGTAGGTGTACTGCACGTAAGCTCCCGGCGTGATATCTTTGGTCTCCATCAGGTTGTACTCCGGTAGCAGGTTATAGTATTCCCACACCTGCTCACCGCTCAGGCTCACACCCGTCGACAACTGGTGCGCCTCGCTGAAGTCATGCTCCAGCATCAGTTGGCTGCTGAAGTGCTGTTGTCCTTCGCTGTAGTGCTTCCATCCCTGCGGGCCTGTGCCTATCCACCCTTCGAGTCCTTGTGTGCCGGCAGTGCCCATGAATGCCAAGTTGGTATTGTGCTCCCGATTCAGCAGGTAGGCATGCTTCATATAGGCCTCCAGTGCGTCAGCAGAGAGGTCGACCCACGGCCGGTCTCCCATCACCTGACTCATCACACCGCCCATGCGTTCCTCGTCGAGAAATCCGATGCCAGCATGCATGATATAGCGGCCGCGACGGTACTTCCAGCGGTTCTGCACATGCAGCTGCTCCACAGCGGGCATGTCAACCCACCCGTCGCCATTCATGTCATGGTGCATCCAGTCCTTCTCATAATGTCCCAGCACTTCGGTGCTCAAGTATTTATTCAAATGAATATTGCCCACCAGATTGCCCTCACTCTTGGCACGGTTGTCGCCATAGATGTTGACGAGCAGACCCTGTTCCTCGTCGGGTTTGAGGTATTCCACGTCTATCTGGCCAGTGATGCTCTGGGGGCCGTTCTTCACCGAGGCGGAGCCCTTGCTCACTTGAATGCTGCGCATCCACGCCCCGGGCACACGTCCCAACAGGTAGGGCTGCGCCACTGCTCCGGCCATCGGCAGACCTTCGCAGAGCATCTGCACATATTGCCCTCCGAGACCCAGCAGGCGAATCTGGCGGGCGCCCACCGCCGCGTCGTTGTAGTTCACATCCACGGCAGGATTGGCCACGAAGCTCTCGCCAAGGTTGCAGCAGGCGGCACGGAACAGTTCGTCCTGCCCTATCTCGTTTCCGTTGACGGCTCCGGCCATACGCTTCACACCTTCCGATTTCGACTGTATCGTCACTTCTTCCAGGACAGCCCGACGCACGGTATCGCCCGTCTGCGCACAGAGTGAGCCGACAGTAAAAAAAAGAGTTGCGCTTATAAGTAGCTTTTTCATTGCTACCATAAACGCAACCTGAGAATATTTATTGTGTACTATTCCTACAGAATGATACCGAACTTGACAGGGAAGAGCTCCTGACAGCCGTCCTTGAGCAGCGGCACCATAGCCGTCTGAACATAGAGGCCGATGGTCTTGTACTGCACAGCGGCGCGCACGTCGAAGCTATAGGGGTTGAAATAACGGTTCACCGAGTAGTCTTTCTCCTTGTTGGTACCGCCCATCACCTCCACTTTGCGGCGCAGGCCAGTGTTGTTGCCGCTCCAGTTGAGGCCCGGCAGAGCGGTAAGGCTAAAATGCCACTTGTTGCGGTTGCCGAATTCGAACTTCAACGGCACCACCACATGGCGCGTCTTCAGACGCGAAGTGGCTACGGCACTGCCAGCAGTGCCGGCGGCGAAAGTCATGGGGTTGGCTGCGGCGTCGAAGAAGACCTCGGGAGTGATGAAGTTATAGCGGTCCCAGTCAAAGCCCAGACCGGCCTTGAAGGCGAAGCCACGCACGTTGATGACGGGGATGTTGATGGCCAGCTGTATGTTGTGGAAGTTGGTGTTCACTGCCGCGGCACCGTCCACGCCGCTGAAACCGGCACCCATCTCGCTTCCCCAGTTGTGCCAGCCGAAAGCCAGGTCCAGATCGGTCTTCCAGGGGTGACGATTACGCTTGGAGGTCTTCTTTTGCGTGGCATCCTTGGCTGTGCGGGCAAAGTCGCCTGCATAATTACCGATACGGGCCATAGCTTTCACCGCATCGTCGGCCACCTCCTCGCGCTCGTGCTGCAACACGCCGTCGATGGTGTAGCGGCCGCTGTTGATATAGGCAAAGTCACTGTTGGAGTATGAGTTATGCAGGGTATCACCCGCCGCCATGCGATGATTGAGGTCGGTGGCGGCATGGTCGATGCTGCTGTAGTCGGAGGCACTCTGGTCGCCGCTGCCATACTGGACACAATTAGTCGCGGAGAACCGGGAAAAGTCCTCACAACGAACCTTCAGCGTACGTGCACGGAGCGTGTCGCCCTCCTTGCCCGAGAAAGAGAACTTGGAATAATCCTCGGCATGGATGACCAGGCTGTCGAGCGGGGCGAAATCGCCGTCGAAATTCAGACGGCTGAAGTCCTGCGTGTTGAAGTTCATGTGGCGTCCAGGAGCGAGGTAGAGCGTCATCTCCAAGTCACCCTCGTCGATCACAAGGGTGCTGCCCTTCATCTTGCCCACCTGCTTGTTTTCTCCATCCACCTGCAGGCGGGTCTCCGGGCCCTGCTTGACAGTGAGCTGGGCATAGTCCTCGAGGCGTATCTCACGGACACGGTCGGGAACGGGTTGTGTGTACTGTGCGCTGGCGCTCAAGGGCAGCGCTGTGGTGGCCATAAGGGCCAAAAGAACAGTGTGTTTCATAATGATATGCTTTTATTTTTAAATTCTACATTATACATTCTACACTCTACATTTATTTATTTGATTCGTTATAGGCTAATACCATATCGGCCATCATGCGGACACCCTCGGGCGTGCGCTCACGCAGGTTGTCGGTGTAGTCCAGCAGCTCGTCGCCCGTGGGCATGCGGCGTGCCAGACGGCGGCCCAGGTAGGTGCCCTGCAGACGCTCTTTGATGGTCTCATTGACGGCCAGCAGGCGCTGTTCGACAACGTTGCCGCTGTCGACCGTGAAGAGATTGTCAACATATACAAGCTGCTGACTCGGCTCCTCCATATCCACTGCAACAGGCTCTTCCGTAGGGACACGGCGTGCCGTGTCCGCTGCCGGCAATGACACCTCAGCAGCAGCCAGCAACGGTTCCTCCGTAGGGACGCAGCGTGCCGCATCCACAAAAAGTTCATCGGTAATGTCGTTGTCCACAGATTGATTGTCGGCATCAGAGAAGACCGCACTGCCGGATGCGGACACGGCATGCCTCGTCCTTACGGCAATCACCTCATGAACCGGCGACACCGTGTCGACCACCGTGGGACCATATTCTTTTACGAGAGAACCCGGCATCTCGGTTGCGGCCACCTGCAACGGTTCTTCGGCAGGTTTGGTCAGCCACAGTCCCAGCGGTACCGCCACCAGCGCCACCACGGCGGCCGCGGCGCTCCAGCGCAGAACGGCAGGCCACAAGGGCTGCACACGCCCCGGAACGGCTGCAGCATAATGCACGCTCTCGTCACGCTCCAGCCGCGGCGCCTCGCCGTAGAGTTTCAGCTCCTCGGCGGCCTCGGGATGACCCTCGAGCCACTGCTCCACAGCCGCGCGTTCGGCGGCCGTCAGGTCGCCGTCGGCATAGCGCACCAGCCAGAGTTCATAGTTATTATTATTGATTGATTCCATAGCCTAGTTTGATTAATTGTTTACGCATGGCCACACGGGCACGGAAGAGGTACACCTGCACACGGTCGGCGTTCAGACTGAGGGTCTCCCCTATCTCGGCATAGCTGTAGCCCTCCACGTCGCGCAGCTGCAGTATGGCACGCTGCACCTCGGGCAGCACCGACAGCGCACACTCGATGGCCTCGCGCAGGTCGAACCCCTCGTCGGGGGCTTGCGACTCCTGTGCAGCCAACTCGGCGGCATGGTCGCGTTGCACGGCCTGATGGCGGAACATCGACATCAGCCTCCGGTAGGTGGTGCTCAACAAGAAACCCTTGCCTCGCTCCAGCGCAACACTCTCGTGTTGCTGCCAGAGGCTGGCAAGGGCATCCTGTACGGCATCCTCCGAGTCGGCCTTGGTGCCGCCGCAGCGCACCGCAAAGCGCATGGCGTCGTCGGCCCAGAGGCGTACTGATGTGTTATATTCCTTCGCTGTCATTTGCCTTATAGTCGCGCGAAGGGGGTGAAATCTTACAGCCTAGTGAAAAAAAATTCAACTTTCCACTTTCAACTTTCAACTTTCAACTTTCAACTATTCATTCCACCCACCGCACATAGTCCGCTTTGCGGGGAGCAGCGGCCGTGGGCTGCTCCTGGGCGGGATAGCCCAGGATGACGTGGTCGATGCCCACATAACGGTCGTCGATGCCCAGCTCGCGCAGCAGGGCGCGTCCCTCCTCGCTCTCGGCCTCCTCCTTGGCGCGGTGCACCCAGCATGAGGCAAGCCCGCAGGCGTGGGCGGCGTTGAGCAGGTTGGTGATGACCGAGCAGCCGTCATACATGTGCGTCACCACCTCGGCGTCGGCCAGCACCAGCAGCACCACGGGGGCGCCGTAGAAGGGGTCGAAGCCGTCGGGCAGCGGATGAATCTTGCTCATCACCTTGGCGTTCATGGCACTCAGCCGGTCGCGCACCTCGCGGTTGGTGACAGCCACGATGAGGGGGCTCTGCTTACCATGTCCCGTGGGAGCATAGGTGCCGGCTTCGCAGATGCGCTCCAGCACTTCGCGCGACGGCATGCGGTCGCTATAGGCGCGGCAGCTGCGCCGCGTCTTCATACATTCGAGTGCTTCCATCGTTCCTTACTGCTTAAGGGCGTTGAGGAGGGTGATGATGGCGGCCGCAGTGGCGGCGGTCTGCGAAATCTTGTCGGCCGTCACATTGCCCAGCCCCACACTGCTCATCAGCTTGTCGACAAAGGAGCCGGCGTTGGCCGTGGTGATAAGGCCGGCCGAACTGGCGATAAGACCCGTGGTGAAGGCTTTGCGGTAGGCGTCGTTACCCTTGTTGTTCTGCAGTTCGGTGTAGGCGGTGGCCAGCGCAAGGGCGTTGGTGAGGTTGTTACCCACGGTGAGGTCTACCTTGCCGGTGCTCTTGTAGCTACTGTAGAGGCCCTGCACGGCGGTGCCGCAGGCCTTGCCGGTGGCTTGGGCGGCGGTGTTGCTGCCGGCAGCCGACTGCATCATGCCGCACGAGGTCATAGCCATCGCGGCGACACAAATAAGAATAAATCCTAAACGTTTCATATTGTTAGTGTTTTAAATAATATTCCTTATATTACAATGTTGCAAAGATACACCTTTTATGCAAATCTACAACAAAAAAAAATCACCCCTCTATTTTACAACAAGTTATCTTCTGTTCAACTTGCGTTCAACTTGAATTCAAGTTGAACGCAAGTCGAACTGATATACAAATCACAAGGAAACAGCAGTTTACAATCCCGCTTTGTATGGACGCGGCGTGCCGCGTCAGCAAAATCTGGAGAGACTCTTTTTCAACCATTTACTTTCTGTTCATTAACTGTTCTTTAGGCGTTCTTTTAGAACAGTAAAAGAACAGCAGCTAAACAGTTGATAACCAATGGCCGTTTTGAGGATGTCAACACCCTCCTACCCCTGCCGTTTCTTCGGTACTTCTTCGCTTTTTCCCGAAGAAATGGCGTAGAACACCCAGACAAACAGCCCGACTAAGGCCGTTTTTTACTACACTATTCTGGCGCCGAGCTGACGCTGTGCGACCTCGGAGGCCGCGAGCTGCGGCATGAGCGCGTCTCGGGGGCCTCCTACACCCTCGACGTCGCCACGCGCCGCCTGCTGGTGGAATGACAGCAAGAGAAGCGAGCGACGAGAAAGCCCGCCCATCTCTCTTCCGGAAAAGAAATTGTTGCTCTTTTCGCTCGGTTTAAGAAAGTTTTGTATCTTTGCAGAATCAACCAAAGTCATTTACTCGAATGTAGACCACTGAACATCAATCTTTAAACCCAAGAAAGGAGGTGCGATTATGATAGAAAAAATCCAATATGGGCATATTACGTGGCTCGATATCACGAACCCCAGTGAAAAGGATTACACGATGTTGCTCGACGACTACCAGTTCCACCCCCTGGACATCGAGGACTGTCGCGGCACCACCCAGCGGCCAAAGATTGACGAGTACGACGACTACTATTTCCTCATCCTCCATTTCCCCTACTTCGACCGTGACAACAAGACGGTGCGCATCCGCGAAGTGAAGCTCTTCTGGGGCAAAGACTACATCATCACCGTGGGCAAAGCCCACTGGGTGGTGAAGAAACTCTTCGACGAGATGGCCGACGACCTGCAGGAAGGCGACGAGGAGACGCAGGAGATGATGGCCAGCAGCGACCAGCTGCTCTACCACATCCTCAACCGGCTGATGCTGGAAACCAACACCTTGGTGCAGCGCATCGGTGCCGAGGTGGACCTTATCAACTACGACATCTTCAACCGCCGCGCACGAAGCATCATCGAGCAGATTTCGGTGACGCGACGCAATATCATTCTGCTCAACACCACCTTCCGCGCCCAGCTGCGAGTGCTGCACATGTTCGAGAGCGGCGGCATCAAGGGCTTCGTCGACCCCGAGGTGCTCGACATGGAAGACTACTGGGGCAATATCCTCGACCAGTACCAGAAGATGTACGACTCAATCGAAGACTACGGCGAGTTGATCGAGGGCCTGTCGCAGACCTTCGACTCGTTGCTGACCAACCGTACGAACGAAATCATGCGGGTGCTGACCTACTTCTCCACCATCATGCTGCCCCTGACGGTGGTCACCGGCTTCTTCGGCATGAACGTCGAATTCCCCTTCACACCCAACACCACAGCCTTCTGGATTATCCTCGGTGCACTGGCAATCCTCACCACCGCGCTCATCATCTTCTTCCACCACCGTACCAAACAGTGAGTAAAACCGGAAGTCGGCAGGCTGTTGATAGCTTGTTGAAATCTAAAGCCCCGCAGGCACCGCCGAGCGGGGTTTATTGTGTATCTTTGTGGGCTGAAAAAGAAGTGTAAGGATGTTCGATTTTAGTCATTTTCTCACTGATAGCTACGCTATTGCGCTGGCGGCATTGCTGCTGCTGTCGATGATATATTTGTGTCTGTACTATGGCCTGTACCACTTCCGCGTGGGCCGATACAGAACCCAGAGTCCGGAACTCGACCCGCTGCCGCCGGTGAGCGTGGTGCTCACGGCCCGCAACGACGCCGCCTGGCTCAAGGAGAACCTCGTCTACCTCCTCGAACAGGACTATCCCGACTTCGAGGTGGTGGTGGTCAACTACCTTTCGAGCGACGAGACCGAATTCGTGCTTAAGTTGCTCAAAGACTACTACCCCCACCTGAAAGTGGTGCCCTTCAAGGAGGACGTGAACCTCTTCCAGGGAAAGAAATATCCCCTCTCCATCGGCATCAAAAGCGCCAAGAACGACATCCTGATGCTGGCCGACCCCGACTGCACACCCAAGAACCTGCTGTGGTTGCGCGGCATGGTGCGCGGCTACCGCGTCCCCGCGGCGGGGGATAAAAACACTCAAACAATAAAACATTCAAGCAATCAAGCAATCCAGATTGTGCTCGGCTACTGCGGCGTGAAGCGCTCGAAGAGCCTGCTGGGCTGCCTGCAGCAGTACGACGCACTGGCCTACGGCTCACAGTACCTCGGCGCCGCCCTGATGGGACACCCCTACACCGGCTCGGGACGCAACCTCAGCTATCGACGTTCCTTCTTCTTCAGCCAGGGGGCCTTCATCCGCCACTACGACGTGGCCGACGGGAGCGACGACCTCTTCGTCTACCAGAATGCCAACCGCCGGAACACAGCCATCTGCATCGACAGCGACGCCTGCCTCTCGGTGGAACCCCGCAAACACTTCTACCAGTGGCACGACGAACGGCGCCACCGTGTGGGCACCCGCAACCGCCACCGGTTCATCGACCGGCTGCGCGAGAGCATGCCGGGTTGGACAAGCCTGCTCTTCTACGCAGTCGCCGTGCTGCTGATCCTGCGCGGCACCTTGCCCTGGGTCGTCGTGGCCGCCGCCGTAGCCATAAAATGGGCCTGGCAGATCGTCTGCTTCTCCCGCCTCACCAAGCGTTTCGAAGGTGGCTACGTGCACCTCGCCGCACCATTCTTTGAAATTTATTTTGCCATCGCAAATACTATATTAATACTTTTGCCGTTATCAAGCAATAGAAAATTTAAAAAATAGAAGTCACTGAGTCACTGAGTCACTGAGTCGAAAAGTCGAAAAGTCAAAAAGTCGAAGAGTACTTAACACTTAACACTCAACACTTAACACTTAACACTCAAAACTTAACACTTAACACTCAAAACTTAACACTTAACACTTAACACTTAACACTTACCACTTACCACTTAACACTTACCACTTAACACTTACCACTCAACACTTAACACTCAACACTCAACACTTAACACTTAACACTCAACACATAACACTTATTCGTGGAACCATCTGCGACAGCAATACCGGAACGCCTGCAACACGACTACCAGCTCGTGTGCGACGCACGCGACAAAGGAAGCCGCAAGGCCTATGCCGACCTTATGGCCGCCTACCGTGAGCCGCTGTACCTGCTGTTGCTCCGCATGACACGCAACACCACCACCGCCGCCGACCTCACCATCGAGACCTTCGGAAAGGCCTTCATGCAACTGCACCGCTACGCCCCCACCTCCACCTTCAGCGCCTGGCTCTACAGTATCGGCGTGCACCTGTACATCGACCAGCTGCGCCGCAAACGTGTCGACACCGTGCCCCTGAGCGCCACAGAGCACACCCCCGACGGCGAATACATCGAATACCAGATACCCTCCAACCAGCCCAATCCCGAAGAGAGCCTCATCCGCATGCAGCGCGACGAGGCGCTGAAGACCATCGTCGACGGACTGAAGGAACCCTACCGCCAGATAGTGCGCCTGCGCTACTACGACGACCTCAGCTACGAGGAAATCGCCTCGAAGCTCAACATACCCCTCGGCACAGTCAAGATACGCCTCTCGCGGGCGAAAGACCTGCTTGCCGCCATCGTGAAGAAGAAAGGAGTGGAGTTGTGAAACGGATAGTCCTCATTGCCACCCTCCTCATTGCCGCCTCGGCCACCGCCAGTGCCGACGACGGCAAGCCTCCCAGTACCGGGCTCTCCTTCTTCGCCAACGCCGGCGCCTTCTGGGCCAGCAACAACACCGCCAACTTCTACAGCGGCCGGCCGGACAACCCCAACACCATCGACCGCGTGCTTCACAGCAACTTCTTTGGCCAGCAGATATGGCAGCATCTGGCCAACCAGGGAGCCATTTCCCCCTCGTCCATCGGCAGCTACTCCAACCTGCAGGTGGTCGAATATCCCGACATGTACTACCGTATCAGCTACCAGATAGGCCTCGGGCTCCGCTACGACTATGCCTCGGGCTTCGGATGGCTGCTGCGTTTCGACCTCGCCCGCCTCAACGCCATCGGCGCCTTCAACCTCAGCAGCGACAACGGCACCGGCGTCCTCGGCAGCGACCCCTACATCCGATGCGGCATCCTGGGCAACGAGGAGCGCATCCACATCGACCTCGCCCTCAGCAAGACCGCACCCCTCAGCGACGCACTCGACCTGGAACTCAACCTCGGCGTCTCGCTCATCAACACCAAGGTGAAAGACAACCTCATAGAGGTGGGTGGCGGCACCTGGTCGATACTCGACGTGTGGGACGGCCAGTCGCCCGACTACGGCGTGGGCAGCTACGAATACATCAACCAAGGCGGCATCGGCTACGGCGTCTTCATGAGCGCCCTGGTGAGCTACTCCCTGCCCGGCATGGGCGCCATCAAGGCCGGCTACACCTGCTACCAGGCCAAGACCGTCCTCCACGGCGGCACGGCGGCCGACGGCTCCGCCGACCCCTACACCGCCTGGGGCTGGCAGCACATGCTCGGAATCAGATTTGAATTGAATAACTTTAGTTTTATAAAATGATCACCTTTACCAATTTGGCAGACAGCGACCATTCGCACTTTGCACAAGAACTGTTCGAAGAGGCGTTCCCCGAACAGGAACGCCCCCCCTTCTCTATTCTCCGGCAGCGCGATGCCGGCAAATTCCATTTCCTCGTGGCCGAAAACGGCGACGACCCGGTGGGCATTCTCACCTACTGGACCTTCGACGAACTGGTCTACGTAGAACACTTCGCCATCGCCGAAGAGCTCCGCAACCAGGGCCTCGGCAAGGCCGTGTTCCTCAACTTCCTCTCGCAGCAGACCGAGCAGGTCGTGCTCGAAGTGGAGCTCCCCAACACCGAAGAGGCCGACCACCGCGTCGAATTCTACGCCTCCATGGGCTTCTTCCACAACCCCCAGCCCTACGTGCAGCCCTCCTACCACAACGACGGCCGCACCGTACCCATGATCATCATGTCGAAATACGAGCTCGACGACGACGAATTTGAGGAAATCCGCACCCTCCTCTACCGCGAAGTGTACGGTGTGGAGGCCTGAGAGGGACAAAAATTTCCCCTCATTTCCATTCTAGCAATCAACACATTGCAGAGGTATGGAAAAATTATTTGAAAAAAAATTTGGTCAGTATCTAAAAAGTTAGTACTTTTGCACCCGCTTTCGAGGAAGAGAGCTTCCGAAAAGCAAGTCGGCTCCTTAGCTCAACTGAATAGAGCATCTGACTACGGATCAGAAGGTTGCAGG
>CAMJJD010000009.1 GCA_946406015.1 uncultured Bacteroidales bacterium | reverse complement strand
CGCGCCCGCATCTTCTATCTGCGCGACCTCACCGGTAAGAAAGCCCGTATCAAAGAGAAACGCTTCTAAGCACTCTTTGACGATACGGTATTGGACTTTAGGCAGCGTGCTTATCAGCACGTTGCTTTTTTTTGTTGGTTTGATATACCCAATCCTGACCCCGCGTCCATACCAGGACACAACCCATTCCGGAGACGACACACTTGGGGTGGGCAATGTGCAGACGGTGGAGCGTTTTGTTGCCTTGCAGCCCAACCCCGCCAGCGAGAGGGTGCAGGTGGCCTCGAGTGTGGGCTTGAACCATGTGGAGGTATTCAACACGGCCGGAGTCAAGGTGATGGACCTTCCTGCGTCGGGGCTCAGCCTCACGCTCAACATCGACGCCCTGCCTGAGGATACCTACCTGGTCCGTGTAGCCACCCCCGTCGGCAATGTCACCAAGAAACTGGTAGTAAGTCGTCAGTAGATTAATTGGCTTGGTCGCCTGTGAAATGACTCACGGGGCCGAAGTCGTAGCCGTCGACGAGGATGCGGCCTTTGGTGGTGCGGCCGAGGAAGCAGCAGTTGAGACGGGCGTCGTCCATCTTCAGTAGGAACTGGTCGTCGTGCCCTTCGTCGACGGCCACCAGGTAGCGTCCCTCCTCTTCGCCGAAGAGGAATGCGTCGAGGCGCACCTCGCGGGGTGTAAGGATGTCGAAACCGATTGCTTGATTGTGTGATTGTGTGATTGTTTGAGTGGGGGACAGGAAGCGCAACAGCGAGCAGAAGAGCCCACCATGACCTACGGCACCGCCGGGAGTGAGCATTCCCGCGTCGCTCAGGGCGCCAAGTATCATTTCGATATACTGGCAGTCTTCCTCATGGCCGCCGGCCCCCATAGGTTGGTCGACCAGGTGGAGGCAGCGACGCGCGTACTCCGAGTCGGCAAACTCGGTGCTGACATTGCCCACAAGGTAGAGCAGCATACCTGTGGTGTAGGGACAGGGCGTGCCCTGTCCGCTGTGGGAGGTGCATTCTTCTGCGGACAGGGCGTGCCCTGTCCCTACACTATGGGTGAGTTGCTGGGCGATGGCGAGGCAGTCCTTCACGCGGGGCTCGCGGATGCTGCGGTGGTCGGCTGAACCGGTGTAGAGGTATTCGTCGCGCTCGACGGTGTGCTTCTGTCCTCGGAGCCAACCGTATAGGCTCTGTTGGCGGCCGTTGCTCTCCCACATGGCCAGCAGGGTGGAGAGCTCTTCCATGGTTGGGATGCGACCCACGATGTCGAGCACCTCGTCGTAGGCTTCGCGCGAGATACCCAGGGCTTCAATCTGTTCGAAGTCAATCGGCTGTTCCGGCATCGGCGGCGATTTCGTTGAAGAGGGCGGTGCATCCGGCATGGATGTCGTTCCATGCAGCGCGGAAGTTGCGTGTGTACCAAGGGTCGGCAATCTCTTTGTCCTTGAGTAGCATACGTACTTTCCCGTCGGGGTCGTCGCCGACAATGTGCAGGATGTTGTCGATGTTGGCGCAGTCCATGCCGATGATGAGATCGTAGCTATCGTAGTCGGCTGCGGTGAGTTGGCGTGCCTTGTGGCCGGCACATCCGATGCCGTGCATGGCCAATTCTTGCCGTGCCATGGGGTAGACAGGGTTGCCCAGTTCCTCAGTGCTGGTGGCGGCCGAGGCCACTTCCACCTCGTTCTCCAAGCCTGCTTGGCGTGTCATCTTCTTCAGAATAAACTCTGCCATCGGGCTGCGGCAGATGTTGCCGTGACAAACAAATAATATCCGTTTCATGGTGCAAAGTTACGAATTAATTCCGATACGGACAAATAAAAATGTAGGTAATGTTTGTTAGGTGCTTCTCGAATGCTGGTTTTCAGGTTGTTCTTTGGTTTTTCTTCGGAAAGTCTAAGGATTGACGTATAACCGAAGCCTCACCCCTCGGTACAACAGGCCACAATGCCTTGTTTTCTAGAATTTCCCGAGGTAGTGAAATAGAAGCCATTAGGTGTCGGATGTGAGGGTGGGTTCGTTATTTTTTGCCATATTGTTTTTTTTTATTATATTTGCAGATTGAATATACGATACGATAACAATATAAACATTTGATAATGAGACCGAACTTCCAAAATGTCGACTTCCGTGGTGCCGAGGGAAAGAAGGAATCCTTCGCCCAGTGGGAGCAGGAGAACCATAATGAGAAGAACTGGCGCACGCCCGAGCAGATTGACGTGAAGCCCGCCTATGGCCGCAAGGATCTGGAAGGCATGGAGCATCTGAACTATGCCGCCGGTATCGCGCCGTTCCTGCGCGGACCTTACTCGACGATGTATGTGATGCGTCCGTGGACCATCCGCCAGTATGCCGGCTTCTCGACCGCCGAGGAGAGCAACGCCTTCTACCGC
The DNA here is from genome assembly GCA_946406015.1 of uncultured Bacteroidales bacterium. Taxonomy (GTDB): domain Bacteria; phylum Bacteroidota; class Bacteroidia; order Bacteroidales; family P3; genus Colimorpha. The sequence continues at coordinate 49,864 of CAMJJD010000009.1, read as the reverse complement.
CGCAACATCGCCGCCGGTCAGAAAGGTCTGAGCTGCGCCTTCGACCTGGCTACCCACCGTGGCTATGACTCTGACCACGAGCGTGTGGTTGGCGACGTGGGAAAGGCCGGTGTGGCTATCGACAGCATCCTCGACATGAAGATACTGTTTGACCAGATTGACCTGGGCAAGATGTCGGTCTCGATGACGATGAACGGCGCTGTGCTGCCCATCCTCTCGTTCTACATCATCGCCGCTGAGGAGCAGGGCGTCACGCAGGACCAGCTGCAGGGCACCATCCAGAACGATATCCTCAAGGAGTTCATGGTGCGTAACACCTACATCTATCCTCCGCTGCCGTCGATGAAGATTATCGCCGACATTTTCGAGTACACCTCGAAGCATATGCCCAAGTTCAACAGCATCTCCATCTCGGGCTACCACATGCAGGAAGCCGGTGCCACCGCCGATATCGAGCTGGCCTACACGCTGGCCGACGGTTTGGAGTACCTGCGCGCCGGTGTGAAGGCTGGCATGAGCGTCGACGACTTCGCGCCGCGTCTGTCGTTCTTCTGGGGCTCGGGCATGAACCACTTCATGGAGATCGCCAAGATGCGTGCCGCCCGTATGCTGTGGGCCAAGATTGTCAGCCAGTTCAACCCCAAGAACCCCAAGTCGCTGGCCCTGCGTACGCACACCCAGACTTCGGGTTGGTCGCTCACCGAGCAGGACCCGTTCAACAACGTGGCCCGCACCTGCATCGAGGCCATGGGCGCCGCCCTGGGTCACACCCAGAGCTTGCATACCAACGCCCTCGACGAGGCCATCGCACTGCCGACGGACTTCAGCGCCCGTATCGCCCGTAACACGCAGATTTATCTGCAGGAGGAGACCAACATCTGCCGTGTGGTCGACCCGTGGGCAGGCAGCTACTATGTGGAAACCCTCACCCACGAACTTGCCCACCGCGCCTGGGCTCACATCCAGGAGGTGGAGAAGCTGGGTGGTATGGCCAAGGCCATCGAGAGCGGGGTGCCTAAGATGCGCATCGAGGAGGCTTCGGCCCGCAAGCAGAGCCGTATCGACTCGAATGTCGACACCATCGTGGGTATCAACAAGTACCGTCTCGAGCATGAGGACCCCATCGAGACCCTCGAAATCGACAACACCGCTGTGCGTAATGCACAGATCGAGCGCCTGAAGAAGCTGCGCGCCGAGCGCGACAGCGCCGCCGTCGAGGCTGCATTGGACCGGCTGACCGAGTGCGCCCGCACTGGTGAAGGCAATCTGTTGGAGCTCAGCATCGACGCCGCCCGCAAGCGTGCTTCGCTGGGCGAAATCAGCTATGCATTGGAGAAAGTTTACGGCCGCTATAAGGCTAAAATAAATCTTATCAGCAACGTGTACAGTTCACAAACCAAGGAGAGCGACGCCTTCAAGAAGGCGCAGGAAATGACCGACAAATTCGCCAAGTTGGAGGGCCGCCGTCCCCGTATCATGGTGGCCAAGATGGGTCAGGACGGTCACGACCGCGGAGCCAAAGTGGTTGCTACCGGCTATGCCGACATGGGCTTCGACGTCGATATGGGCCCCCTGTTCCAGACGCCCGCCGAGGCGGCCAAGCAGGCAGTGGAGAACGATGTCCATATCTTCGGTGCCAGTTCGCTGGCAGCTGGTCACAAGACGCTGCTGCCGCAGGTGATTGAAGAACTGAAGAAACTGGGTCGCGAGGACATTATGGTCGTCGCCGGTGGTGTCATCCCGCCGCAGGACTACCAGTTCCTGTTCGATGCCGGCGTGGCTGCCGTCTTTGGCCCTGGTACGCCTGTCAGCACCTCGGCTATCCGTATGATGGAATTGCTCTTTGCCGCTCGCGGTATAGAATAAAAGCTTATGAAGAAGATACTTCCATTACTGTTGGTGTGGGCCGTCAGCGTGTCGGCCCACGCTTTCAGTTTTAGCGCTCCGGCGACAACGGGCCAGACCCTTTATTACACCGTTACCGGCGATGCAGCCGTCAAGGTGGTGGCTCCGGCAACGGCCAGTTGGGGTAGCTACAGCACCCCTACGGGAACCCTTGTTATCCCGTCCACGGTGGTTAACGGAGGTACTACTTATAACGTCACGGCTATCGACAGGATGGCTTTCCAGTGTTGCTATGGCCTTACTGAGGTCACCATCCCGGGTTCGGTAGTGTCCATTGGCCAGCGAGCCTTTGCCGAGGATACGCTCTTGGTGACAGCCATTCTGGAGGAAGGAATTGAGCGTATCGATATGATGGCCTTTATCTCCTGTACCCGGCTTGATACCATCGAACTGCCTACCACGCTGACGCGCATCGCTGTGTCGGCGTTTGAGAACACCGCCTACTATAACAACAGCGACAACTGGAGCAGCGAGATGATGTTGACGTTGGGTCAATGGGTATTGAAGGTGGGTAACCAGGCAAGCGGCACAGTGCATGTCCACGAAGGTGTCATGGGTGTTGCCAACAGTGCATTCCTTTATTGTCGCTATATCGATAAAGTGGTGTTGCCTAGTACGATGCGTATCATAGGCGACGGCGCTTTCAAAGACTGCTACGAGGTGGATACATTCCAATTGCATTGCAATGTGCCGCCGACCCTCTCGGATGATTCGTTCGACGGGTTGAACCCTCTGCCGGTACTTATGGTGCCCTGCAGTACGGCTACGGCTTACAGCTCGGCGCAGTATTGGAATGCATTCGACATTGTTGAGGCCCCTTGTCCTGTCGGCATTGAGGATGTTGTGTCCAACCGGCTGGAGGTGACGGTTGTCAATGGAGGAGTTTTGGTGCGGGGAGCCGAAGGTATGCCCCTGACGGTGTGCGACATGCTAGGGCGCAGGGTGTGCAAGGTGACGTATGCAGGTGCCGAGCAACCCCTGACGTTGCCGACAGCAGGTGTCTATGTGTTGCTCGCAGGCAACGAAGCCATAAAAATCAGCTATTATTCCAGATAGAGGGTGTCGACGCCGTTCTTTTCGGCGGTGTCCTTGCCCATAGTGTGAATGCGGTGGATGATTTGTGCCGCGTTCTCGGCGGGTTCTTTGCTTTCCCGCTCAGGGTGGCTCTGTGCTATCAGCATCGACACAATCAGGAAGACACCCACGCCTATCACGAAGCAGCCTGTAATGCGGTTGATGACGGCTGTGGTGCGGATGGAGACCCTGTTCTGGATGAGCGATGCCAGACGGCATTTCAGTATACCGCCAGCCAGTTCGGCCAACAATAGACTTAAGAAGAAGGTGTAGCGATCTCCGACGGAGAGGCTAAACTCACCGGAAATCAAAGAGACAAGTGAAATCCAGTAGAGCCATACTCCGGGGTTGATGGTGTTTAAGGCAAAGCCCTGCACTATCAGTTCACGGCTGCGAGGAATACCTACGAACTTGATTCTCCCACCTTCACGTTTGATGGAGGGTTTGCGCAGCAGCATGAAAAGGCCCAGCGTAATCATCGCTGCACCGGCGATGGAAGCCACCCAAGGGTTGTGCAATAGGGGGCCCAGTTCGACGTCTTTCAGCAAAGTGAGCATCATGGCCACCATGAAGATGTCGCTGGCGTTGATGCCGATTTCGAAGGCTACACCCTTGCGGAATCCGTAGTTTATACTGTTCTGTATCAGCCCGAAGAAACCGGGGCCGAAACTGAAGAACAGCGACAGGACAAGTCCGCAGAGTATGCCAATCAGTATTTCCACTTGGTCGTTTTTTGGGAATGCAAAAGTACAAACTTTTTTCGATATGTGTAATTTTTTTTTGTCAGTTTCTTTTTTCTTTGTATCTTTGCACCCTCAATAGGAGTGTGAAAATGGGTCAGATTGACGATAGAATAGTGCGCTTTAGTGGCATTAAACCAGGTGTTTATACCTATGAGATGCTACTTGATGACACCTTCTTCAAGAGCTTCGAAAACGAGGAAATCAAGGGTGGAAGAGTGCATTTTGACGTCAAGATGGAACGCAACGAGAGGGTGACGATGCTCACTTTCGTCTTCCAAGGCGAGGTGAAGACAGAGTGCGACCGGTGTCTGGGTGAGATGACAGTGAATGTGAGTGGTGAAGAACGGTTGAATGTGCGTTTCAGCGACTCCGAAGTGTCCGACGACGAGCAGGTGGTTATCCTGCCGGAAGAGGCACACGAGTTGGATTTGACCCCGTGGCTGTATGAGTTTGTCGCCGTGCGACTGCCTATGCAACACACCCACCCCGACGGAGAATGCGACCCGGAGATGGTGAAGTACATCGCGGAGGAAGAGCAAAAACACGACGATGACTACGTGGATCCTCGATGGGAAGCACTTAAGAAGTTGAAATAATAAATAAAAAAAAGTAATAATATGCCACATCCAAAACACAGATTCTCTCAGACCCGTACGGCCAAGAGAAGAACGCACGACGCGTTGGAGTCAGCGCAGTTGACCACTTGCAGCAACTGCGGAGCCCAGGTTATGTATCACCACGTTTGCCCCGAGTGCGGCTACTATCGTGGTAAACTCGCCATCGAAAAAGGTGCCGAAGAGTAACCTCTAGGAGCTAAAGAAGAATGGGGCGTTTCAGTTCATGCTGAGACGCCCCATTCTTTTATACCGCCATACCGGCTGCATGGCCGGTAGAAAAGGCCAGCTGCAGGTTGTAGCCGCCGGTGTCGGCGTCGAGGTCCAGCAACTCTCCGACGAGGTACAACCCCTGCACCAGCTTGGATTCCATGGTTTTGGGATTCACCTCGCCGAGGGTTACGCCGCCTTGGGTGACGATGGCCTCGTTCCAGTCGTGGGTGCCGGTGAGGGTAAAGGTTACACCTTTCATCCATCGTCCCAGGCGACGGCGTTCGTCGCCGGTAATCTGGTGGAGGCGTTTGTAGTATTCTATATGCAGTTGCTTCAGGGCCAGGGGTATCAGTTCGGCAGGGAGCCATAGGCGAAGGGCATCGTTGAAGATGCGTGTGCCGTTGGCGTCGAGGTCGGCGATGAGGCGCTTGTCCAGTTGTTCTGTGGTCAAGCCGGGCTTGAGGTCGAGGATGGCCGTGAGGTTTGACGGTGAATTGCCCGAATTGAGCAGGCGTGAGGCCACTCGGCTGGCGCTGAGTGTGATGGGACCTGCCAAACCGTCGTCGACGAACGTCATCTCGCCTACACCCGAAGTGAATAGCGTGGTTTGTCCGTCGCGGATAAAAAGCTGTACGTTCTTCAGTTGGAAGCCTACCAACTCGTAGGGAATCTTCTCCTCGCATTTGAGGGGCACCAAGGCGGGAACTGTCTCCACGATGGTGTGTCCCAATTCTTTGGCCATGCGGTAGCCGGCGCCTGTGGAGCCGGTGGTGGGGTAGGAGAGGCCTCCGGTGGCCAGCACGATATGACGGCAGGGGATACGCTCGCCGTTCTGTAACACGACTTCGGACACCTCAGTAGGGGCTGCGGGCGTCTCGTTGTCGCTTGCGGACACGGCACGCCGTGTCCCTACCGATTTCACGGTACAGTTCTTGCGGATGGTGACGTTGGGGTTGCTTTCCAGCTCGTTGATAAGTGCCAGGAAGATGTCGAGCGCCTTGCCGCTGGAGGGGTAGACGCGGTTGCCTCGCTCCACGGTGAGCGCCACACCTCGCTGCTCGAAGAAGTCCATCAACTCGCGGTTGAAGAAGCGTCCGTAGGCGTTGCGTATCCAGCGGCTGTCACTGCCGATATGGGGCAGTGTGTCGCGCAGAGTGTTGGTGTTGGTGAGGTTGCATCGGCCTTTGCCGGTAATGCGCAGTTTGCGTCCGGCCTGGTCCATTTTTTCGAGCAGAAGTACACGCCGACCGCGTTCGGCGGCGGTTATGGCGGCCATCAGACCTGCCGCGCCGGCACCGACAATAATAACGTCGTAATCCATAGCTGTCAGACCTTTGCGGCTACGTTGATGTAGTCCTCGGGGTGGATGCAGAGTACGGGAATCTGCGATTTGTGTACCACCTGCTGTGCATTGGTGCCCAGGAATATCTGCGAGATGACGCGGTCCTGCTCGGTGTTGATAATCACCAAGTCGGCTTTAATCTCGTCGGCATAGTTGAGTACGGTGTCACTATAGGTGGAGTATGTGCGGATTTCGAAGTGGTAAGAGACACCTTCGCGTTCCAGATAATCAATACTTTGTCCAATGTAGGTGCGCAGGGCCGACTCTTCCTCCTTCAGGTCGAGCAGACCGAGGATGTGCACTTCGGAGCCGAATATTTTGGCTATGGTGGCTGCGGGCGGCACCTTCTGGCGCGAGTTGGAGTTGACGCGCAGAGGCACCACGATACGCTCCAGCCGTTTGTGGAAGTCATAGCCTTGGCGCATGGTCAGCACGGGGCAGGGCGAGTCCTGCACGATACGTGCGGCTTGGCTGCCGATAAAGAATTTTTCAAATCCCGAGGCACCGTTGGTGCCGATGACTATCATGGGTGAAAGCTCTTGCTTGGCTGCATCGGCAATGGCGCTCGACACCTTGCCGTTGAGTATCTTGTGCTGTATGGTGCCATGAAGCATGGCAGGCTGGTATTTGTTGCAAAGGGATTGTAGTTTTTCCTTGGCCAGGTTGGTGAGCATATCCAGTTGGTCGCCGGAGAAGAGCATTTTTTCGCGGCGCACCCATACAAGCAAGATGCCGCATTGCATCCGGTTGGCTATATCGACAGCCAGTTCGAGGGCCACATAGGAACCCTCCGAAAAGTCGGTACCTACTAATATAGACTTCATAGAGCTCATGGTTATATTTGTAGCATACAACGAAATGAGTCGCTGGAATATTGTGTCGGCACTAAAAAAAAACTTTCCCGTAGGCTTGGCCTTCTCGTACCCCGTCGTAGAAGCTTCGCGTTTTGAGATAAAGAACCTGCTGCCGGCAAGGGAGTGGGATGTGTGGGTACGTGGTTGAATTTCAGTGATTACAATAATATTTGCCGCTATATCTGAAAAAAGATGTATCTTTGCACCATGAATGACAACCTCGACAGCCGCAGTATCTCTGCGCAAGAGAAAGATATAGAACGCGCGTTGCGCCCTTCGGGGTTCGACAGTTTTGCCGGTCAGCAGCAGGTGGTGGAGAACCTGAAGGTCTTCGTCCGTGCTGCCCGTGAGCGCCGCGAACCGCTCGACCATGTGCTTCTCTACGGCCCTCCCGGCCTCGGCAAGACAACGCTCAGCAACATCATAGCCAACGAGCTCGGTGTGGGAATCAAGACCACCAGCGGACCGGTGCTCGACAAACCCGGCGACTTGGCCGGATTGCTCACCTCGCTGCAGCCCAACGACGTGCTCTTCATCGACGAGATACACCGACTCTCGCCTGTCATCGAAGAGTATCTATACTCTGCTATGGAGGACTTCCGCATCGACATCATGATTGAGAGCGGTCCCGCCGCCCGTTCGGTGCAGCTCAACCTGAAACCCTTCACCCTCATCGGCGCCACCACCCGCAGCGGCATGCTCACCGCCCCTTTGCGCGCCCGCTTCGGTATCAATTGCCGATTGGAATACTATGATGCCGAGACGCTTACCAAGATTGTCAACCGCTCGGCGGGACTCCTGCAGGTGAAGATAACCAGTGAGAGCGCCATCGAGATCGCGCGCCGTTCGCGTGGCACCCCCCGTATCGCTAACCGTCTGCTGCGCCGTGTGCGCGACTTCGCCCAGGTGAAGGGCGACGGCACCATCACCCTCGACATCGCCCGCTATGCCCTGCAAGCCCTCAATGTCGACCGCAACGGATTGGACGACATGGATATCCGTATTCTCACCACCATCATCGACAAGTTTAAAGGCGGCCCTGTGGGACTCAACACCATCGCCACCGCCGTGGGCGAGGACGCAGGCACCGTCGAGGAGGTTTACGAGCCCTACCTCATCCAGGAAGGCTATCTCATGCGCACCCCGCGCGGCCGCGAAGCCACCATGCTCGCCTACCAGCACCTCGGCAAGATAAAGACCAACGGTAACCAGCAGGAACTGTTTTGAAGTGATGAAGAAAGCCGGACTGATATTGCTGCTTTTTACGACTTTTCTGTCCGCTACGGGACAGGGGCCACTTATGGATTTGCCATATTTTCCTTCTCATACTGACAAGCCTATCAAAGTGATACGCACTTATTCCATCGACACATTGACTGGTGCACGGAAACTGAAGCGTACCGAGTACTATGACCGTCACGGCTATAGTGCCGACACCTCCTATCGCAATGTATACGATGACCAAGGCCGCCTCGTTTTGCACGAGACTTACCAATGGGTCAGTTCCTCTGTCAACCCGATGCTGCGCCGCGAGTTGATGTCACGATGCAGTATCGAGTATGCCCCTGATGGTGTTGTGCAGCATGTCAAAAGAGAAAGTTTCGGCAAGTATCATGAAGGCGTAAGCGAATACCATCTCTATTCTCACAAGGTGCATCCCCGTTTCGGCCTTACGGAATATGTCTATGTTATTGATTGGGGAAGGGAATATAGAGACACGCTTCGTTACTTGTGCGAATATGATTCCGCGGGGCGCATGCTGCATGAGTATTGCAACGACGAGGGAGACGGATACCGCGACAGGAAGCTCTTCTATGATGCTTTTGGGCGTATTGTCGCCAGCAGGACCTATTATTATGAATCGTGGGATACACTCGACTATAACTATGATGCCAACGGGGTCCTCGTCTCGCAGACAGGCAAGAAGTATGATTTGGACATGGAGGCCGACGTAACCATTACCTTCCGTCCCGACGGCACTCGCAAGGAACGCCGTGAGTATTGGAAAAACTACGATGATCCGACAGACACAGAACCATCCGATGAGTATTATCGCTACGACGAACATGATGTGCTTGTCTATTCGAAATCCCCTATGGGTATCATCGAATACGAAATAGAATACTGGGAATAACAAAAAGATATAATATGCGAACACTTGTTAAGAATATCAAGGAGCTGGTGGGTGTGGAGACCTCACCAAAGTTCCGCAAGCAGGGCAAGGAGATGGCTCAATTGGAGTCCGTCAAGGATGCCTGCCTGCTCGTAGAGGACGGCAAGATAAAGGCCTTCGGACCGATGAGCGAATGGAATGGCACCGCTGATAAAGTGGTCGATGCCGCAGGGCGGATGGTGATGCCGACTTTCTGCGATTCGCACACGCACATTGTCTATGCCAACTCGCGCGAGCATGAATTTGTGGATAAAATCCGCGGCCTCAGCTATGAGGAGATAGCCAAGAGGGGAGGGGGAATCCTCAATTCGGCCAAAGCCACTGCCGCAGCTTCGGAAGACGAGCTCTACGATATGGCCAAACAACGCCTCGACGAGGTGATGCGCATGGGCACCGGCGCCATTGAGATCAAGAGCGGCTACGGCCTCTCGACCGAGAGTGAGCTGAAGCTGCTGCGCGTCATCCGCCGTCTGAAAGAGAACTCGCCCATGACCATCAAGTCCAACTTCCTCGGCGCCCACGGCATCCCGATGGAGTATCGCGGCCACCAGGAGGATTATGTCGACTTGGTCATCAACGAGATGATACCGAAGGTGGCGGCCGAAGGGTTGGCCGATTTCATCGATGTGTTCTGCGATCAGGGCTTCTTCACCGTCGAGGATACCGCGCGCATTCTGGAAGCCGGCATCAAGTATGGCATGAGGCCCAAGATTCACGCCAACGAGATGGCTGTCTCGGGCGGCGTGCAGGTGGGTGTGAAATACAACGCCATCTCGGTCGACCACCTGGAGCAGATGGGCGACGCCGAGATAGAATGCTTGAAGGGCACTGAGACGATGCCCACCATACTGCCTGGCTGCGCCTTCTTCCTCAACCTGCCGCTCTCGCCGGCCCGCAAGATGATCGAGGCAGGTCTGCCGGTGGCTATGGCCTCCGACTATAATCCCGGCACCTCGCCCTCGGGCAACATGCAGCTCATCCTCTCGATGGCATGCATCCGCTACCGCCTCACGCCCGAGGAGGCCATCAATGCCACCACTCTGAACACCGCCTACGCCATGGGTGTGAGCAACGAGGTGGGCAGCATAGCTGTCGGCAAGAAGGCCAACTTCTACATCACCAAGCCGATAGCGAGCTACGAATACATGCCCTATGCCTATGGCGAGAACAAGGTGGAACGGGTGTTCCTGAATGGGGTGGAGGTGTAGTGGTTAAAGGTGTAATGGTTAAAGGTTAATGATTAAGGCAGTCAATATCAATAAGAGTTATGGGGCGTTGCATGTGTTGCGTGATGTGACGCTCACCATTGAACGGGGCGAGGTGGTCAGCATCGTGGGCGCCTCGGGAGCTGGCAAGACTACGTTGCTGCAGATTCTTGGCACGCTTGACCGGGCCGACAGCGGCAGCATCATGTATGGCGATGTGGATGTTACACGGTTGAAAGAGCGCGAATTGGCACGCTTCCGAAACGAGAAGATAGGGTTCGTTTTCCAGGCCCACCACTTGCTGCCCGAATTCACCGCTGTCGAGAATGTGATGATACCTGCTCTCATCCGAGGCGACAAGCCGGACGACGCCCGACGGCGGGCGTCTGAGTTGCTGGAACACCTGCACTTGGCCGACCGGGCCTTGCACAAACCCGCCGCCCTCAGTGGCGGCGAATGCCAGCGTGTGGCTGTGGCCCGAGCCCTGATGAACAAGCCTATGGTGGTGCTTGCCGACGAGCCCAGCGGCAATCTCGACAGCCAGCACGCGCTTGAGTTGCATGAACTCTTCTTCACACTACGCAAAGAACTGGGGCAGACGTTTGTCATCGTCACCCATAACGAAGAGTTGGCCAATATGGCTGACCGTAAAATCACTATCAGAGATGGAAAGAATACAGAATAACAATGCGTCAAACCAGCACGTCAACGAGCCTAAGTTTCAGCGTGACAATAAACAGATTGTCTATGGTTTACGACCAGTGATGGAGGCGTTGGGCAGCGGTGCCCAGGTGGAACGTGTGATCATACAAAACGGCCTCAACAGTTCGCTGATGTCCGAGTTGCGAACGTTGATCAAGGAACAGGGTGTCCCATTCCAGTATGTGCCTGTGGAGAAGCTCAACAAGCTGACCTCGGGCAATCATCAGGGGGTGGTGGCCACGTTGGCGGCTGTGAAGTACCAGAGTTTTATGGAGCTGGTGGAACGGGAGGACGCTCCACAGCTGATTGTCATGTTGGATCATATCACCGATGTGCGTAATATGGGAGCCATAGCCCGAACAGCCGAATGTACCGGAGTCGGAGCTCTGGTGGTGCCTGACCGCGGGACGGCGGCGATGAACGAGGACGCCATCAAGACCAGTAGCGGTGCATTGCTGCGGCTACCTGTCTGTCGCGAGCAGAACCTCAAGACTGTTGTCAACTTGGCGCACCAGTGTGGCTATCAGGTGGTGGCGGCAACCGAGAAAGGTGCCGTGCACTATCGTGATGTCGACTTCAGTCGTCCCACGCTACTCGTCATGGGCAATGAAGAGACGGGTATCAGCCCGGAGCTGCTGAAACTGAGTGATGTGAGAGCCTGTTTGCCTATGGTGGGCGAAGTGGCCTCGCTCAACGTCAGCGTGGCTGCCGGCGTGATGATGTATGAGGCGCTGGAGCAGCGTCGCCGCCTTTGATTCAGCATCGTATCAAAACATCATCGTTGGTTTGACTGCGGTTGAACCATAGTCGGTGAGGAATCGGAATAACCCCGGAGTAACCTATGCGTTACGATGGGGATTTTTTTTTCTATGGATGTAATTTATGCTGTCTTTATTTCGCTATTATAGTGAGGGAAAAAGAGTGATGAAAGACGGAAAACCCAAAGTGGACGGGGTGTTAAAATGGGTTAATTTTTTATTTTTTATTATTATTATTTAATCACGTGCGAAAAAAAACGTATCTTTGTGCTGGTATTTTGGCGTCCGAAAAGGGTGCGAAATGCGCATGTGTATTTTTGTAAAATATTGAAAAAGAGAAAATAATAGAAATGATTATATGAAGACAAAGTATTTGCTATTAGGAGCAATTTTTGCTGTTTTTGGCCTTGCTGCGCGAGCTCAGGTCTCTGAAATGTACTATCAGGGCTTTGAGTCGGGCGAGTCGATCAACTACAGTGGCACGCCCACATCGGGAGTGAGGTATTCTTCGACAATCCGTAGCGGCGGCAACCGTTCGTTGAAGTTGGTGCAGAATTCCACACAGAGTGTGGAGGTCATCCTCGACACCATCGACTTCACGCAGAACACGACGCTGCGTTACATCGCGTTGCGATTTGACCACATCTGCCGCATACCGATAAATTCGTCGGAGGACAATGCAATGGCAATGATTTACTACAAGCGTGCCAATCAGCCGTCCTGGACGCCTTTGTCGAGCCAGGAGTACAACATCTCGGGCGGTAGCGGCACCTATAGTAACGACTTCTACACGATGGGTGCATTCAAAGATGAGTCGTACAGCGATTGGTTGGCGTCGAATTCGCCGAATGTGTCGAACAATCAGTGGCATTCGGAGCGTTTCGACCTGGACAACGTGATGACGTCGTCGGTGCCGGTGAACGAGCGCAAGCTGCTGATCAAGTTTGTGCTGTGGCATCGGACGCTGAACACTTCGCTGGACACGTCGAAAGTGGCATGGTGGATAGACAACATCAAGGTGAGTGCGAGCGCGGAGCGTATGGTGACGCCGACGATTACGATGCTGGAGTATCCGACGGTGGAGTTCTATCCGAACAGTCGAGGTGCACATATCGCACTTGCGGCGTCGACGGCCGTGACGGCTGGTATAAACCCTGATTCGGTGTATTTGGTGTACACTGGAGGCAGTGACCCGACAGAGCACCGGTTGTCGTTGACGCCGGTGCAGGGGTTGGCGAACCAATATGAGTGCCGTATCCCATTCTACGGTTACGACACGTTGATGCGATTCTATTGTGTGGCATGCGATGCGACGGGTAATGCGAACCGAGTGACCTATCCGCCGACGGACAACACGTGGGTGGAATACCGGTGTGTGCGAGGCAATACGGTGCAGCCAGGATTGGCGACGCCTGAGTTTGAGGGGACGCTGACGACGACGAACTGTCCGTTTGTGGAGCACGCGGACCACCGGTGCGAGATGGTGTATGACTCGGCGCTGCTGCGAGCGGCGGGCTATGGCCCCGGCGCCATCACGGCGTTGCGTTTCAAGGTGGCTGCGAGTGTGAACCAGGCACGAACGGAGCCGCGATTCCAGATTAAGATGAAGAATGTGCCGTCGGATTATGTGGTGACGATGGCGAACGACTACAAATACTACTTTACGACGGAAGCCATGCAGACGGTGTACGACTCGGCGCTGACGATACCGGTGATGCCGTCGAACCTGGAGCAGACGATTGTGTTCCAGGATACGTTCTACTATACGGGCAACGACATCGTGATGCAGATTACGTATGACGGGACGGTGGACCATCCGGCGCCTATTTCGTTGAAGGCCATCCCGAGTTCGGAGAGCAAGAAATCGTTCTACTTCTACAACGGTTCGGCATCGTACGGATACAATCCCTTCACGTCGCCGGACTTCAAGAAAACGGCGCTGTCGGAGAATATGCGTCCGGCGTTCATCTTCACTGAGACACACCTGCAGCCGTTGCTGTACGATGCTGGAATCAGTGAACTGGTGGACCCGAATTACGACGTGCCGATGACGGAGCATCCGGACAGCCTGACGGTGAAACTGAAAAACTTCGGCGAGCGGGTGCTGAATGCGGTGCGTATTTCCTACTTGGTCGACAATACGATTGCTGGCTACTATGATTGGACGGGAACGCTGAACGGCGGCGAGGAAACGAGTGTGCTGATTGCGACGAACGTCAACCTTACGCCCGGCTTCCACCACCTGTGTGTGTGGGTGGAGGATTCGGTGACGTCGAGCGGCCAGCTGTACAGAGACCACGAGCCGTACAACGACACGGCCTGTTCGGACTTTGTGGTGTGTGACGGTCCGATGAGCGGTGTGCGGAATATCGGTGGAACGAATGCGCACTTCAACACGATCGAGGAGTTCCTCTTCTCGTTGAGCCGCTGCGGAGTGGACGACAGCTTGATAGTGCGTCTGGCTCCGGCCGACTATCCCGGCTTCACGATGCAGGCAGTGCCCGGTGTTTCGGAGAACAACTACATCGTGTTCGAAACACGTCAGTCACCGAGTGGTGCACGTGCGGTGCTGTACAGCGACAGTACGATGGGACGGACTTCCATAGTGAATTTGGAGAATGCGGACAACATTCGATTCCGGAATATTGACTTCAAGCGCAACAACGGTCCGTTGACCGACATGGTGACGCTCGGCCCCAACAGCGAAAACTGCCGCTTCGAGCAGTGCGGTTTTACAGATATGCTCGGATATGCAGGCAACGAGGTCGCAAGTTTGCGCATCGGGGCGCTGATTAACAGTGGCAATGCCGACAATATGATTGTGGACACCTGTACGTTCAACGGCGGTAATATCGGTGTGAACGTGCGAGGTGCCGCTCCTGACGACCATTCGGAGGGCGTGCTGATTAGCCGCAGCGCCTTTACGGGTCAGTATACGAATGCCGTGAAGGTCGAGTATATGGACAGCATCACAGTGGTTGACAACAGCATGATGGATGTGTCGACCGGAGCGAGCTATGTGCTGCTGCTGAACGGATGTGGCGGAGCCGTGAACGTGGAACGCAACAAACTGTACACGAGCTACGGTGCCGGCGCTTTGGCAGTGAACGATGTGGTTGCCACGCAGAACAGACATGCGGTGGTGGCCAATAATATGATTGTGAGTGATGACAACCAGTCGGGTGTGCAGCTTACTACGCCGCTGAATATCATCCAGGGCGAGTGGATTGACGTGGTGTACAACTCGGTGAAGTTGAATGCGCCGACCCGCAACAATATCGCAGCGGCGACCTTCGGCGGCGGCACGCTGAACAACAGCCGGTTCATGAACAACATCGTCGCCTCGTTCGGCGAATTGAACTTTGCGTTGAGCTTCCAGCCCCTGGGCAGCACGACGAACGTGGTCTCCAACAACGACTACTATTCGACAGGAATGGTGATTATCCGCCGAGGCTCATCGGCATTCACGTCGCTGGATGCATGGCGCATGGTGATGACCGAGGATACGATGTCGGTGTCGGTGAACCCGAATTTCCTGAACACGACGTTGGTCGACCTGAGAACGTACAACCGCAACCTGAAGGGCGTGGGCATTCCCATTGCGGCAGTGACTTCCGATATCTATGGCAATCCCCGAGGCGACAGCGTCAGCTGCCCTGGTGCCTTCGAGTTCTCGTCGCTGCCTTATGACTTCGAGCCCGAAGCTCTCGTCTCGCCCTTGAACGAGACCTGCTATATGCCGGCTTCGGTCGAACTGGTGGTTCGCATGCGCAACAACGGTATCAATGTTTATGACTCGACGAATACCACGCCGCTGCAGCTGAGATATCAGGTGAACAACGGTACCATCCATACGGTGACAATCAATCAGACCATCCCTGCCGACGACACGGTGTCGGTGCATACGGGCCAGACATTGTCGCTGCCGTCGGGTACGTACAATGACGCGGTTTACACCCTCCGCGTGTGGAACACCTATGCCGGCGACCCGAACCAGACGAACGACACGAATGTATTCACAGTCATCAGCCGTTATCATCCGGCTGCTCCCGGCAGTTTCACCGACTCAATCAACTATTCGGCCAGCGATACCATCACGCCGACGGTGGGTATCAACACATGGCAGGTGTACGGCAATGCCGGCGCACCGCGTCGCTCGTCGTCAATCTATTGGTACAGCGACTCGACTTCTTCGGAGCCCATCTATGTCGGCTCCACCTTCATCACGGGTCCGCTGCAGAACGACACCACCTATTATATCCGTCAGCGCCGCGCGATGCCTATAGTGCGTATCACGCAGGTGGAGCTGCTGCGCGGAAACAATGTGGTTGGATTGACGAGTCCGATACCCTACTGGCTCGAAAACAACCGTAAGGCTGCGGTGCAGCTGACGAACATCGGCGATGCAACGGCTTATCTTGCCGGAGACACCCTTATGACTGTGTCGCCGACGTCGAGTCTCCACAACAAGGTGTATGTCTTCGGGAATGTGAAAATTGAGCCGGGCGAGTCGTTGGTGTTGCAGTATGTCGGCAACGGCGTTACCGACAGCAGCGTCACTATTCGTACGGGCCTGACTCCCACCTTCGCCTATAACTCCAAAGTGGGCTTCATCTATCGTCACGGCGGTGTGATTGAGGATGCGGTTGTATTTGAGAGTACGACTACCAACTCGACCCAGTGGACCTCGCAAGGTGTGCCCTCGTACATCTGGAACGGTCCGGGATTGACTTTCAGCCAGAATACCGCCGGTATCATCCGTACCAGCTTCAACGGCGGTGTCGGCGACTGGGATATCTCGACGGCCGCATCTCCCATGTTCCTCGGAAATACGAACGAGGAGTGGGTGATGTATGAGGATTATGGCTGCGAGGGCGATTATGCCACTGTGAGAGTGGGTATCATCGCACCTCCGTTGGTGGACATCGACGTGATGCCTGCCATGTTGCCGGAGTCGAGCTGCGGATTGGGTAACGAGGATGTGACCGTCACGGTTTCCAATTTCGGTTCGGATACAATAGCCAATCTGGTGTTGAACTATTGTGCCGGTGCCGACACGGTGACGGATACCCTCGTGGGTGTCATTCTGCCGCACAGCGATACCAACTACACATTCAGTACGCAGCTGAATCTGGCCTTCACCACCGACTCGGTAGTGACGGTGCGTGTGTGGGTTGACTCGCTGGCCGACGACCCCATCAGAACCAACGACACCAGTGTGTCGGTGGTGACTTCGCTGTTCACGCCGGGTGCTCCTACCGCCATAGCCGACCGAGTGGTGCAATACGCCACGAGCGATACAATCACCCACATGCCGACACTCCCAGTGATGCCGGTGTGGTATGACTATGACATGAACCCCGTCGACACAGGTTATACACACATTACCGAGCTGCTTTACGGCAACGGGACGCGTGGAATATCTTACCTTGCCCTGAAGCCCGGCGGTGGTCAGGTGGGTACAGCGACGACCACCAACGGCAACACGGCCTTCCCGTCGCCCTACCAATCTACTGCAAAATATGTCAAGCAACAGTACCTGTATACGGCCAGCGACCTTGCTGCCGCGGGTGTGGAGCCGGGTACAATTACGTCTCTCTCGTTCTACCTCGACACTATCCTGGGTAACGTTGCCTCGATAAACTATCTGGATTATACACTCTCCCTTGGAATGACATCCGACACCATCTTTACCGCCACCAACGCCACAGGATGGAAAGATGCTTCGTCGTCGGTGTTTACCCGGGATACGCTCACATTGACAGCCAATGATGACAAGGCTTGGGTGACGCATGTGTTCGACACTCCGTTCGAGTGGGATGGTGTGTCAACGGTGGTGGTGCAGGTGGAATACCATCTGAGTGCAAAGGTGACGACGGGTGTGAAGACCGCCTATACCGCTAAATCCAACACCACCCTGCATAAGAATCAAGATGCTCCAATCACGGCCTCAACGACATCGCTGACGAAAGGCGGCAATCGACCCAATGTCAAGTTTGGAATGCGGTATTATGGTTGCTCGGGTCCAATCACACCGTTCAATGTCACCCTCTCGGGAATGCCTATGCACGATGCTGCTCTCTTCTGGGCCGACGGACATGATACGTTGGTGTACAACTCCTGCGACACCATCTCGTTGCCAATCAAGATACGCAACCAGGGCAGTGAGAATATTGACACGCTGACTATCCGCTATTATCTGGATGCTCAGGCTGCCGACTCTGTCATGTATATGGATACTGTGTTCGTGGCTGGACATACCTACGACCTCACATTCCTTGACAGAGTGCTCTTGCCGGGTCGCCATTCGGTGATGGCGGTCATCAATGTAGCCGGTGACACCATCAGCAGTAATGATACCATCAGCACGGTCTTCACGGTACGATTCTGCGGCGGAAACTATACGATTGCTGCTAACGATACTACGGCTGACTATCAATCGTTTGGCGCTGCCATCGACACACTGAACCAAGTGGGTGTTGTGGGACCGGTGACCTTCCTGGTTGCCCCGGCCACCTATACCGAACAGGTGGTGTTGAACAATGTCGACGGCTCGTCGGAGACCAACACGATTAGTTTCGTGGGTCAGGGTGAGGATGTGATGCTCACCGCCTCGACCAGTCAGACAGCCAACTATGTGATGAAGATTGATGGCGCTTCCAATGTGAGTATAGAGAATCTGACGATTGTCGCCCGTCCTACAGCAAATAACGTCAACTTCGCTCATGCTCTGGTGATGTTGAACGACAGTAATATCAACGTTGCCGGCTGCCACTTCAAAGTGAAGGGAACCATTCTGAACGCCAATGCTTCGTGTATAGTCTTGCAGGGTAATATCGCTAACCTCACCATTGATGGCTCGGTGACGGATAGTGGCTATTACGCTCTTAAGACAGTGGGCGAGCAGACCAATTACTCCAACATCCGTATCAGCAATAACACGTTCCGTGATTTTGCCAGCGGTGGCATCTATCTCCGCGGTGTCAACCGTGTGAATGTCGCCCAGAATGAGATTCGTTCCAGTAATTCGGCCAACAACCGAGGGTTGATTGGTGTCTATATGGCAGCCACGACCGACAGTATGGTCATCCAGAAGAACTTCATCTATCTGGTCGACGAACGTCCGGGCGCCAAGCGAGGCATCCAGTTGGAAAATGTCACAGGTACGCTTACCGCTCCCGCCATGGTGGTCAACAATATGATAAGCACACATGGTACGGGTTCGGCAGGCCTCTCGCCGGCCAAGTCGGCAGGTATATGGATCGACTCGTTGAGTTCGTATGTGAACGTGCTGTACAACTCGGTGCGTGTGAAGGGAAGCAATGTCACAGAGTTCAGCACCGTGAGTCAATTGAACAGCGCTAATAACTTGACGTATGCCTTCTGGTGCGGTACTTCGCCCACCCAGATTTCTGTGATGAACAATATCTTCTCCAACTTCGGATATGGATATGCTTACTTCCTGTCGCAGGCCAATACGGTGACTGTCTCCAACTACAATGCCTTCTTTACGATGGCCGATAGTAAGTATGCCGTCGGAACGCAGACCTCGATCGGCAACCTGGCTGCTTGGCAGACAGCATCGTCGATGGATGGTAATTCTGTACAGGAGGAACCCTTCTATGTGGCAAATGACGACCTCCACTTGCGGATGACCAACTTCGCTGCCAAAGCACAGTTCAACACTTCGGTGATTGATGATATCGACGGCACCACTCGTCCCGTCCTTGGCCCGACCATCGGCGCACATGAGAAAAACCGTGAGAACCATGATATGGCAGTGGTCCGCATCATCAAGCCGCAGCTGCCGCTAAGTCTTGCCAATCCGGAGAATGTGGAGACCGACTCTGTCCTGGTGAAGGCATTGTTCAACAACAACGGCCTCTCTATCGAGTCGAACGTCACATGGTATGCGTATATTGAGGGTTATGAGGCCACGACACGTTCGGTCAACCGTAACCTTGGTACCTTCGCTGTGGCACAGCAGAAAACCGACTCCGTGTATATACCCACAACTTTGGGTATTATCGACACGCAGAATATCCGTGTGGTCGTCGTCGCCAACAACGATCAGGATATGAGCAACAACCAGATGAGTCAACCGTTCTACCTGGCGCCTGCCTTCAACCTTGCAGCATTGAAGGTGACTGCCACCTGTCCTGAGACTCCTGCCGGATGCCGTATGCATCAGACGGAAATCAGTATTAATGTCAAGAACGACGGAAGCAAGGATTTCCCTGCCGGTACTACATTCAAGATCGGTTATCATACCGAAATCACGAATCCCGCTAACGTCACCATCGCCACCTTGCCCGATACGGTTGAGCAGATGGTCACGCTCAACAACATCCTTCCCAAGCAGTCGGATGTGTGGTTTACTTTCGACAGCTTGGCTAATCTCTATCCTACAGGAACCTTCACCAATATCAAGGTCCGAGTAAGAGGTTGGGTCAACTTTGACTACGACATTACGCAGGCCAACGACACAACCAGTCTGAATGCTGGCAATTCGCCTGTCAAGGATTCTTACTTCACTCCCGCTCCTCCTCTGGGACACGATACCACGCTTGCCTATGGTACGTGGGGTGAGGTGACTGCCGAACAGGAGAACAGCCGGGCGATACGTTGGTACAGAGATTCCACCGCCGCTCCGTTCTACAGTCCTACTCAGTATAATACCTCTAGGAGATGGAGCAACACGCCGCAGTATTTCCATGACTCGACCTACTACCTGAATGCGCTCAGTGACAAGCAGTGTCCCAGCTACTATTCTGAGGTGCATGTGTCTGTGATGCCGCGTAAGCCCAGAGACATGGCTGTCGAGTATATGTTGGCCCCGCTGGGCGGTCGCGTCTATATGGAAAACGACACGGTGCGTGTGCAGATTGCCAACTATGGCACCACAGCGCAAGCCAACTTCCCCATCACCTATCAGCTCAAGCGCGGTAACAACATTATTCAGACCGTTACCGAAACAGTGACGCAGAGTGTCGCATCGGGCCAAACGTATGTTTATACCTTCGACACCTTGCTCAACATTCCCACTCCGTTGACGACTCAGAACTATTCCTTGATGGTATGGACTGACTTGACCAACGATGCCACTCGTCGCAACGACACGCTACGTACGGCTCACACTTTCTCGTCAAAGGCGCAGGAGACCTATGAGCAGAATGCCGACTTCCCCAGCGCGGACGTCACCCGCTTCGATATCACGCGCGTATCGTTTAATGGTATCGACCTGGAAATGCCGCCGCTGAACCGCTCCTTTACCAATCTGGCCGACTACAATAGCCCTGACTATCCTGTGCTCCATGTAACTCGTGGAACTACCGACTCCATCCTCATCCAGGTGACTCCGCTGGATGTTACCGAACAGCATTTCCGCTGCCGAGGCACGGTGGCTATCGACTTCGACCGCGATGGTGCATTCACCTCTGGCGGCTCCTGCAATGAGGTGTTGGTGAACAGCGCAGTCTTCTACAGCGACTCCACCCTCGCGTCAGTCATCTCGGTTCCGACATGCGCTTCGCTGGGTTATATGAGAATGCGCGTCAGGGTGACGGGTTACACCTCTGATTCCCCCGAGGGCCATGTCATCGACTTCCTGCTCTTCGTCGACGATCAGGCTCCCGAAATTGACCTCGGTATTACCCAGATGGTCTCCCCGCGCGACTTTATCATCCGCGACGAAGATCCCAAGGTGATAAGATTCCGGATGACTAACCGGGGCAGCACCGCAATCAACAGCGTCGATATCCACTATAGCTTTGCCGCCGACACCATTGACTCGACGGCGACGGGCGTGGTGCATTGGACAGGTACGCTCGATGGCGGTACCAGCACGGTGGTCGCCCTGCCGGCCCACGTGTTCCCCATCGGCACCTCGTCGCTCACCATCTGGCATAACCTGGAAGGTGATTCCGACTCCACCAACAATACCTTCTTCTATGAGTATCACCGCTTCCTCTCCACGCGTCCCATCTTTATGGATAATTTCGATGATGAGAACAACTGGTATGCACCGAGGGGATACAATAACTTCTCGCACAACTATTGGCAGCGAGGTATGCCCAACAAGCCTCGTTTCGACACCACCTATTCGGGCGACTATGCTTGGGTCACCGACCTGCACAACAGCATCGTTACCGGTAAACGTGGCAATGTGAGCTATCTCTATAGCCCCATCATCAACATCGCCAATACGAGACCCGACACCATCGGATTCCGTCTGCGTTACAACCTAACCAGTGGTAGCGCGATGTATGTCGAGTACTACAACTATGAACGCAAGTGGGTACGCCTGGCGCACGACTCCTGCACCACCTTCTATAATACGAGGGACGATATGGACAATCAGGTTTTCTCCGGTACCTCGCCCACCAGTGAAGGCTATGGCTTCTACTGCATCAGTGCCACCTCGACGCGTATCACCAACGACTTCAACGAGGACCTCCAGTTCCGTATCGTCTACACTACGCCGATGGGCTCCAGCACCACTTCGGCGTTCGGCGAGGGCTGTGCCGTCGACGACTTCTATGTGGGACGCGCCCGCGCCAAATATGATGCCGGTGTGATAGCCATCACACAGCCCGAGGCTCCCAAGTATGGTCAGACCATCTACCCCGAGGTGGTGGTGATGAACTACGGTTGGGATACCTTGAAGTTCATCCGTGTCGGCTACACTCACCACGGATTCTATCTGGCCAAATACACCGATATCAATTGCCGCATCGACCCGGGCAGGGCTGACACCTTCCTGTGCACTTCGCCCTTCATCATCACCAGCGACTACCCCGAGGAGTTCCATATCACCGCCTTCACCACGATGGCCAGCGACACCTATCGCAACAACGACACCCTGACGCAGATGTTCACCCTCATGCCGCTCGACAATGATATCAGCGCCGAGGAATTTGTATCGCCACTAGACAATGTGGTCGCCGGCGACACCTCGGTGAAAGTCACCGTCCGCATGCGTAACTTCGGCGTCAATCCCATCTACGCTGCCACCGCCAGCTATATCGTCAACGGCATCACGCGTATCGATGAGGTAATCGACTTCGAGGAGTACCTGGGACGTCCGCTCCAGTCGCTCGAGTATTTCAACTACACCTTCCATCGTCGCATCACGGCCCCCATGGGTGTGATGAACCTCACGGCAATCGTCAAGAGCCCCACCAACGACTACATCTATAACGACACTATCACCAAGCGCACCGAAGGTATCATGTCGATTACCGACATAGCCGCCTCGGCGCTCATCGTCGACACCTCCGACCACAACGGAACCCATATTGGACTCGTCATCGACAACGTGGGTGCACGTGGCGTCAACAACTTCGAGGTGGGCTTCTGGATTGACAATGACACCACCAACATGGTGCACGAGACCTACTATCGCGCCGAGCCCTTGGCAGCACTCAACACTGGCTACTACCGCTTCAATACGGTGCTGCCTCCGCGTTCGTCCGGCTACAACATCGTCAACGCCTTTGTCCATGTCGACGGCGATAACGACTCGTCCAACGACACCACCAATGTCTTTGCCAACCAGTTCGTCGACGTCGAGGTGCAGAAAGTCCTCGTCGAAGAGAATGCCAACAACGACTGCCGTGTCTTCGTCGAATTGACGAACAAGGGTAATATCCCTGTGGTGGGTCAGGAACTGCGTCTGCGTGCCGTCATCAACGGCAGCGACTCCAATGCCACCAACGTCAGTCGCCGTCTCGATCCGGCCGATGTGATTCACCTCGAACTCCGCCGTCGCATCCCCAAGTCGCCCACCCGCAGTTATGTCGGTATGGGTCTCATCAGGGAGGTCTCCGGCGATAACAACCGTGTCAACGACCAGACCACCGTTGTCGAAGTCATCAACTACTTCGAAGATGCTCCCACCGTCAATGGCGACAACCTGGTCCTCGAGCAGAACTACCCCAACCCCTTCACGCAGCAGACCACCATTCCCTTCACTTTGCCCAATGCCGCCAAAGTACGCTTCTTCGTCATGGATGCCATGGGTCACATCGTCCACCGCTTCGAGAACTTCTACCAGGCCGGTAGCCATCTTCTCACGGTCGACATGGAAGCCTATGCCGCCGGCGTCTACTACTACGGCATCGAGGTGAACGGTCAACGGCAGATGCGGAAGATGATTCTCAAGTGATGCTCGACCGTTTTAAAGAGTATCTGACTCAGCAGCACCTTCTGCCCTCCGGCGCGAAGGTGCTGCTGGCCGTCAGTGGCGGTCGCGACTCGGTGTGCATGGCCCACCTCTTCCATTGCGCCGCCATCCCTTTCGCCATCGCGCATTGCAATTTCCACCTCCGTCCCGGCGACTGCGACCGCGACCAGCAGTTCGTCCGTCAGCTCGCTCAAGAAATGGGCGTGGACTTCTTTACTACCGACTTCGATACCCGTGAATTTGCCAGATTGCACCACCGGGGCATTGAAGAAACCGCCCGTCATCTGCGGTATAACTACTTCTTCGACCTCTGTCACGAGCACTCTTTCCGCTACATCGCTACGGCCCATCATCGCGACGATGCCGTCGAAACCTTCTTCCTCAACCTCTTCCGCGGCACCGGTATCGCGGGTCTCCACGGCATCCGTCCTTCCTCCGAACGCGCCCTGATGACCATCATACGGCCGATGCTCTGCTTCTCGCGCAGCGACATCGACGACTACGTCAGCCGCCACCACCTCGTTTACGTCGAAGACAGCACCAACAGCCAACTCGTCCACCAACGTAACCGCATACGCCATCAGCTTATGCCGCTGCTGCGCGAACTCTATCCGTCGGTCGACGATACCATGCTGGCCAACATGGAACGCCTCCGTCAGGTGGAAGAGGTCTACGACGATGCCATCGACCAGCTTAGCGATCGCATCGAGCATACCGCCACCTCGCCCTTCGGCTTCAACTACAACTACTTCGACCTATCCGACCTGTCCGGCCTCCGTCCGCAGCGCACTCTCCTTTTCGAACTCCTGCGCCCTTATGGTTTCTCGGCTGCCGTGGTCGACGATATTATCGAAGCCCTGCCAAAATCCCATTCAGGCACACGCTTCTTCTCCCCCGATTATATGGCGGCTATCGACCGCGACCGCCTCATCCTGGTCGACTATACCTTCTGCGTCAAGCCCCGGGTTGACATCTCGCCCGTCACCGTCGACCAACTGCCTTACCTTGGCACTGGCCGCCAGGAGGCGACGGTCGAGTATATCGACGCCGACCTCGTGCGCCAGCCGCTCACCGTCCGCCCTTGGAAGCCGGGCGACCGTTTCTATCCTCTGGGCATGACGCACCGGCGTCGCCTGAGCGACTTCCTGAAAGATTGCAAGGTAAGTGTTTTCGAGAAGTATTGCGTCTATGTTGTCGTCGACGCCGACGACCGCATCGTATGGGTTGTAGGCCTGCGCTCAGACAACCGCTTCCGCATCACCGACGCCACCCGCCACGCGCTGCGCCTCACCATGACTACCTGACACCCCCCACCGCCGTGCTCACCGCCACCAGCCGTTCGGCTACATCCGACGGCCCGTGTTGGTACACAAATATGGTGTAACGGTTGTGCGTCTCGCGGTGGTCGCCTTCCAACACCGCCGTTGCCGACCGTCCGTCGATCCTTCCGCCCTTCGTGTTGCTCACCAGCAGTTGATAGGCATAGTAGCCCTGCTTCAGCAGCAGTCGTTTGGTGTAGGCCTTGTGTTTGGGGTTGTATTCCATCCGGCTTCCCTCGTCCAGCCGCCAATCCGTCAGCGCCCCCACGATATACACGTTCCCCTCCAGCATCGGCTGCGCCATCGGCAGGCTGAAGTTCACCCACACATAGTCGGCCTCCAGCCGCGGGTTGTTCCTGTCCCACACATTCACCTTCATCCCCCCGTTCAGCGTTGTCTCGGTCAGGAAGTGCTTACGCGAGCGGTCCTCTTCCGGTCGTAACAGCACAAACTGTTCGCCGCCGTATTCCTCCACCCGGGCCACATTGTACATCGGCGTGCGCAGGTTGCTGCAGTCGAAATATCGGAACGTGTTGCCTCCGTCGAAGATGTTCTCCTTTCGCTGGCGGAAGGCCAGCGCCCGTCCGTCATACCCCGAGAACACCAGCTCGCGTCGGTTGTCCAACCGTCCGTTTTGCTGCACCGTCACCGTCAGCCACTGCTCGTTTACGCCCGTCGCGTCGACGCGCACGTCTACCTCCTGCCTACGGTCCAGGTCTACCCCGTCATAGGGGCGTCCCACCTCGGCGCTCACCCGCACCCCCTGTTCGCTCACGCAGAACCGCCGTGTCAGCAGAACCGCCGAGTCTGACCTCCGGCTTCCGGCATCCGACTCCTGGCTCCTCACCTCCACAATGTAGTTGCCCGAAAGGATGAACTCCGCGTAGGGACCCGGCAGCACACATCGGTAGTGCACATAGTCGCGCCGTGTCGTGAACGAGAAGTCGAACTCCTCCACCGTCCCCTCAGCAAAGCCCGACAGGAAGTCGCTTGCCTCCAGCTTGTCGCACACCCAGTGGCGGTCGCAGTGGTAGATGCGCCATTGCAACGCTTCGGCACCGCCGCCGCGCTCGGACAGCACGTCGCTCATCACGTCGAACTCCAGCACCAGCTGGCTTTCCTGCCCCATGATGAGTAAGGGAAAATCCAGTTCCGCCCCCGGGCGGTACAGCTGTACCGTCTTCACGTCGTCGCGCCATGCCGAGTCATATATCACCCCTTGTGGCCATTCCTTCTGAGCCTGCAGGCTCAGGGTCAACATACAAAGCGCTGTCAATATCATCCTTTTCATGCTGCAAAGATACGAAAAAAATACAAATCACTACACTCATTCATCACTCTTGTGTGACTACCGCCCAAGGTAAGACTGTTTTGCCGAAAATGCCTAAATCGTTCCGTAGAATGCTCTAATACTCCACAAAAGTACAAATCTTCCATTTACATAATGAAATGGTTTAAAGATGTGCGTCTTTTTTGGGGTATTTCTTCGGCATTTCTTCGGTATTTCTTTGGTTTTTACCGAAGAAATACCGAAAATGTTACTGTAAATCATTGCAAAATACAGGTGTATGAAGCGCGCAGCACTCCGGCAAAACACCATCTGTTCTTTTACTGTTCTACAGACGTTCTTCTCGAATTCGAGAAGAACGTCTGTGGAACGCCTATTAATCGGCTGAAAATGAGTGCTGTTTTTGATTGGTTCGGATTGATTGACTTTGTCAACGATCCTTCATCTTGGCAATGTTCATGCTGCATGACACTGAGCTCGACTTACGGAGCTTTCGGTTAGAGAAAAGTTCTGATAGTTCTTTTAGTTGATTCGCTGTGTTTAATTGATCTAAAAGTGTTCGCAGGCATACCACTGATTGTGGTTTAGAAGAGAGGCTGGGTTGCTGGGTGACTGAGTCAACGAGACATTGAGACTTTAAGTTGTCAAGCTTTTTTTTACCGTTTAGCCTTTTCGACTCTTCGACTCGAAGTCTTGAAGTCTCGCCGACTCGCTGTCTTTTTATCTGTTGCATGTCGGAAAAAAGTTGTATCTTTGCAGTTTCATTACCGACTGCGATGAGTGAGAAAATATATATAGAAACCTATGGTTGTCAGATGAATTTCGCTGACAGCGAGGTGGTGGCGTCTATTCTGGAAAAGGCCGGCTACCAGCTCTGTGGCGAGATTGAGGGGTGCGATTTTGTGCTGATCAACACTTGTGCCATCCGCGACAATGCGGAGCAGCGGGTGCGCCATCGCGTGCGCGAGCTACGCGCCATGCAGGGGCGTCACAAGCGCCTGCGCATAGGCATCCTGGGTTGCATGGCCGAGCGGCTGCAAGACCGTCTGATGGCCGAGGAGGACAATGTGTCGTTTGTCTGCGGCCCCGACGCCTACCGCCGCTTGCCCGAACTCATTGCGCAGGTGCGGCAGGGCCAAAAGGTCGCCGAGGTGGAGCTGAGCACCAGTGAGACCTATGCCGACATAGAGCCTGTGCGTCTGGGAAGCAACGGCATCTCGTCCTATATCAGCATCATGCGCGGCTGTCAGAACTATTGCGCCTATTGTGTGGTGCCTTACACGCGCGGCCGCGAGCGCTCGCGCGACCCGCAGACCATTATCGATGAGGCCCGCGCGCTGTTCGACCGCGGCTACCGCGAGGTGACGCTGCTGGGACAGAATGTGAACAGCTACGGACTCTCGCCCGACAGGCAAGGGGCGCAGGTGGCCTTCCCCGAGCTGATGGACCGTGTGGCGTCAATCGACCCGGCGCTGCGGGTGCGCTTCGCCACGTCGCATCCCAAGGACCTGAGTGACGAACTGCTACAGGTGATGTCGGCACACACGAATATCTGTCGCTGCATACACCTGCCGGTGCAGAGCGGCAGCAATAGGATGCTGAAGCTGATGAACCGCAAATACACAGTGGAGTGGTACCTCGACCGTGTCGATGCCATCCGCCGCTACCTGCCCGACTGCTCCATCACCACCGATGTGATTGCCGGCTTCTCGACCGAGACCCTGGAAGACCATCAGGCTACGCTCGACCTCTTCCGTCGCGTGCGCTACGACTACGCCTATATGTTCAAGTATTCGCTCCGCGAGGGCACCTATGCCTGGAAGCATCTGGCCGACGACATACCGGAGGAGGAGAAGACGCGCCGCCTGAACGAGATTATCGCCCTGCAGGGGCAGATTGCGTTGGAGAACAACCGGCAGGAAGTGGGACGCGAGTATGAGGTGCTGGTGGAGGGCGAGAGCCATCGTTCGAAGGAGCAGCTCTTCGGCCGCAACAGCCAGAACAAGGTGCTGGTGTTTGACCGCATACCCGCGGAGGGCGGCCCCGAAGCAGTGTCCGGCACCTACCGCCGTGTGCGCGTCACCGACTGCACCGCTGCCACGCTGCTTGGCAAGTTGGTGTAATAAATTTGACGTTTCCCCGTTATACCGTATATGAAGAAAGAAAACATATTGAAGAAGCATCCGTGGCTGCTGCACCTGCTGCTGATGGTGGGTGTGTCGCTGGTGGTGCTGATGCTGGTGTTCCTGTTTATCCGCATCTATGCCCGTCAGGGCGAGGAATTCGAGCTGCCCGATATGGTGGGTAAGAATATCGCCGAACTGCAGGCCGACAATCCTATAGGACTCGACATCGTGGTGCTCGACTCTATCTACCGACCGGGGCAGGAGGGAGGACGCATCCTGACACAGGACCCCAAGGGTGGCACGATGGTCAAGAAAGGGCGCAAGCTCTACATCACCATGACGGCTTTTACACCGGAGGACGCCGTGCTGCCCGAGTTGGCAGGTCTCACGGTGCGCCAGGCGGTCAACGAGCTGCAGGCATCGGGTCTCGTATGTGGCAATTTGAAATTCGTGGAAGATCCCTATAAGAACAACGTCATAGAGCAAACCTGCAAGGGGAAGACCGTCTATGCAGGCCAGCAGATAGCGCGCGGCTCGGTCATCGACTTGACGGTGGGGCTTGGCGACGGCAGCGGCCGCAGTGTGGTGCCTTTCGTCATCGGCAAGACCGCCGACCGTGCACGGCGCGACATACAGGCGGCTTCGCTCAACGTGGGGCGTGAACATTTCGGCGGTGTCAAGGACAAACAAACCGCGGTGGTGTGCCAGCAAGAGCCCGACTACACGGGTGTCAGCAAGTATCCCTACGGTACCAAGGTGGAGTTGTGGTATACCGATGCCGACGCTGTGGATGTGGAACGTATGGTGCGCGAATTCAAGGTGGATTCGAGCAAGATAGAGGATCCCGAATTCATCAACGACGGCCGGCCCACGCCGGAAGAGATAGAGAGTAAAGACGACTGGGCATGGTAGAAATGAGGAAAGAGGAAAGTGGAAAACCGATGGGGCTGAAGCTCTGCTTCTGTCTCGTTTCCTTATTTCTTCTATCCGGTTTTCGTCAGACAGCGGCGCAGGAGGTGCTCTTGCCGCTGCAACACGGCATTTCCCGCGTTTGCGCATTCAAGCAGTTGGGCGGTCAGGCAATCGTCCTGCCGCTATTCGACGACTTCGCCGACGGCAGAATTGATGCTGACTTATGGGATCCACGGGGCGGCGTCACGGTCTCGATGGATGTCAGTCCGCTGGCACCTACGGTGGGTGTGGCTACGCTCGACGCCCTCGATGCCGACGGCAACCTCTATTCCCATGCTTCGACGGACCTTTTCATGGCCGACACGCTTCTGTCGCTTCCCGTGCGGCTCGACAGCCTCACGCCTGCCGACTCGGTGCTGTTCAGCTTCTACTACCTGCCGGGCGGTGGCTACGGCAATATGTGGGAGCGGGTAGGGGAGACTCCCGACCCGCAGGACTCGCTCTTCCTCGACTTCTATCGGCCGGCGGACAGCACATGGGTGACGGTGTGGAGCACTGGCGGCGTCAGCGTCGACACGCTGATGGCCCGCACAGGTACGGATTGGCAGTATGTGTGGCTCCGGATTGCCGACAGCGTTTTCTTTGACAGCACCTTCCATTTCCGCTTCCGCAACTATGCTTCGCTCGAGGCGTCACCCAAAGCCGGCAAGGCTGGCAACGGCGACTACTGGCACCTCGACTACGTTAGACTCTATCAAGTGCAGGACGGGGAAACGGGTGTGACAAACGGGATGACGCGCGACGTGGCTTTTGCCGCGCCGGCTCCCTCGATGCTGCGCTCCTACCGCGCTATGCCTTGGCGCCAGTACACACCTGCCGCCATGTCTTCGACATTGTCGATGACCATCACCAACCGCTATTCCTCGCCGTTGGCGACACACTATACCTATAACGTTCTTGACAGCACGGGCGACACGTTGCACGCTTATGACGGCGGTTTCGACAATGCGCCGTGCTTCCAGCCGGACGGCAGCTACCAGACGAGCCCTTTACATGCCACTCCCGCCGTCGGCTTCGTCTTCCCGACGATGACGTCGGAGACCGACTACACCGTGGTGCACGTGATTCGTGAGGGTACGGGCGGCGACGCCTTCCCGCAGAACGACACGGTGAGCTACAGCCAGCACTTCGGCGACTACTACGCCTACGACGACGGCAGCGCGGAGAATGGCTACGGCCTCACCTCGACTGCCTCGCGGCTCTACCTGGCCTACCGTTTTGACCTGAACGGAGCCGATACGCTTACGGCCGTCGATTTCTGGTTCAACGCCACCCTCGACTCAGGCAATGCCGCCATCCCGTTCTACCTCACGCTGTGGAGTGTGGGCGACGATGGTCGCCCCACCGATGTGCTTTATCGCGACGAGATGCGTCGTCTGCCGCGTGATGGCTCGGACGGCTTTGTGCGCTATGCTCTTGAGTCGCCGGTGTCGGTCGACGGTTCCGTCTTTGTGGGTTTTGAACAGTCGGGCAACGATTATATCAATCTGGGCTTCGACCGCAGTCTGAACACTTCCGACCGTATCTGGTATCTTACCGGGACCGAATGGCAGCAGAGTATTCTCAGCGGAAGTCTGATGATGCGGCCGGCCTTTGGCTCGGCTGCCACCGTGGGTATTTCTGACCTCCAACCTCAGACCTCCGACCTCCGTGTCTATCCCAATCCGGCCAACGACAGAGTGTTTGTCGACGGGGCGGTGGAAGGTGTTGAATTGTACGATATGATGGGTCGCCGGCAGATGACTTCGCGCAACAACAGCCTGGATGTCTCCCGCCTGCCCAACGGGGTGTATGTGCTACGTGTCATTTCATCCACCCAGCTGTCGGGTCATCCGGTCAGCTTGATTATTAAACACTGAAGCGATGGACGACGAAGCCCTCGAGATAGAACAGCAGGAACAGGAATTGTATGAACACCACCGCTTTGTGGTGGACCGCGGCCAGACGGCCGTGAGGTTGGACATCTACCTCCAGTCGCACCTCACTGGAGTGTCGCGCAACAAGGTGCAGGCCGCTGCCAAGGCGGGATGTGTGCGTGTCAACGACAAGGAGACGAAGCCCAGCTATAAAGTCAAGCCGCAGGACGTCATCACGGTGCTGCTGCCCGAGCCGGTGCACGAGTTTGAGATGTTGCCCGAGCCGATGGATATCCCGGTGGTCTATGAGGATGAAGATGTGTTGGTGATAGACAAGCCGGCAGGCTTGGTGGTACATCCTGGTGTGGGCAACTGGACAGGTACGTTGGTCAATGGCCTGCTCTACTATTTTGGAGAGAATGCCATAGCCCATCCGTTGCTGGTGCACCGTATCGACAAAGATACCTCCGGTTTGCTGCTTGTCGCCAAGAACGAAGAGGCGCAGGTGGTGTTGGCCAAGCAATTTTTCGACCATTCGATTGAGCGTAAGTACAACGCGCTTGTGTGGGGTGATTTCGATGAAGAAGAGGGCACTATCGTGGGCAATCTGGCCCGTTCACCGCGCGACCGCCGCATCATGGATGTCTGCGACGACGAGCATGGCAAGCATGCCGTCACTCACTGGCATGTGCTGGAACGCTTCGGATATGTTACCTTGGTGGAGTGTGTGCTGGAAACGGGACGTACGCACCAGATACGCGCCCACATGCGGCATATAGGGCATCCGCTATTCAGCGATGCCTCCTATGGCGGTAACGCCATCCTCAAAGGCACCACCTTCAGCCGCTACCGACAGTTTGTGGAGAATTGTTTCGAGGTGCTTCCGCGGCAGGCGCTGCATGCCCGCATCCTCGGCTTTGAGCATCCTCGTACGGGGAAACACATGCATTTCGAAAGCGCGCTACCGGCCGACTTTACGGCCTGTCTGGAACGCTGGCGCAACTATATTGAGAATCACTGATTGACAGGGGAGAGGTGACCGTCGTGTTCTTGGTAGCGACGGCCGCAGGAGCAGGTGAGACCACTGTTGAGGCGGCGCCCGCATTCGCACACCCAGCCGATTTGACGTGCCGGAACTCCGGCGACGAGGGCATAGTCTTTGACATCTTTGGTGACTACGGCACCGGCGGCGACCAAGGCGCTGCGGCCCACGGTGTGGCCGCAGACGACGGTGCTGTTGGCTCCCAGCGAGGCCCCTTCTTTTATCAGCGTCTTGGCGTAGACACCGTGCACGGGGAAGTGGGCGCGAGGGGTGACGACATTGGTGAAGACGCATGATGGGCCGCAGAAGACATTATCCTCCAGCTCGACGCCTTCATAGATGCTCACGTTGTTCTGAATACGCACGCCGTTGCCGATGCGGACGTTGTTGCCGATGTTGACATTCTGTCCGAGTGAGCAGTTGGAGCCAAGACGAGCGCCACGCTGGATGTGGCAGAAGTGCCACACCTTGGTTCCGGCACCTATCTGCACGTCGTCGTCGACGTAGGAGGATTCGTGTACGAAGTAATTCATGGTTTACTGTTTAAAGAAGTCTCTGACTGCGTCGATGATGCGGTCTTGCTGGTCGGTGGTGAGTTCGGTGTGCATGGGCAGCGAGAGCACTTCGCCAGCCAGTTGTTCGGAGAATGAGAGGTCGCCACCATGGCGGCAGATGTTGTGGAATGCTTCTTGATGGTGCAGCGGCAGGGGATAATAAATCATGCTGGGAATGTCGCGTTCGGCAAGAAATGCCTTGAGGGCGTCTCTCTTTCCGCCGAGGACACGCAGGGTGTATTGGTGGAACACATGCGTGGTGTTGCTGCTCACAGTGGGGACGCGGATGCCGTCGACCTCACGGAGAGCTGCGGTGTAGTATTGTGCCGCCGATTGCCGTGCCGCGTTGTATTCGTCGAGGTGGCGCAATTTGACGTCGAGGATGGCGGCCTGCATGGCATCGAGCCGCGAGTTGCATCCTATGACATCGTGGTGGTATTTCACACGCTGACCGTGGTTGGCCATCATGCGGATACGTTCGGACAGCGCTTCGTCGGAAGAGCAAAGGGCTCCGCCGTCGCCATAGCAGCCGAGGTTTTTAGATGGGAAGAAGGATGTGCAGCCTATGGTGCCCATGGTGCCCGTCTTGGCTCGGTAGCCGTCGCTGAAGATGTATTCGGCTCCGATGGCCTGCGCGTTATCCTCGACGACATACAGATGGTGCTCTGTGGCAATCTTGAGCAGGGGCTCCATGTCGCAGCTTTGGCCGAAGAGGTGCACGGGAATGACGGCGCGGGTGCGCGGGGTGATGGCAGCGGCAACAGCGGAAATGCTCACGTTGAAGGTGTTGGGGTCGACGTCGACCAGCACGGGGGTGAGTCCCAGAAGTGCGATGACTTCGGCTGAAGCGACATAGGTGAAGGCAGGGACGATGACTTCGTCGCCAGGATGCAAATCGAGGGCCATGAGGGCCAACTGGAGTGCGTCAGTTCCGTTGGCGCAGGTTGTCACCCGGCTGCCGCCGAGATAGTCGCTCAGATGACAGGTGAAGGTGTTTACGGCAGGACCTCCGATGAATGCACAACTGTCTATGACCTGCTGCAGGGCAGTGTCGATGTCGGCTTTAATTTTGAGGTATTGGCCGTGTAGGTCGACCATGGGGATGCTGTTTGCCATAAGCCTTAATATTTCATGTCGTCCCAGCCGAAGGGGTGGGGGGTGAGCGGCAGGCGTGCCAAGGGGTGGTAGTCGCCTTGGAGACCGATGGGTGTGGAACGACGGATGTCGCTCACAATCTGGATGCAGGGGCGAGCTTCGCTGATGCGGAAGCCATGGCCTGCAAGTATCTCTTCATAGCTGCGTGTGTGCAGCTCGGTGAAGCCTTGGCTGAATTCGAACTCATCGCCGTCGATGTTGAGTGTGCGGTAAGTCTTTTTCTCGCCCTCGACAGCGTTGGGGGGCAGGCAGAGCGCGTTGATGCTGAGGAAGTATCGCACACGGGCTTGATGGAGTTCCAGGTAGCCGGCCACGCGGTCGTGGTTCATAACGTGGACGATGTTTTTCTGTACGGGACCGAAAATCCACTGCAGCATGTCGTAGAAGTGGACGCCGATATTGGTGGCCACACCGCCACTCTTGTGCAC
Source organism: uncultured Bacteroidales bacterium (assembly GCA_946406015.1). GTDB lineage: Bacteria > Bacteroidota > Bacteroidia > Bacteroidales > P3 > Colimorpha. Next base: position 15,357 of record CAMJJD010000009.1, on the reverse strand, counting down.
ATCGCCCTTCCAGGACGCATAGTACCACTTGCCGCGCGAGGTGATATAGGTGAGGTCGACATTGTAGACCTTGTCTTTGGGACCTTCGTCAACTTTCTTTTTGAGGGCCACGATGGCGGGATGCAGACGCAGCTGCAGGATGGTGTAGGCGTAGTGGCCGGTCTGTTGCTCGACTTCCATTAGGTTGTCGATATTGTGTGGGTTGAGGACGACAGGTTTCTCGCAGATGACGTCGCATCCGAGGCGCAGGCCATAACGGATGAAGGCGTCGTGGGTGTAGTTCGGGGTGCAGATGGAAAGCCACTGGATGGGGTTGTCGGTCTGCTGCCGTTTGGTGCAGAAGCGGTCGAAGAGCTCATGCTCTGTAAAGAAGAAACAGTCGGGGAATGAACTGTCGAGTCGACCGACACTGTCGAAGTGGTCGAAGGCGGCTACAAGGTTGTTGCCAGTGTCAGCGATAGCTTTGAGGTGGCGCGGCGCGATGTAGCCAGCAGCGCCCACAAGTGCGAAGTTTTGCATGATGGTCTATCTGATGTGTTTCAGTATGTCGTTGATGATATGCGATGAGGCGTCGCCGTCGCCGAAAAGTGCGTGGCGAGTGACGGTTTGTCCGAGGAGGGTGTCGTAGGCCTCAAGGATGCGCTGTGGGTCGGCATCGGTCAGGATGGCGGCCCCTTCGTCCACAATCTCCTTCCATTCGGTCTCGGGCCGCAGGATGAGGCATGGACGCTGCACAAAGTAGGCCTCTTTCTGTACCCCTCCGCTGTCTGTCAGCACGATGCGTGCGCCATGTTCCAAGGCCAGCATGTCGAGGTAAGAGACAGGTGGCAGTTGGAGGATGCCGTCGGGTAGGGTTATATGCTGATCTTTCAGCCGGGCAGTTGTGCGAGGATGGAGGGGAAGGACGACGGCTGTGCCATCGGTATGGGCTATTTGCCCGAGCGCCTGTAGAATGGACTGCAAGCGGGTGGTATTGTCGGTGTTGAAATCGCGGTGTAGTGTGGCGAGAGCGTAGTGTCCTTCGGTGAGGTTGTATCGTTGCAGAATGCCGCTATGCAGGGCTTGTGGAAGGTAGTGAAGGGTGTTGTCAAGCATGATGTCGCCCGAGAGCAGCGTGTGCGTATCCAGACCTTCGTGTATGAGGTTGTTGACGGCGGTCTGCGTTGGGGCGTAGAGGCGTGTGGCAAGGTGGTCGGCCACGATGCGGTTCTGCTCTTCAGGCATGGCCATGTTGAAGGAGCGCAGCCCTGCCTCAATGTGGAAGACAGGTACGTGCAACTTCGAGGCAGCCAGGGCGCCGGCGAGGGTGGAGTTGGTGTCGCCGTACACTAGAACGGCATCGTAGGAACCGCTCTGCAGGGTTTGCTCAATTCCTTCCAGCATGCGTGCGGTCTGCCATCCGTGGCTGCCCGACCCTACGCCAAGGTTGATATGGGGTTTGGGTACTCCCAGTTCGTCGAAAAAGACCTGTGACATGGCTGCGTCGTAGTGTTGGCCTGTGTGCAGGATGTGCTCTTCCAGCAGGGTGGGGTAGTGGGTGTGGATGGCCCGACTGATGGCGGCGGCTTTGATAATCTGCGGGCGTGCTCCTATAATGGTCAGTATTTTCTTCATGGTTGCTAGTAGTCCCAGATGTCGTTCTCGATATCGAATAGTTTATCTTCGATGAGGTCGGCCTGCTCGAGGGCGTCCTCGCCAGTTAGATAATGATTGATGGAGCGGGAGTAGATGTTGCTCTCGCGTGTGATGAAGGCGTGGTAGCGTTGGCTAAGGAATATCCAGTCCCAGGAGGGTTGTCCGACGAGGTTGTTGTCGTTGGTGTAGGCGGTGTAGCGTGCCAGCAATCGCCGGACGGAAGGATTCTGCATTGGCACCCAAAAAAGGGGCAGTCGACCAAGATAGATCTCTTCCTCGGTGTTGGCAAATTTGTGGTAGGACTGTTTGAGAGGGGCCACAGCCAGGCGACGCGAGTCCATACGAGTGTCTTGTCGTCCGATGAACCACGCTTCGCGAAGTGAGTATTGATAAATCTCGGCCCCATCGAATTCATGGGGCCGTATGATGGTCTGGTAGAGTTCGTTGTCGTCATCGTCGTACCCAATTTCAAGCAGGATGGTGTCGGGTTTGGTGTAGCGGGCGACGAACTGGATGTTGTCGATGGGGATGGTGAGCTCGTCGTCTTCGTAGATGGGTATCTCGCCTGCGGCGACGGCATCCCAGATAACGTAGGCCAGGCTTTTCTTGCCCGAGGGGTCGGGGTTCTCGATGGGGTAGTAGATGAATTGGTTGAATAGTTCGTTGAGGTCGATTGTCTTCCACAGCATGGTGCTCCACACAACATCGCTTTCACGCAGGTGAGGGAACGGCATGGGGCGTTGCTGGTGTTCCAATGTGCTGATGTAAAAGTCGTCGGCCGTGGACTCTATGTCGTTTTGGGCCACGGAAGGAACTGTTATTGCCAGGAATGCCAGAAGTATGCTGCAGTGTGCTCTCATGCTTTCTTAAATGTTCAGGAGTTAGATGTTAGGAGCGCTCTCCTAACGTCTAACTCCTGAACATATGGGGTTTATGCAACTTGGGGATTAGTATTCCCACATGTCGTTCTCAATGTCGAAGATTTTGTCTTCGATCATCTGCGACTCAATGATGGCATCTTCACCAGTGAGGTACTGGGTAATCTCGCGGTTGTACTTGTTGCTTTCGCGTGTGATGTAGCTGTCGAAGTAGCGCTGGATAAAGATGTCGTCGTAGGAACGCTCGGCGACGTCATTATGTTCATCGTATGCGTTGGCGTTGACGAGTACCTGACGCACGCGCATGTCGTTCATGGGAATCCAGAAGCTCCATTCGCTTACTTCCTCGCTTTCGCCGGAACGCAGGATGTTCTTCGAGAAACGGAATGCCAGACCGGTGATGCGCACCTTCTGACGCGAATCCTGCTTGTCGATATACCAGTATTCTTTGAGCTTTATCAGACGGGCGGTGGCAGGATCGAAGTCCTCGGGGATGGTGTCGTTAAAGACTTCCTGGTCACCGAACTCGTCCTCTTCACCATAGCGCACCTTGAGCTGACGACCCTGCAGGTTGGCAATGGCTTTGCTCCATTCCTGCGGCACTTTCATATCGTCGTCTTCATAGACGTCGAACTCGCCGTTGGCTGCAGCGGTCATGATAAGGTTGACGAGGTTGATACGGCCCTGTTCGTTCTTGCCCTGCTCGATGGGGTAGTAGAAGAACTGGTTGAAGTTCTCGTTGAGGTCGATGTGGCGGTAGACCAGCATCTTCCATACTACGTCACTTTCGCGGAGGTTGGCATAGGGCATGGCGCGCTTGCCGATGACGATACCTTTCTGGTAGAAATCGTTAGGGTTGCTGCCGTCTTCGGCATCAATGATGCTCTGTGCATTGACAGTCATGGCGAATGCTGCCACTGCGAAGATGCTTAACAAAACCTTTTTCATATTGTATATGTTTTAATTGTCGTTGTATGTTTACTTGTTGATGGTCAGGATGCAGCTGCTCGTCCGAGGTACGCCGTCGGGCATCATCACCTTGGCGTCGACATAAATCTTGTCGCCACGGTTGGCTTTCTTGATGGCGCTGAGCAAGTCGGGGTCGAAACTGTTGCCGTTCATGTTGAAAGGCTTGTTACCCACAAAGACCTCGAGGCTCATCACGCGGATGCTTCCTTTGGGAATCTTGAACTCGAAACCTTCCTGCGGACGGGCGATAACCGTGGCTCCGGAAGCCAGGCTCGAGCGGGATACTTTGGCTCCATTTGTGAATCCACCAACGGTGATGCTGGGGTTGGGAATGGGCTTTACTTTGTAGACAGGTGCACCCATACGTGTGGTTTTCTTGTCCACGACAGCATCCACACCCAAGACAATCTTCTTGCAGCCGGTGGCGGGGGTGATGTTATATTTACCTTCTCCCTCGCCAGAAGACAATTTTCCGGAACCTTCGATGATGGAGACCTTCACGTTGCGGCCGTCAATACCGGGTACAGAAGCGGTAAATGGATTCTCGATACCAGCATACATCACCTGCATGTTGTCAAGTGAGACAACAGCAACAGGTTTTGCTACAAAATAGTTGTCCGAGATGGGGTATTCTTTGGTACCGCCATCAGGAGTGGTCACATAGGCTACGCCATTGATACGCTGTACACCGAGATTGTTGCAGACGGTGCGATAGTGCACCGAGCCGCTGTCGGTTGAGTTGAGCTGCTGGCCGTTGACGGTGGCGGTGAAGTGCTGCTTGGAGTCGTATGCTGCCACATTGATGTCGGTCTCATAAACACCACCCTGAATGATGTAGGTGGATTTGGGACGCGATATCATAGCAATTTGGTCAAACTTAAAGTCACCCTTGTCAACCTGCTTGTAAAGCATGTTGACTGCGTCGAATTCAGCGTTCATTGTCTCGGCTTTCAGTCGGGTGAGTGTCACCAGAGCAGAGCCGGACACCACCTCGGAGAAGCAGAGGACTTCCCAGTCGAGCAACTCGTTGTCGGGGTTGAGCTCTTTCTGCTCCACGTTGAGAGCCATACTCACATGGCTGGAGTCTTCGCCGAGAATCTCTTTGACGTTCTTCTTATATTCAATAATTTTATTCTTCAACTCCAGACCTGCTCCTCCGTCGATGAACATACGGGAACTTTCATGTAATTCGTCCATCTTGAGCCAGCGGAAACCAGCGATATCGATGGCTTTCTTAATGCTGTCGAAGTTGGGCGTTTTATCCTCGTTGACAACGGGGATTTTACGTGTTTTCTTGGGGTTGTTGATGTCGATAGGTACTTCTGCAGTGGAGTTGATGGCAGCCATGAAGGTGTATTCAAGGCTGTCGATATAGTTGCCCATGGCGACAGACAATTCACGCACCTTCTGAGCTTTGTCATACTGCTCCTGAACCTTTTCTGGGCTGTTCTGCAATGCTTTGGAGAAGTTGGTATATGTCTCGTCAAGTTTCACCTGGATATTCTCGTTCGATTTTGTCATGGCAGAGCCGACGGTCTTGAAGCCATTGACAACCTCGGCGGAAACATTCAGGGCCAACATGGCGGTGTACACGAGGTACATCATGGTAATCATCTTTTGTCTCGGTGTTTCCGGACAGTTTGTTGCACCCATAGTCTATTCCTTTCTTAGTTACCCTTTGCGTTTAGTTACTAGTGCGATGGTTTAAATCCTGGTCTGCATGGCTGCCAACATGTTGCCGTATACGTTGTTGAGTTCGGCAACTTTACGGGTAAGGGCGTCGACTTGTTCTTTGTATTTCATAATGCCGTCGGCCGAGTCGGTGAAGTTGGCGAGCATGGCACCCATCTTCTCCTCAAACTCCTTGTTGAGGTTCATCTGTGTCGAGGCATTGTTGATCTGCATCTCGTACATTGCATTGATACTACTCAAGCTAGCGGACATCTTCTTCATCTCTTCCACATAGCTCACTTCGCCACCCAGCGACTCGGCTGTTTCACGATAGATGGAGGAGAGAGTCGAAATTGCCTCGGGTGCACCCTGCATGCTTTCCAGCAGTTTGCCAGCCTGACCGGCAACGCCGTCCAGATTGGTAACAAACTTGTCTGTGGCTGCCGTGACGCTGGCCATGTTGTTCATCGAATTGGCGCTGTCGGCCAAATTCTGCATGCCTTGTCCCAGTCGGTCGATGAGCTCGGGGCTGATGTTGGCATCTTCAAGCATCTTGTCGAGTTTGGCACTCAGTGGGTCTTTGCTGACAGGAGTTTCGATGGGATTGCCGTTCTCGTCCAGCAATGCTGTCTCTTCAATCATGCCGGCCAACTCAGGATACACCAAGCTCCAGTCCCACTCTTTGTGAGGCGGTTCGAAGGCCGAGAGGAAGAAGATGAGGGTCTCTGTGGTCATACCTGCGATAAGCATCAGGTTAGCACCCGGCCAGTGCATGATTTTGAACAGGGCACCGAAGATAACGACAGCTGCACCAATACCATACAGCTTGGCCATGAAGTTTTTATACGCTTTACTGCGAACGATGTTGTCAATGAAGCTCATAATCCTGTTTTTTGAGTGTTTGCTTATAATGTGTTGTTTGTTTCTTTTGTTCGTTTAACGTGCCACGTTGCTGGCGGTACGCAGGTTGTCACCCTTTACGCGACCCAGATAGGGTTGCACGCAGCGGAAGCCGATGTAGCACTTTGCAGTGTCCATGAACTCGTAGCTGCGGGTCTGCACCTGGATGAAGTATTTCTGGTCTTTCCAGCTGCCTCCACGAATCACTTTACGTTTCATGGCCAGCGGGTCATCGTCTTTGGCGTTGTAGTTATAGTAAGGGGTTTGGGCGTTGGCGACGATATAGGTCGACTCGTTGTAGGCATCCAAGCACCACTCACTGACGTTTCCGGCCATGTCGTACAGACCGTAGTCGTTCGGGGCATAGTGACCCACCATAAGGGTCTTCACACCACCGTCGTCGTCATAGGCACCGCGCAGGGGTTCGTAGTTGGCCAGGAAGCATCCGTTCGGGTTGCGCACGTAGGGGCCGCCCCAAGGGTAGCTCTGTGAGGCAATGCCACCACGAGCGGCGAACTCCCACTCACTTTCGGTTGGCAGACGGAAGTCGTTAAGGGTCGAATAGTTGATACTTTCCAGATAATTGTTGAGCATATTGCTACGCCACACGCAGAAAGCGTTGGCCTGACGCCAGCTGACACCCACGACGGGATAGTTGTCAAAAGCGGGCGAGGAGAAATAGCTACGGGTGTAATCCTCGTTCATCGAATAGGTGTAGTCGTGCACCCAGCACAGGGTGTCGGGGTAGATGTTGATATATTCACGCTGAATCTGGCTGGAACGATTGTTCAAGCCTTTCGGACGCACGGCAAAGGAAGTGCCGCGGTGCTCGCTTTTGCCGGCTACGCCGTTTTCCTTTTTGGCCACATCGGCATAGTCGATACGGTAATATTCGTAGTTCAGTTTGCTCACGTCCACCACGCGGCGGTGGTTGATGTCAATCAGGTAGAATCCACCATCGATGAGTGCCTGACGCACATCGGCATCGGCATAGTCAATCTTGGTTTTGTAATTGAGGGTGGGAGGGTCGAGGGGTTCGCCATACTGATCCTCTTCCACCAGGAAGCCGTCGATACCGGCCTCACCCAGAATGCGGCGTGCCACCGAGTCGCGGACGGCATAGACAAATTGACGATACTCATTGTTGGTAATCTCGGTCTCATCCATAAAGAATGAACCAATCTGCATCTTGCGGGGTTGCGAAGTTTCGCCGTAGGTGACGTTCTGTACACCGGCGCCCATTGTGTAGTTGCCTTGGTTGATAAATACCATGCCTTTCAGGTCGATGTCCTCAAAGTAAGGACGGTCGTTCACGCCTACGAGTTCACCCCTGTTCGAGGAGCTGCAGCCGTAAAACATGGCTACTGAGGCGGCGAGGATGAAAGCAAACTTCTTCATATATTTAATGTTTATTATTTACAACGTATTTCTCTGTAATTTGTTTCTTATTTTAGAATATTTATCATTTTATAATAGGAATCGCGTGGTGCGCGACACGGTCGGCGGACGGTCGGGCACGATGATGCGGAATGTACCGTTGGCGAATATTTCCAGCGATCCAAAACTACGGCCCGTCTTGAAAGATCCGAGTTGCGATGTGGTGAGGTCGTAGGCTACACCGATACGCAGCCAATTGAGGTTGGAGAAATTCCAATTGATACCGGCCAAGAAGGTGAAGGCGTCGCCCAAACGATATCCAAGGCCACCCCAGAAGGCACTTTCGTAGTCAAGCAGCAACGCTGCTTCTGCCTGGAATACGGAGAAGTCCGAAGTCTTAGCCATGAAGCTGGGCTTCAACTTGAACGAGGGGTTGTAGGGGAAAGAATATTCGTAACCACCCATCACATACAATGTGCGTGCATTGGTGTAATGTAGTGTTTCGCTGTGCGAGGCCAGCAGGTTCTTCACAGATAAGCTGAGGTAGTATTCGCCCGGAACCTGATAGTAGAGGCCGGTGGCAAAGTCAACCATGAACTCCGACAAATCCTGTCCGCTGATAGAGGGGTCGCCGCTGTTGCCTATGGGGTTGCCCGGATCGCCAGTCAGGTCTTCGGTGCCTAAGAGGTTCGATGTGTTGAACGAGAAGTTGTATAGGTTGGCCTCAAAACCGGCGGCCAGGTTGCCCCGACCCCAGTAGATGCGGAATGCGTAGTCAATATTGATGGTGGTATTCTTGTGGTAGCCGATGCTTTCGTTATTGAAGAGGAGTCCAATGCCGCCATGCAGGAACGTGACGGGCATGTCGAACGAAGCTAGGTAGTTGGTCGGTGTGGTGCCTGCCTCTAGCTCGGGCGTCGGGGCCTGCAAATCAAGTCCCATCCACTGGTTGTTGTAAAGCAGGGAGAACGACAATGCTCCCTGACTGCCGGCGTAAGCTGGGTTATAGCTTAGCTGGTTGAACATAAAATGTGAATACTGACCCTCGTTTTGAGCGGTGGCAACAGACAAAAACAAGGTCGTCATTACAAAAAATGACGCTGTTTTCCGAGTCCAACGTGGGGTTCTTTGTCTATGTGTTACTGCCACAACGGCTTGTTTTTTAGTCTATTATACTTTTATTGGCACTCTTTTCGTGCCCGTTTTCTGGGCATGATTTGATTGTGCAAAAATAATAATATTTATTAAAATGGCAAAAAAAAGTTTAATTTTTTTTCGCTTGTGACAGATTTTATGCCAGAAGGAAGCAGTGTGCTGTCCGGTCTGTCATCGCCATTATTCGGCAGGAATAAGCTGCACTTTCGGAAAAGTGTTCCGCAAAGTTCGACTCAGCTGCTGAGCCTCTTTCTTTGTGGAACGCACATTCAAGGTGATGCGCAGACTGTCGCAACCTTCAATAGATTCCACGTTAACTCGGTCTCGGTAGTTTGCAGGCAGACGCCGTGTCTGGGTGTACACTTCACCATGTGTCGCCGCGATGCCCAATAGCAGGTTATAGCAGTCGGTTCCCGACCCCGTGGCTTTGTCGTCGGCCGTACGCTGAGCAGCGCCACCTTGTTCTTTGTTTGTGAGTGCGGGTGGAGCGTTCGGGTTCAGGCGTGAACGCACCGAGTCGAACAGGCTCTCCTGTGCGGCCCAGCGTTCTTCGTAGCCTTCTGGTAGTATGCGTATTGTGACCGGCTGCATGCCGCGGATGCCAATGGCTGCAGCAGCACGATGGCTCATGTCGAATACGCCACGCTTCGGACAGCGGTCGTTGACTTTTACAATCACTTGCAAACCTGTGTTTTTATTGGTGACCATAACGTAGGTACCAAGTTTGATTTTCCAGTGTGCGGCAGTGAATTTGTTCTGGTCAAACACTTCCCCGCTGGAGGTTTTTCGGCCTTCAAAAAGGTCGTGGTAGAAGGTCCCTTTGTTGGGATACTCGGTCACTGTATCTGTCACCGAATAGTTCTGCGCCTGCAATTGCAAGGCAGTGATAACTAGTAATGTTAGCGTCGCTATGAGCCGTCGAGCTACCATACCACCGCGTCTGGGTGGAACCATTGGCCGTGGAGGCGTAACACTTGCTCGATAACATCACGCACGCATCCGTAGCCACCGTTGTAGAGCGAAATGTAGTCGACCATCTCCCTGATTTCCACCGCTGCATCGGCGGGGCAGGTACTGACGCCTGCACGTTGCAGTATGGGATAGTCGGGCAGGTCGTCGCCCATGCAAAGTACCTCTTCGTCGCGTAAACCGTTATCTTTGAGAAATTTCTCGTAGGTCTTTATTTTGTCGCCGCTGCCAGTGTAGCATTGTTCAACTCCCAACATCGCCATGCGGTTGTCGATACTGGCCGAGGTGGCTCCGCTGATGACGGCGACAATATAGCCTTTTTTGACGGCATATTGCACTGCAAATCCGTCTTTTATATTTCCGCAACGCACTGTCTCTCGGTCGGCGTAGACCCATACATCGCCATTGGTCATCACACCGTCGAAGTCGAATACAAAAGCACGGATGGGTTGCAATTTTTCTTTGTAGTTTATCATTGTTTATCAGTATGTTGCTATGTCGAGCATACGTTCGTACACGTTGCGCCATCCTTCCCAGCCATAACGCTCGCAGAGGTTCTGGTTGTGAATGATGCAGCAGAAAGTACCACCTACGTGTCGCACTTTGTTCACCAGCGTTCTGTAGCGCTCCACACCCTCTTCGGGAGTCAGGTGTAGATACTTCTGCAGTGTAGTGTCCATCACGCAGAAGGGGTGGATGGTGAGTCCTGTCTCGATATCGCGTTCCAGGTCGTAGAAAGGGTAAGGCGAACTGATTCCGGCTCGGAATCCGGTGGCATCGGCGTACCCCATGGTGTAGTCGTCTGTCAATCCTGCGTGGATGAGTGTATTGTAGCTTTTGGGCATCTGTGTTCGCAGGAAGTGGTAGCGCGATTTGGATATTGGACGGTGCAGTATGTTCTCCAGTCGGCGGATATCCTGATCCACGATTGACGGCTTTTCCAGGGAGTCGTATCCTGGATGCACCCCCAGGCTGGCATAATCGTCGAGGTGCTGTATCAGGTCGCGCATGTGCGGATTTTGGTAATGTGCTGGCTTGTCGTATTGGCTGTAGTCTGATACCAGAGTAAAGAATATTAGTTTGTTGCCTGGCCTTTGTAAGTGTTGCTCCAGAATGTAGTCAAATGTGTCGAAGGGGTCTTTTTCACGTCCGAGGAGCACGCGTATACGGCTTCCTACCTCAGAGGGGGTGCGCCGCGCGATGAGGTCGCGTAGCGAGCCCACTACGGTACGGAAGATACCTTTGTGTTTAAAGCACCAGGCGGCGTCGATGTCGACCGTCTGTACGAAATGGTAGCTTCGCTCAGGTATCGCTACGGCGGGATAGCGCTCTGTCAGTATGGTGCGCAGCATGCAAGCCCACTGATCCACCACCGGTTCTTCATTGAATCCGGCCTCTACGGCTAGCTGTCCGGCGGTGGTGATACGCCCGTGTTCATCCTCACGGTGAGGTAGATACTCCTCGTAGCGGCTCACCATATAGAAGGTCGCCGCAAGAAGGTCGAAAGGTAGATCCAAATCGTTGCCATAAACGGGGAACAACATCCATTGCCCGTCGCGCAGGAACGGCCGTGGCTGCTGCTCTTCAATTGCCGTCTCAAACAGAAGCTTGGTATTTCTGATGTGTGGGCTGTCGCCTAGCCGACGCGGGCCGTAGCAAAACTTTGCATCGCCGTAGGCGAGGAAATATTCCTCGTCGGTGGTGATACTGAACTCGGTGTGCAACACGTGACGAAACAATACGTTTAGTGTGTACCCCAGCCGATTGGTCAGTTTTGGTACGTGTACGAGCAACATATCAAGATGCAAAGATACGACATTTTTTTGAATTGGAGGCTTCCAAAGTGCATTTTATTCCCAGTGGAATGGCTAAGTTGTTGTCGCCCAGATGTCCGAATGGGGCGCCGAAGAGAACGGGATAGTCATACTCGCGCACCGTATCTGCCACGATTTGCATGGCTGTGCGGCCGAATGGCACCGTATTGTCGTGCATATTCGTCATACCGCCCACCACAAGCCCCGCCAGTTCCGTCAGCATACCGGCCCGCTTGAGCCCCTGCATCATACGGTCGATGTGATAGAGGTATTCGTCCAGGTCTTCGATGAGGAGTATTTTTCCACGTGTATCTATTTGAGAACAAGAACCACATAGGCTATAGAGAATCGAGAGGTTGCCGCCCACTACCGGCGCGGTTGCCGCTCCTTTGCGGTTCATCTCCGAAGGCTCCCATTCGTAGTCCACATAGTCGTGTTTCGAGCTGAAGAGGAAATCATGCATTGTATGTGTGGCAGGAGTCTCCTCGCCGTGCATGTTGATAGGCATGGTGGCGTGCAACGTGGGGAGCCCCAATGTGCTGTGAATGTGGCTGTGCAGTACGGTGATGTCACTGTAGCCTACAATCCATTTTGGATGTTCGGCGAAGCGTTTGAAATCCAGCCGGTCGATGATGCGTACGGTGCCGTAGCCTCCGCGGCAGCAAAAGATGGCTTTGATGTCGGGGTCGTCAAGTAATTTCTGCAAGAATGCCGCCCGGTGACGGTCGCTACCGGCCAACTGCCCCTCTTGTTCGTAAAGCCCTTTTGATACAATGACTTGTAGACCCCATGACTCTAACATGGCAATGGCAGGGGCCATCTCCTTCGGACTTACCGCCCGCGCCGGAGCCGCCAGCGCCACTCGGTCGCCCCTCTTCAAAAACGGAATGTTCTCCATAATCGACATGAATAACGCAGTCTCTCACGTTTTATTATGTCGAGGAATCGTCTGACCCTTGGTTTTCCAGTTTTGTTATCTCGGTGATTTTATGTGTAATCTATGGTTTGTTTCTGGTTATTCTGCGGAGAACCGAGGCATAACCGAAGAAATGCCGTGTAAAACAGGGTGCAGAAAGGTCGGGTACGGGGGAGAAGGGAGGACTTGTTGAAAAAAAGTTTGGCGGAATCAGAAAAAGTTCGTACATTTGCACTCGATTTTTAATACAAAATTTAATATATCCATATATGACTTTACAGCAAATTGTAGACAAATTGGGCGCCACCGTGGGGCTGGGCGCCGACAGGCTGGACCGCGAGGTGGAGCATGCTTTCGCCTCCGACCTGATGAGCGACGTGCTGACGCTGAAGGACACGCCGGTGCTTATCACTGGCCTGTGCAATGTGCAGACCATCCGCACCTGCGACATGGCCAACCTCGACGTGGTCATTTTTGTGCGTGGCAAGCGCCCCACCGAGGATATGGTGGAGCTGGCCGACGAGAATGGCATGGTGCTCATCTGCTGCCAGTATTCGATGTTCAAAACCTGCGGCATTCTGTATGAAGCCGGAATGAAACCTTTGTATTGATATGCATCAAGAGTATACTGTAATCGAGGGCGACTTTGTAAACGCCGGCAAGGCTTCCAGCTCGGTCAAGAAAACCTTGAAGCAACTGAACGTGAACCCCCAGGTGGTGAAGCGCGTGGTTGTGGCTTTGTACGAGGCCGAGGTCAATGCCATCGCCCACGCCTATGGCGGCAAGGTGATTGTTGATATCGACCCCGACAAAATCAAGATGGTTGTGGCCGACAAGGGACCTGGCATCCCCGACATTGCGTTGGCCATGCAGGAGGGCTATAGCACCGCGCGTCCCGAGGTGCGCGACATGGGCTTCGGCGCCGGCATGGGTCTGCCCAACATGCAGAAGAATGTCGACAAGCTCAACGTCACCTCCGAGGTCGGCGTCGGCACCACCGTCGAGATGGAGGTGAATTTCGCGTGAGCGAAATTCAGGTTATGCAATGGAGAACGACGAATGGAAACCAATTCGAGTAATTCGTCAATAATTGACCTGCGTAGCTTCGTTTAATCCGTTTAATTCGCCGTTAAAATAAAATTGTCAGTATGTTTTATCACGCTTTACAGGTCGACGAACCGCGCTGCATCGGATGCTCGCGCTGCATGAAGATTTGCCCCACCGAGGCCATCCGCATCCACGGTGGCAAGGCCGCCATCCAGGAGCACCGCTGCATCGACTGCGGCCGCTGCTACGAGGTCTGCCCGGCGCAAGCCATCCGCATCAAGGACGACGACTTCGAGGCCATCCGCCGCTATCCGCACTCGGTGGCCCTGCTGCCCGCCGTCTTCATGGGCCAGTTCCCCGACGACATCAACGTCTCGAAGGTCTATGCCTCGCTCTACGAGCTCGGCTTCGCCCACGTGATGGAGGTGGAGAGCGCCGCCATGATCTACAAGGAGGCCAAGGAGCGCTACGCCCGCGAGCACCCCGACGTGCGGCCCCTCATCTCGTCGTTCTGCCCCGCCATCGTGCGCCTGATTCAGATCAAGTACCCCTCGCTGGCCGAGAACGTGATGCCCATCAAGGTGCCGCTCGACCTCAGCGCCATGTATGCCGTCCAGGAGCTTGTCAGCCGCGGCATCCCGCGCGAGGAGATAGGCCTTTTCTATATCACCCCCTGCGCCGCCAAGGTGTCGGCCGTCAAGGCCCCCGTGGGCGAGGAGAAGAGCCTCATCGACGGCGTGATCAACATGAACCTGCTCTACAACCGCGTCTACAAGCATATCAAGGACATGGGCAAGAACCACCAGTACCCGCCCCTGTCGCGCCAGCGCCTCAGCGCCGACGCCATCCTCAGCACCCTCACCAACGGCGAGCGCCGCATCTGCACCGCCAAGCGCAGCTATGCCATCGACGGCATCGAGAACGTGATGGACTTCCTCGACCGGCTGGAGAACGACGAGGTGGAGGGTGTCGAGTTCCTCGAGCTCCGCGCCTGCGACCAGTCGTGCGCCGGGGCCCTGCTGAGTGTCGACAACCGCTTCCTCTGCGGCGAGCGCATGTATGCCCGTGCCCGCAAGGCCGCCGAGCGCGAGCGCAACGGCGAGATGCCGCGCGACCGCGAGATGGAGAAGTATCAGGACTACCTCATCGAGAACTCCACCGTCGACGAGGTGCAGCCCCGCTCCATGATGGTCCTCGACCCCGACATCAGCAAGGCGCTGGAGAAGATGGAGAAGATAGAGCGTATGAAGGTGCACCTGCCGCAGATCGACTGCGGTGTCTGCGGCGCCCCCACCTGCGAGGCCTTCGCCACCGACGTGGTCTGCCAGCAGGCCAGCCTACACCAGTGCGTCTTCTACCGCCTCCACCTCGAGCAGGCCGGCAAGATGACCCTCCACGAAGGCCGCTCCAATATGTACGCCGTCTGGGGCGACGACCGCATCAGCGGCGAGATAGAGGTGTGATGCACACCTGCCTTGAGAGAATGTAACTCAATTAATTAGCCTGTTAAAACCATCAAAACAATGAAAAAGACATTGGAGACCATCGTGGCGGTGGTTGTTGCTGCTCTGACCCTCAGCCTCACCGGGTGCCAGAAGGACTTTGAGGAACTCATCATCGGCACTTGGAATGAGGACGAGTCCACCGTAACCCATACCATTGACAACGATAGTCCCGAGACCTACTCCGCTCTCGGGGAGGGTGAGACCGCCGAGATTACCTTCAGAGCCGACGGCACCTACACCACCGTGCACCACACCACCGAGGGCGAGATGGAGAAAAACGGCACCTGGAGCATCCAGAAAGACAAAATCACCCTCATTGCCGATGACGGCTCCATGGCCTACTTCATCGACAAACTCAACAGAAAGCATTGCTACCTCCACGGCATAAGCAGTGCCACAATCGATTATACCACCTATTATATCCACTACAGTTTGAAACTGACGAGGATGTGATTCCGACGATGGCCTTTCCCTATTGAGAGAGGGGGAGAGGCTATGCTTGTGGTTGGTCTCCTGTCGGC